>BJHG01000029.1 GCA_014191975.1 Methylococcaceae bacterium | reverse complement strand
TTCCAAGGCAATCTTAGCTTTTTGTGATCCTGTAAAAATCTTCCGCTTGCTTTCACTCATTTGCCACTTCTCTTTTTTCGACAGAGTATAGCTTAAACTATTGTCCGGATTTCAGGGTCCACTATAGAAACTGGTGTTACCGAGCCTCTTTCAGTTAGCTACAATAAATTACCATTAACGGTTTTAAAAAAATTAGCACCAATTCGAGATTTGAGAAATGATGAACTTCAGAAAATCAAACAAACTACGTTTAGTTACGGACCTGAATCGTTGATTTTCATTTTAGGGGATAAAAGCGACCAAATTTATTACCTTTTAAAAGGAACCGTTGAATTTAGATTAAGCGGTGAAAAATCTTATTGTATTGATGAAAATTCTACTTTAGCCAATTTACCAATTAGCAGTGGCAAGGTTTATGGTGCAACTGTTGTGACAAAATCATCGTGTACCATTCTTACCGTTCCTATTTCTGTTTCATATTGGTGGGTAAATGAAAGTAGAAAAAAAACGCAGAATCCTATAACTGCTAAGAGTGATTTCTCCTTTCCGAAAGAAGTCCCTAATACGCCATTTTTTAATCGTTTTTCTGATGCCTGCCTGGGAAATAAATTAAGTTTGCCGACATTGCCACAAGTTGCCATACAGTTGCGTAGAGCAATGAGTAATAATATCGGTGTCAAAGAAGCCGTTAAAATTATTCAACTTGAGGCAATAATCGTGACACGATTGATTCAATTAGCTAATAGCGCGTTGTATGCGTCTTTAGAACCCGTTAACAATTGTCATGAAGCTGTTTCTCGCTTAGGATTAGATGCGACATGTCAATTGGTTATGAGTATTAGCATGAAGCAATTATTTAAAAGTAACTCGCCAGAATTTACGTTAGAAATGCAGGCGTTATGGAAAAAGAGTGTACATATTTCTAGTTTAAGCTTTGTCGTAGCACAAGAATGTGGTGCGGCGAATCCAGAAGATGCGTTACTAGCGGGTTTAATTTGTGATATTGGGGCGATTCCGTTAATTAATTTTGCCGAAAAAAATGCCGATTCCTGTCCAGATTTGATTGAATTACAGAACATAATGCCTTATTTAAATCCAAGTGTAGGTTCATTTTTACTGGAAAAATTAAATTTCTCTACCGAATTGATTGAAATTCCAAAACACGCTGAAAATTGGTATTACGAAAGCGGAGAAGATTCTTTGACGTTAATCGATGTTGTTATTTTAGCAAAATTTCACAGCTATTTAGGCACAGATAAAGCGAAAGATTTACCGTTCATCAACGTAATTCCTGCTTACTCTAAACTCAAAAACAGTAAATTAAATCCCGATTTTTCTTTGGATATTGTGACGCAATCACGACAACGAATTAACGCAGCAATGCGTATGCTTGGATAAAAATTGTAAATAAAATGGCGTACATCTTATCGAAATACGCCATTTTCAAACGCTTAAATGACGATATTGACCAATTTTCCCGCGACAATAATCACTTTTTTAATCGGCAAACCGTCGATAAATTTCAATACAGCGGCATCGTTTAACGCAGCGGTTTCAATGTCCGCATTCGAGGTCGTTACCGAAACCGAAATTTTGCCGCGCAATTTTCCGTTCACTTGCACCATCAAATCGAGCGAGTTTTGAATCAACGCGCTTTCATCGACTTCCAACCAACGTTCAGAAATAATCGAATTATCGTGTCCTAAATCGCGCCACAACTGGTCGCAAATGTGCGGCACAATCGGCGACAACATCAAGGTAATCGCGTCTAAAATTTCGTGACGAATGGCTTTGCTGTTGTTCGATTCGTCGGTGAATTTCGCTAACGTGTTCAACAATTCCATATTTGCGGCAATCGCGGTGTTAAAAATGGTTCGAACGCCCATATCGTGGCTGACTTTTTGAATCGTTTGATGTAAAAAACGGCGCACGCTTCGTTGTTCATCAGTTAATTCACCCTGAATTTTATAGCGTTTACCTTGCACTTGTTCCGAATGTAAAAACACTTGTCGCCACAAGCGTTTCAAAAAGCGCGACGCGCCTTCTACGCCATCGGCTGACCATTCGAGTGATTGTTCAGGTGGCGCGGCAAACATGATAAATAATCGCACCGTATCTGCGCCGTATTTTTCAATCAAGCCTTGTGGGTCAACCGTGTTGCCTTTGGATTTCGACATTTTGCTGCCATCCAACAAAACCATGCCTTGCGTGAGTAATTTTTTGAATGGTTCATCGCAAACCACTAAACCTTCGTCGCGCAATAATTTGGTGTAAAAACGCGCGTACAACAAATGCAAGATCGCGTGTTCGATGCCGCCAATATAATGGTCAACAGGCAACCAATACTTGGCGCTTTCGTCTAGCATCGAATCGGCTTTAGGGCTGGCGAAACGCGCGAAATACCACGACGATTCCATAAATGTGTCAAATGTATCGGTTTCACGTTTTGCCGCTTTGCCACATTTCGGACAATCGACGTGTGAGAAAGTCGGATGCGTGACCAGTGGCGATTGTGAACCATTTAAAACGACGTCGCGCGGCAATTCAACAGGCAAATCTTTTTCTGGAACAGGAACAGTGCCGCAATCGTCGCAATAAATAATAGGAATCGGTGCGCCCCAATAACGTTGACGTGAAACGCCCCAATCACGCAAACGGTAATTCACTTTACGAACGCCTTTTTCTTCCGCTTCCAAGGTTTCAGCGATTTTGGCAAACGCTTCTTGTGAATTCAAACCATCAAATTCACCGGAATTTTTCAAAACTCCTTTCAATGTAAATGCTTGTTCGGCGCAATCATCGTTTTCATTTTTTGCAGAAAAAATGACTTGTTTGATGGCAATGTCGTATTTTTTCGCAAATTCAAAATCCCGTTGGTCATGTGCAGGAACTGACATCACGGCACCTGTGCCGTAATTCATCAATACGAAATTCGCAATCCAAACAGGAACCGATTCGCCCGTAATCGGATGCAATGCCGTAACACCCGAATCAATGCCGCGTTTTTCGATCGTTTCCATGGCGGCTTCAGACGTTTCCATCGTTTTGCAATCGTCAATAAACGCACGAATTTGAGCGTTATTTTCAGCCGCCTTTAACGCGAGCGGATGTTCAGCTGCAACCGCTAAATACGTCACACCCATTAACGTGTCGGGGCGCGTAGTGTAAATGCGGACAGAATTTTCATTCGGCACCACAAAATCCATTTCAATGCCTTCCGAACGCCCAATCCAGTTCCCTTGCATGGTTTTAACTTGTTCTGGCCAACCGTCTAAATTCTCCAGAGATTGCAATAATTCATCCCCATAAGCGGTAATTTTCAAAAACCATTGCGAGATTTCTTTGCGTTCAACTTTGGTATCGCAACGCCAGCAACCGCCGTCAATCACCTGTTCATTCGCCAAAACGGTCATATCGTGCGGACACCAATTTACGGGTGCAGTTTTTTTATAAACCAGCCCTTTCTCCAACAATTTCAAGAAAAACCATTGTTCCCATTTGTAATAACTTGGGTCGCACGTCGCCAATTCACGATCCCAATCGTAAGCGAAACCTAAGCGTTTCAACTGGTCGCGCATATAATCAATGTTGCTGTACGTCCAATCGGAGGGGTGAACATTGTGTTGCATCGCGGCATTTTCAGCGGGCAACCCAAACGCATCCCACCCCATCGGTTGCAACACGTTTTTGCCGAGCATGCGTTGATAACGTGAAATTACGTCGCCGATGGTGTAATTACGGACGTGCCCCATGTGCAGTTTGCCACTGGGGTACGGAAACATCGACAGGCAATAATATTTTTCTTGGTCAGGATTTTCGGTGACGTTAAACACTTTGGAATCTGCCCACGCTTGTTGGACGGTTTTTTCAATTTGTTGCGGTTGATAAATTTCTTGCATGAATTTTGGTTATGTTGAAATTAAAAAAAGTTAACTAGCAAAATCACTGAAATCGACATTCACTTTCGGATTTCCTGTTAATTTAATTATAACGGTTGACGTGTAAATTGCTGGATCTAAATCGCCCTCGAAATAGATGCTGCCATTGATATAAAAAAGTGGCATATTCGCGGTTCTTGCTTCGGCTAATGTTTTTGGGAATTCTAAACTTCCCAAATCATTTAGGTTAATAGAATCGCCATCCTTTTTACTGAAATCCGTAATCGTATCGACAGATTTGTTATATACCAACTCATCGTCTTTATTTACCAAAAAATCAGCGGTTTTAAAATTAAATTCATCAGACCCTTTTCCGCCGGTTAATTTATCTGAACCGTCTCCACCCGTAAGTGTATCATTACCATTTTCGCCCATTAATGTATCTGAACCTGCGTTACCAATAAGATCATCATCATCAATATAACCAATGAGTTTATCATTGCCTGCCCCGCCAACTATGGGAACGTCATTTACCTTTGGATTGCCTGTTAATTTAATAATAAGCGTTGACGTGTAAATGTTTGGACTAGGATTTATATCAAAATACACATTGCCATTGATATAAAAAAGTGGCATATTCGCGGTTCTTGCTTCGGCTAATGTTTTTGGGAATTCTAAACTTCCCAAATCATTTAGGTTAATAGAATCGCCATCCTTTCTACTGAAATCCGTAATCGTATCGACAGATTTGTTGAATACCAACTCATCGTCTTTATTTACCAAAAAATCAGCGGTTTTAAAATTAAATTCATCAGACCCCTTTCCACCCGTTAATGTATCTGAACCGTCCCCACCTAGAAGTGAATCGTCACCGATTGACCCAGTGATGACATCGTTACCCGCACCTCCATCAACAGTATCGTTACCATTTTCACCCATTAATATATCGTTTCCTTCACCACCCATAAGTGAATCGTTGCCAGCTGACCCGGTAATGACATCTTTACCCGTACCTCCATCAACAGTAGCGGCTTCTTTCAATGTAATAATATTGTCGCCTGACAATATTTTAGGAAGTACGCGAGCGGGAATAGGACTTTCTGCATCAGGCTGACCTACTAAAGCATCCTCTTTCATTTTGGTCATATCGGTTAAATTATAACTATCGAGATTGGTTAAACCACTTTTAGTAAAGTAATCAGCATTGCTATAAATGTTTGTGGAAATTAAACTTGCAGTTTTTAAGCTGTATTCTGGCGTGTTCAAAAATACGTCTTTTAATGTCATAACTTCAGTAATACCATTTGCCCCCCACGATTCTTGAATTTTTCCTGTTAACGAAATAGAAAAGTCCTTCGATAAAATGCTATATGTAGAAATATTAACGATATTTGTTGTGCCTGAAGTTGACAGGGTGAGTGAATTCGATGAAACAGCTTTGGTGCTCGAAATATCGACTTGATAATCTTTATCTTTATAACTCAATGAGTTACTGTATTTTACTTTCGCAGATAAAACTTCTCTTTTAGTGGTGAATATGGCGTGCTTAATTTGCGTAAGACTTGCCTTAATGTCATCTAAAACCCCTACACCACCTAAATTTGTGTAAATAATAGAATTAGTTCTATCGTCATAAGCGAGTTTGATCGTCGTATCAACCTTAACGAGCTTTGGTTTGCCTTTTGAATCCAAAACTACCGGCACAACAGGTGCAGCGTTACTGATTGTTTCAGCTGTTTTAACTGAAACTGCTTTATCTGAACTTAGAAACTCATAACTATTTGATGAATTGTCGTTATCTTTTACGGCTGTTGTAATAGTCAGTTTTGAGCCATTGGTACTTTTTAAACTAATTGTTTGTAGTGTTGTGGCAAGTGGATCATAAGCAACAGAACTGATTACTGACCACGTTCCTGGAACGGCAGCTAGCTTGGTTGCTAGTACTTCGGGACTACCAATGTCAGCCATAGCATCGGTAGTAGATCCAACTGCAATATTTGAAATCGCCGTTAAAGCTGAAGCTGCCTTATTATCAAAGCTTGAAAAATAGGTAAGAGGCTTACTTATGTTTAATGATTTTGATAATTCAGCGCCATCTTTAAATGCCTTTAAACTAGGAGAGTCGGTTACAACATCATTGGTAGTTACTTGTAACAATGGATTCTTGCTAACAAAATTGTCTAAGGCAGTTTTAAAATCAGTTATCCTGGCATCTGCCGCTAATATATAGGCACCATTTAATGTAATCGATGTAGTTTTTGCTGTAGCCATTTTAATTAAATCCTATAATTTTTTAATTGTATAAATTTGCATCAATGATTGGTCGTAAGTTTATCGCAAATCAAGATATATCTCCGCTAAAATACTGTTCAAATGCTTAAATCTAAAATCATTATGAATATCAAACACCATTGGCTCACTAATATTACACACGTTTCTTCACCAAATTTTAACAATCGTCCTGTCGAAAATGACATTAAATTGATTGTAATTCATTGTATTGGTTTGCCGCCAAATAAATTTAGCGGCGATTATATTGAAGATTTATTTTGTAATCGCTTGAATCCAAACGTGCATCCGTATTTTGAAACGATTCACACTCTGAAAGTTTCAGCGCATTTGTTAATTCGACGTAATGGCGCATGCGTTCAATTTGTACCCTTTAACAAACGTGCTTGGCACGCTGGTGTATCATGTTTTCAAGGGCGTGAAAACTGTAATGATTTTTCGATTGGAATCGAATTAGAAGGCTCTGAAACAATCGCTTATCGTAAAGAACAATATGAAACGTTAAATAAAATTATTTCAGCGTTACAAAAAACGTACCCGAGCATAACGAATATCGTTGGGCATTCTGACATTGCGCCTGAAAGAAAAACAGATCCAGGAGAATCGTTTGATTGGGATAAATTGCATTTTTCAGTCACAATAACTACTCATTAACTAAACTTGAGTTATAAAATCATGGATTATCCTAAAAAAACGTGTTCGATTGAACGTCTTGTTACACATGAAAAACTTGTCCAAGCGACGATTACGGGACGTAAAACACAACAACGCCGAAATGGCGTTTATGGTTATCCGAACGAAACATTTGATTTGGATGGTAAAACGTTTGTTGTAACTGAACTTTACCAACAACGTTTAGGCGATATGACTGATGCAGATGCACAAGCAGAAGGCTATCCAAGTTTGGAAATGTACCGTGATTTGATTTTAAAAATGCACGGTGGCATGGAATGGAATGATGACGCATCTGCATGGGTGCATTGTTTCAAAGCACAAGAAAAAACATTACAAGCGCGATCTTTTAAGGTCGCGCATATTATTCGATTGTATGACTCTCACGCGGCCACGCTGTTAAAACAGCTTTAACAACCGTTGCTAAGGGAATCGCTAAAAATACGCCCCAAAATCCCCACAAACCACCAAAAAACAAAATCGCCACAATAATCGCGATTGCATGCAGATTTACAGCTTCTGAAAATAATAATGGAACAAGTAACACACCGTCCACGGCTTGAATAATCGCATAAGCAATCACAATCGCCATAAAATCATCATTGGTTAAACCAAATTGAAAATATGCCACACCTAAAACCGGAAATGTCACTAAGGTTGCGCCAATGTAAGGTAAAATCACCTGTAATCCCATTAGAACAGCTAACAATAGCGCATAGTTTAGTCCCATCACGGCATAGGTCACATAACTGACTGCACACAAAATCAATACTTCGGCGAATTTCCCACGCACATAATTACCAATTTGCGTATCAACTTCGTGCCAAACATCAACGCTTAAATGCCGTTCTGTAGGTATAAATTGCATGAACCACGCCATCAACAATGCTTTATCTTTCAATAAAAAAAATACCATCATTGGTACCAAAAATAAATAAATCATCGCACTAATCAATCCCATCACCGACGCAGCTGAAACCGATAACAAACTTTGACTATAACTGAGCAATTCATTTTGACCAACAAGGAGAATTTCTTGAATTTTATTTTCGGTAATCAATTTCGGATATAGCTTTGGCAATCGCATAATCCCAGTTTGCGCGTGACTAATAATGTCTGGAACTTTTTGCACAAGTTCCACAGCTTGTTGAGAAATAATCGGAATTAAAATAAATAACAAGAAAGCAAGGCTGGTGACGAACAATGAAAATACTAATATCACGGCTGGAAAACGTGATACATTTAAGTTTTCAGCTTTACGAACAATACCTTCCAGCAAATAAGCAATGCCAATAGACACAAAAACGGGGAGCAATAGATCCGACATTGAATAAATCAGCACAAAGCTGACGAATAAAATAATCGCTAATGAAACAGCTTGGGGATTAGGTAAAAAACGATTAATAGCTCTACGGCTCAAGTACAGGGGAACAAATGGATTAGACGAATTCATGAATAACTATTTTAACCTTTTAAGTTTAATTAAATACACGCGACGACTATCAGCTTTGATAACTTCAAATTTCAAATTATCAACTATCAAACTTTCACCTTTGTGTGGCATGTGTTCCAGCTGGTTCACAATAAAACCACCAATCGTGTCATATTCATCCGTTGCCAATTGCGTCTCAAAATACGCATCAAAATCATCCATCGGCATCAACGCCTTCAACATATATTCGCTTTCGCTACGTTGAAATAGATAGTTTTCATCGTCGTGATCATCGTGTTCATCTTCAATATCACCCACAATTTGTTCTAAAACATCTTCAATTGTGACTAACCCTGCTGCTTGCCCATATTCATCAACCACAATAGTCATGTGATTTCCGTTAGTACGTGATTCTTTAAGTAATACATTCAAACGCTTACTTTCTGGCACGATACTAACTGAACGCATAATATCTTGAACAGTAAGATTTTTGTTTTCAAATACTCGCACCAACAAATCTTTCGTTAGTAATACGCCAATCACTTTGCTTTTATCACCATTAATTACAGGATAGCGCGAATGACCTGATTCTGTAACGAGTGGTAAGATACTTTCAAGCGTGGCATCTTTTGGTAAACTCATCATTTGAGCGCGGGGAATCATTATATCTCGCACTCGCATTTGTGAAACTTGCAGCACACCTTCAATCATTGACAATGCATCGGTATCCAGCAAACTTCTCGCTTTTGCTTCGCGCAAAAGTTCCAATAAATCGTCAACGTCTTGTGGTTCACCAGTCAATAAATGGCTAATTTTTTCAAGCCACGATTTTTGTGGTGTACTGGGAGGGTAGTCGTCACTCATAAGTCAAGGTTGTCTTCGTAAGGATTCGGAATTGATAAGGTTTGTAATAAAGTCATTTCTTTAGCTTCCATTTCTTGGGCATCTATGTCGTCAATGTGATCGTAACCGAGCAAATGCAACACACCATGAATAACAATGTGCGCCCAATGATTATGCAATGGTTTGTTTTGTTCAACCGCTTCATACTCTAAAACAGACGCACAAATCACTAAATCACCAAGCAAATTCAAATCCACTCCATCGGGAACTTCAAATGGAAAACTGAGAATGTTAGTAGCACCTTTTTTGTGGCGATAAGTTTCATTAAGTTGCGCGGATTCCGCTTCATCAACAATACGAATTGTCAGTTCTATGTCGTCTTCCGTTTTTGCCAAAATCGTATTTACCCACAATTCTAATTGCGCGTCGCTTGGTTGTGAATCCGTTTCAAAGACACGTTGAATATCGATAAGATTCATTGTGGCAACGATAAATCAATCATCCGTCCACGCAATGAATTAGTCAACGCTTCAGCAATAAAAACATCGACAAACTGTCCCGTCAAACGCGGGTGTCCAATAAAATTAACGACGCGATTATTTTCAGTCCTCCCCTGCATTTGAAGGGGATTTTTCTTTGATTGTCCTTCGACTAAAATTGTTTGCGTTGTGCCAATCATGTTTGTAGCAATAGCAGTCGCCATTTCGGTAATCCGATTTTGAAAACGCTCTAAACGCACTTTTTTTACATCCATCGACACGTCATCAGCAAACTCCGCAGCTGGTGTTCCAGGACGTGCGCTGTAAATAAAACTAAATGACAAATCAAAGCCCATTTCGTCGATAAAATTCATAGTTTCTTCAAATTCAACGTCAGTTTCACCAGGAAAACCAATAATAAAGTCCGATGATAAACAAATATCAGGACGCACAATACGCAATTTTCGGATGATTTCTTTGTAATCTTCGATAACGTGACCACGTTTCATTCCTTTTAAAATCGCATTACTACCGCTTTGAACAGGTAAATGAAGATGATTTACTAGCTGTGGAATTTGAGCGAATGCTTCAATTAATTCATCGGTAAATTCCATCGGATGCGATGTGGTAAAACGTAGACGGTCAATGCCATCAATGGCCGCGACGGCATGAAGCAATAATGAAAAATCCGCAATTTCTCCGTCTTTCATTTCACCGCGATAAGCGTTCACATTTTGTCCCAATAAATTGATTTCACGCACGCCTTGTTTTGCCAGCACTCGAATTTCAGCTAAAACGTCTTGCAACGGGCGGCTGATTTCTTCGCCGCGTGTGTACGGCACAACGCAATATGTACAGTATTTACTGCAACCTTCCATCACCGATACAAACGCTTTTACACCGTCGGCTTTAGCTTCAGGTAAATTGTCGAATTTTTCAATTTCAGGAAAAGAAATATCGACCACAGACTTATGTTGTGTGCGAACTTGATCCAATAATTGAGGCAATCGATGCAACGTCTGCGGACCAAAAACTATATCTACATACGGCGCACGTTTTTGAATTGCTGCACCTTCTTGGCTGGCAACGCAACCTCCAACACCAATAATTACGTCAGGGCGTTTATCTTTAATTTTTCGCCATCTGCCTAAGGCTGAAAACACTTTTTCTTCCGCTTTTTCACGAATTGAACAAGTATTTAAAAGTAAAACATCGGCTAATTTCGGGTCGTCTGTGATTTCAAACCCGTGTGAGGCTTGCAAAACGTCGCGCATTTTGTCCGAATCGTATTCGTTCATTTGGCAGCCGTTCGTTTGAATATAGAGTTTTTGGGTCATAGTTTTTAATATAAGAAAGTTAAAATTTTAAAATTTACACAACAGATTCAATTTCAATTTATTGCAAAGACAGTCATTATGATTTGATTCTAATTTTTTTTACCGCATAAAGTACCATTTGTACCTAGTAACGAAATTTCATTATTTTTCTCCCAAAGTGTTCAAAATCGGCAGTCATTCTACATAGAGCAAAACCACAAACACATTTTTCGTGTTTTTATCCATGAAAAATTGTGGATGAAATTCGGGGGTTGCTTCCGATTCGAAAATCACCGCCTTTCGTTCACCAATCAATTCTTGTGCCCAAATCTTTTAAGAAAGCCACTCTAAATCACAGGAAGTTTTTTGCGTATCAAACAATGGATAGGTTTTTTGAGTTGAAATTTTCTATGAAATTTCTTTAACTTAATCCTAACCGCTTTAAAATTACTTTGGCGTCATAGTTAGTGCATTACCTGAGGTATTGTGAATGTTCATTTTTAGATTCTGTAAATTTCAAAATAAAAGGTCATAAATTCGCTCAGTCGCGCCTTGATTTTGAAAAACAAAGTTTTTAGCATTTAAAATCAGCTGATTTCGTAAATCAGGTTGGTTATAGAGTTCATTAATTTTATTTTCTAATTCTGTGATATTTTCACATTGAATCGCAGCTTGTGCGGCTAACATTTTTTCAGCAATCAACGCGAAATTTTTCATTTCCAAACCAAATAAAACAGGTACACCAACTGAGGCTGGCTCTAATACATTATGTCCGCCAACTGGCACGAAACTCCCACCCACAAACGCTACATCGGCAGCAGCGTAAAACAATTTTAATTCGCCTAACGTATCAATTACAAATACATCTGTTTGATTGTTACAAATATTTTCAGATGTTCGCGAGATAAATTGTAAATCGGCACTTTTTGCCAAATTTTTAATATCTACAAAACGCTCTGGATGTCGCGGTGCAATGACTAACAATAATTCTGGAATTTGTTTTTTTAAATTTTTATACGCGTCAAGTAATAAAATTTCTTCGCCATCGTGTGTGCTCGCGGTTAAGAAAATAAAACGTTGTGCGAAAAGTTTATTTTTTAAAATTTGACCTTCCAATAGAATTTCATTTGAAATTATGATGTCGAATTTGATATTTCCTAGATTTTCTACTTTTTTAGAATCTGCACCGATTGCAATAAAACGTACTTTATCTACTTCAGTTTGGGTAGCAATTTTCGTAATCGCTTTTAACGCAGGCATTGTAAGAAAAGGAATTTTTTGATAACCATACACTGATTTTTCAGATAATCGTGCATTGATTAAATACAGTGGAATTTTTTTTGTAGCACAAGCGTGATAAAGATTTGTCCAAATTTCAGTTTCAACAATCACCGCCATTTTGGGTTCAAATGTATTTAAAAATCGAGCAACCACATCAGGCAAATCGTAAGGCAAATAAACGTGTTGTACGCTATCGCCTAAAACAGCTTTAACCCTTTCTGAACCTGTTGGTGTTGTAGTGGTAATTAAAATTTGAAGTTGTGGCTGGCGCATTTGAATCAAGTGAATCAACGGAAAAAGAGCTTCACTTTCACCGACAGAAACCGCGTGAAACCAAATGACATTCTGTGAATAATTTTTTATGTAAAAACCGAGGCGTTCAAAAATACGTTGATGATAAGCAGGGGTTTTAAGACTGCGCCACAATAGACGTGAAATTACGAAAGGAATTGAGCAATAAAAAAGAAACGAATAAAGTGTTCGCATAAAATTTTAGTGTCAGACGCAAAGTTAAAACCTTGCGTCTTTCAAGCTGAAATTAAGCCTCAGCAGTTATTTTAACAGCACAAACTGCATTAACGTCTGCGTGCAAATGGATATGAACTTCAAAATCACCTAAATGACGAATCGTACCGTGTGGTAAGCGAACTTCACTTTTATCAACATCAACACCAGCCGCTGTAATTGCTTCCGCAATTGCATGTGTACCAATTGAACCA
This sequence comes from Methylococcaceae bacterium, assembly GCA_014191975.1. Taxonomy (GTDB): domain Bacteria; phylum Pseudomonadota; class Gammaproteobacteria; order Methylococcales; family Methylomonadaceae; genus UBA10906. Next base: position 12,523 of record BJHG01000029.1, on the reverse strand, counting down.
AACAAACGACCTTCGTCACCCGCTTTATGAGCAATAGTAATGTGCAATTTACCTAATGATTCTGCACGTGATTGTGCTGCCAATAATTTTTCATTGGCGGCTTTTTCTAATTCAGAGCGACGCACTTCAAATTCAGCAATTTTTTTGGCTGTTGCTACAACTGCCTTGTGTTGTGGAATCAAAAAGTTTCTAGCGTAGCCATTTTTAACACTGACTTTGTCGCCTAAACTGCCTAAATTCGCAATTTTTTCAAGAAGAATTATTTCCATCGTTACCATCCTCGTGGTGTTTGTATAAAGTTTGGCGCCACTACGGCGCACTTAAAATGTTTGATTAACGGTTTTGGTTTATTTGATTTTAAACTTTTGACGCAAATTTAACCACGCATCCGCAACACCAATCATCGCTACGGGAATCAGTAAATGCGGAATCAAAAATACTGTCATATAAAAGCCAATGACGAGATAACGACCTTGTTTTAACGGCGCGAGTAAACTATGCAGAACGGAAGTTCCCACAAAGGTATACAGCACAAAAGCAAGAATACTTAAATTCCACGCTAATTCAACAAGACTGCCTGAACTTATCATGGCAACGCCAACTAAGCCAAGGCTACCCAATGCTAAACGTGATGATGTAGATAACGCCAAGTATTCCGATCTAAATCCGTTTGGATTGTATAATTGGGCTTGCCACCAACGTGCCATAAACAGCGCAAATATCCAGCCAAATACTGTTCCTGCTGCAATAATTCCGGTCATGTAATGCGCGATGAGTTCCATCTGTGGCTGTATATCCAGTGCGGCATTCGGTGGTGACATTTTCATCAGCAAACCTTTCCACATTTCAACAGCATCTGGCTTATACAAATGAAAGCTAATAATACCAACGCCACCGAATAACACGGCACTTTCAAGTGCCAATGCTAATCGTCTCCCTGCTCGCAATAAAATCGCAAGCACCCAAATTGGTAGCCATAAAACAACGCCATAAAGCAATGCGAATTCTACATTTCCTACCAACATGCCAAGCGTGCCAAGCGTTAAAATCGAAATCCCAAAAACCGTTAATCCTTCGTAAGCTCCAAGACGCAAAGTGACTAATCCGACCGCCGCAGAGCTGACAATACTAACAGGCGGCATAAATAGCGATAAAAAAGCCAAGCCGATGGTAGCGATAATCGCTTGCCACCGTCCACGCATAATGTAAGTCGCTAAGAATCCCATTAGATTTGTGATTTATTCGTGTGCGTCGCAGTAAGGCAATAATGCGATGAAACGTGCACGTTTGATTGCTGTACAGATTTGTCTTTGATATTTCGCAGGTGTTCCTGTGATACGACTCGGTACAATTTTACCGGTTTCGGTAACGTAATCGCCTAACAAATTCAAATCTTTATAATCAATTTGACTGCTGTTTTCTTTACCGAAACTGCAGAATTTTTTACGTCTAATATTGCGTGCCATGTTAATTCCGTAATAAATTGTGAAAGGGATTATTCTGCTGAATCATCAGCATCAAAGTCTTCATCTGCGTCTTCTTCGACGGCTTCGTTTGCAGCGGCTAACGCAGCAGCAGCTTCACGAGCAGCATTGTCTTTTGCACGTAATTCAGCAGCTTTCGCTTCTTCGGCAGTCGTCGTTGCAATGATTGAAGGTTCAGTGATAGCTTCTTCTTGTGACAAAATCATGTTACGCAAAATCGCATCATTAAAACGGAATCCAGATTCAAGTTCATTTAACGCAACTTGATCACATTCAACATTCATTAAAATGTAATGGGCTTTATGAAGTTTTTTAATAGGATACGCCAGTTGTCTACGTCCCCAATCTTCTAAACGGTGAATTTTTCCTGAGGTTGCTTCGATAATCGATTTATAACGATCAATCATGGCAGGCACTTGACTACTTTGGTCTGGGTGAACTAAAAAAACAATTTCGTAATGTCGCATTGTGTTTCCTTTTGGTTAAGCCTTCCATCACAATTTATAAAAATGGTAAAGCAAGGAGGAGCGGGATGCTCAGTAAAAGAGCAATAATTATAGAGATTTTTCAGTGAATTGCAAAAGCGATAACGAAAATCTTTACAATTTAGATTTTAAATTTTCCTTAAGCAAAAAAGTATCACTTTCAAAAAAATAAAGTTATTTTTATTTTAATTTACAATTTAAGCTGTCTGCATTAAATATCTAATTGCTGCATTTTATCGTGAGCATAATCAAGCAAGGCTTTTGTAATTGCTAAATCTGCGCCCTGCACTTGCAACGAATGAACACGATTTAAATAATCCATCAACAAGATATTTGCGCCATTTTCCAATTTTGTAAATTTTTCGACACAAAATATTTGCCATTTCACCCATTCCTCACTCGTTAATGTATTTGGATAATTCCGCGCTCGATAACGAAACAGCATTTCGGGCAAACGTGCATCGTTATAAGGAAATGAAAATATCGCAAGTTCTTCAGGCGCAGTGTGACGAATTTTCGTCATGAATTCCCTATCTACGGCTGAAAAAAATCCACCGCTGTATAACGCTAAATCTACGTTAAAAATCGCATCAGAATCGGCATAAGGTTTATTAAACACAGTAGCAATTTTATCCACAAAACCATTCACTTTTTGAGGCTGATTTGTGGTGCTTTGTTTTAACGAAAACAATAATTCCTGGCTGTTTTTTCTAATCATATCAATATCAATGCCTAACCTTTTTGCGTCTTCCACTCTTAAAACAGATAAGGGTGCAAGTACCGGACATTTATTGATATGAACAGTTTTTAATGGAATGCGTGCCACATTTTCAGGTAAGTCATCGGCAGAAACAAATACACGCTGTTTTATTTGCTCACTGGATAATGTAAGTAATAACGTAGGATCAACACTCAAATCATAAACAATAACTTCATTCTGATTGGTGGGATGTAAGCACAGTGGCATTACAACGGCTAAACAGTTTTTGATTGCGGGATACATACCAGAGATATGAATAACAGGAATTCCGTTACCGATATTTAATAATTTCGTAGCTTGTGCTTTGGTTCGATGCTCAAATAAAAATTGAAACAAACGCGGTTGAGCTTGTTTCAATAAATGTGCTAACGACAGTGTTGCATAAACGTCAGCCAGCGCATCATGTGCATTAGTGTGTGCGATATTGTTAGCAATGGTTAGCTGATCGAGCTTAAAAATCGGATTTTTTTCATTATCATAAACCCAGTTAAACCCAGCTGGGCGTAAAGCGTGTGCGGCACGAAAAACATCCAATAAATCCCAACGCGAATTGCCATTTTTCCATTCACGTTCATAGGTATCGTAAAAATTACGGTACAACGTGTGGCGTGTCATTTCATCATCAAAACGAATTGAGTTATAACCCAGATTACACGTATGAGGCTGAATGAGTTGTTCATGAATTTGACGTACAAATTCAGCTTCATTTACGCCTTTTTCATTGGCAAATTGTGGGGTTATTTTAGTAATTAAACACGCCTCTGGATGCGGCAAAATATCCAAGCTCAATTTACAAAAAATCGAAATGGGATCATCAATCACATTGAAATCTAAATCTGTTCGCACACCTGCAAATTGCAATGGTCTATCTTTTTGGGGATTTATACCTGTTGTTTCGTAATCATACCAAAAAAGAGAATGCGTCATAAATTGTCAATCAAACGTGTTTTACCCAACTTCACGGCGGCAAGAATAATTAAGTCGCCATCATTTTCAGTCGCTAATTTCAAATCAAAACGTCGCACGACGCTGAAATAATCCACCACAAAACCGACATTTGTTAATTCTAAAATAGCTTTTTTTTCAACGTTAGCGATGGTTTTAGTTGCTAGATTTTCACGCGCTTTTTGTAAAATACGATAAAAATGAGGGGCGATTTCACGTTCTTTTTCGTTTAAATAAAAGTTACGCGAACTCATTGCTAAACCATCCAATTCTCGAACCGTTGGCACACCAATCACTTCAATCGGTAAATGTAAATCACGAGTCATTGCTTCAATTACAGCAAATTGCTGAAAATCTTTTAGTCCAAACACAGCCACATCAGGTTGAATAATATTGAACAATTTACAAACTACGGTAGCGACACCATCGAAATGCCCTGCTCTTGACGCGCCACAATAATTTTGTGACACCTGCGAAACTCTAACTGAAGTTTGAAAATTTGGTCCGTAAATCATTTCAGTATTCGGTAGAAAAACGGCGTCACAACCTTCAGCAGTAAGTAATTCACAATCTTGCGTTTCAGTTCGCGGATAGGTTGAAAAATCTTCGTTAATTCCAAATTGCGTGGGATTAACAAAAATACTGACAATGACTTTGTCGGCATATTTTTTAGCTTCACGTACAAGTTGACAATGTCCCGCGTGTAAACTACCCATTGTCGGTACAAATACCAAGTGCTTATGGCTTTTTCGCCATGTGCGAATTTCTGAAATAGTATTGAATTGGTGCATGGTTTTTGGGCTTAAAAGCTGTGTTCAATAGCTGGAAAATCGCCTTTTTTAACGGCGTAGGCATAATTCTTTAAGGCGGATGCAATTGAATTGGTGTCATTGAGGAAATTTTTTGAAAAACGGGGGCGTTTGCCTGTACTCATTCCCAGTATATCGTAAATAACTAAAACTTGTCCGTCACAGAAATTGCCTGCGCCAATACCAATAACAGGAATCGTTAAGCATTTAGTAATTTGTTGTGCTAAATCTGCAGGTACACATTCTAAAATCAACATCGTTGCTCCAGCATTTTGAATAGTTAACGCATCAGCCAGTAACTTTTCGGCGGCTTCAGCCTTTTTCCCCTGAACTTTATAGCCACCAAGTTGATGAATGAATTGCGGCAATAAGCCCAAATGTCCACAAACTGAAATACCTTGAGCGACTAAAAATTCGATAATTTCAACTTTCGCACCTTCTAATTTCACCATTTTCGCGCCACCATTTTGGATTAGTAAAGCGGCATTTTGTGCTGCCAATTCAAGTGTTGCGTAAGTCATAAACGGTAAATCTGAAACCACTAACGCGTGTTTGCAGGTTTCTGTGACACAACGCGTGTGATAAATCATGTCGTTTATTTTTACGGGCAATGTTGTCGAATGTCCTTGGATCACCATTCCTAGAGAATCACCTACCAAAATCACTTCAATTCCTGCTGCGTCAATTAACGCACCAAAACTGGCATCGTAAGCAGTTAAGCAAGTGATTTTTTCGCCACGTTGTTTCATTGCCAATAAATCCAAATGTGTCAGAGGCTTCATAGAAGCTATGGCTAAATAACTTGCGGCATCGGATAAAATCTCTAAACCGTCTAACGGGCAACAGGCTACTAAATCGTTAAGCTTTCCGTGATTTGGAATAATTAAATTTGGTGAAATCTCAAATAATGGATGCAACACAAACGCACGCTCACACATGCCGTAATGTGGCACAATCAAATCAGGTAGATTTAAAACTTCATCACCAAACAACAAAATATCAATGTCTAATGTTCGTGAGCCCCAACGCTCTTTGCGGACACGACCGTGTTCATTTTCAATCGCTTGCGTCACCGCTAATAATTCCAATGGCAACAAATCCGTTTCAATTGCCATCACTGCATTGACGTAATTAGGTTGGTTTAATGACCCCATCGGTGGACTACAATATAAACTTGAAAATGTGACTTCTAAAATTCCACTGACTTTTGCAATCGCGGCTTTCGCAGCGTGTAATTGATCAATAGGTGTTTCTAAATTACTGCCTAATCCTAAATAAACAATCATTACACACCTTCTGAATTTAACACGGTGGCAGGCTTGGCTTTTTTACGATAAACACGTTTTTTCTTAGGTTGTGCTGATTTAGGTTGTTGCTGTGGTTGTGTCATTTTACGGCGTTCCGTTTCATTAACGCTTTGATAAGTCGCCCACCATTCCGCTAATTCCATTGGTATAGCGCCCACTTGAGCGCGTAAAACCAGAAAATCATAAGCGGCGCGAAAACGAGGATGCGCCAATAATTTACTTGGTTTTGCACCAACACGAAAATCAAATTTCGCTTGTTGATTCCAGATTTCACGAATCGCTAATGTTACATGACGCGGCAACGCAATGTGCCCGACTTGCTGGGTTAGAATTTCACTTGCCGCTAAAAAATAGGCATCTGATTCAAGTATTCCTTTTCCTATTTTATCTTTTGCACGTTGCAGCATTGGCTCATATAAAAGTGCTGCAAATAAAAAATAAGGCGGACTGAGTTTGTTTTCGGCAACACGATTATCACAATCTTGTAGCGCGTTAATCACCATCATTCTCGGGAAATCACCTTCTTCGACTGATAAACTTTTTTCTACTGCGGGAAATAAAACTTCGAACAAACCGTAATGACGCAACATTTCAAATGTTTGTACACCGTAACCAGTTAAAAATAATTTCACCACTTCGTCATGCAATCGCGCCGCTGGAATGCTGGCCAGTAAATGAGCATTAAGATGAATCGCTTGCTCACAATCATGGTGTAATTTAAACCCTAATTTTACTGCAAATCGCACAGCACGAATCATTCGCACCGGATCTTCTCGGAAACGCTCACCTGCATCACCAATCAATCGAATCAAACCTGCTTTGTGATCAGCCATACCGCCAACATAATCGACAATTGAGAAATCGCGAATGTTGTAATACAGCGCATTAATGGTGAAGTCGCGTCGCCAAACATCATCGTCAATTGTGCCGTAAAGATTATCCTGAAGAATTCGCCCTTCCTTCGTTGAGCGTTGTGCTGCGCTTGGATTTTCGCTACCACTTTTACGGAATGTAGCGACTTCAATAATGTCACGACCGTAAATAATATGGGCTAAACGAAAACGTTTTCCAATAATTCTACAATTTGAAAATAATCGTGCAAGCTGTTCAGGCAAGGCATTTGTAACGACATCAAAATCTTTGGGTTCACGTCCAAGCAATAAATCACGAACACATCCGCCGACTAAATAGGCATCGAAACCTTCTTTTTTTAATTTATAAACAACTTTTAATGCGTTTTCACTCACTTGTTGGCGTGAAACATTATGTTCCGGACGAGGAATTACTGTCGCGCCTTTATATTCAATTGTTATAAGAGGGATTTCAGGTGTTTTTTCGATAAATTTTTGCCGAGCAATTTTTGCCGATCGAATAGGCTTAAGGTCCGGATCTTCAAAATTTTTTAAAAAAGTTAAAATGGCGTTCACACTTATATTTAGTTTTATTCAGAATGTGACTAATATCATTACAATTCATGCACGGTTAATCAACATTTGTTTTCTTTTACTTTGTCCATTTGAATAGAGTAAAATTCTAACTGGTTTTTTACATTTTTGTATACACGACGTGCGTGTGTGATTTGATTGGAGTTTATTATGTTTAAAAAAGTTATTTCTATCCTCATTGAACAACCCCTTTTAACCAGCTTATTTGTGACTGATTTAGGAATTTTATTATTCCACCGCCCACCATTTTTCTTTTCATTGTTGATGTTTGCCGCGTTACTAGGCATGACAATGTATTATGGTCAAAAACTATCACTATTTAAAGTTTAACTCGCGTTTCTAATGGTTAATAAACCGAATTTACTACGCCGGCTTGCTGCAATTTTTTACGATTTATTATTGCTATTAAGTGTCTTATTTGTAGCAACGGCTTTAATTTTACCGTTTAACGCTGGTGAGGCATTTACATCAAGCTGGTTGTATTCGCTTTATTTGTTAGTAATTAGTTTTATTTTTTATGGCTGGTTTTGGACACATGGCGGACAAACTTTGGGTTTACGTGCTTGGAAACTCTGTGTTTTAACAATAGATCAAAAGCCGATTTCATGGCGACAAGCATTTTTACGTTTTTGTGGTGCAATGGCATTTTCTAAAACAGATATGTTCATAAAAAATTAAGAATGGATGCAATTACAACTTAAATCTCAAACAAAATATCTAACACTTCGGATAAATTTGAAACGCCATGAATTTCTAAATCTGCGATTGCTTTTTTAGGCACATTCGCTTTAGGAATAACCGCTTTTTTGAATCCATGTTTTGCGGCATCATTTAAACGTGCATGACCATTTGCAACGGGACGAATTTCACCGTTCAAGCCTAATTCACCAAAAAAAAATGCCTCTTGTGAAACAACTTTATTTCTTAAACTTGAAACAATACTAGCCAAAATTGCCAAATCTGAACTGGTTTCTGTCACCCTAATTCCGCCAACAACATTCGCATAAATTTCATCACTTGCCGTTGAAATACCACCATGCCTCGCCAAAATAGCCAACAACATTGACAACCGATTTTGATCTAATCCAACGGCTAAACGACGTGGATTTCCATATTGACAATCGGTAACTAGCGCTTGGATTTCAACTAATAACGGACGTGTCCCTTCCCACAAAACAGTTACAACGCTTCCCGCTGCAGGTTTTTCAGCACGATTTAAAAACATTGATGACGGGTTTTTTACTTCTTTCAAGCCAGAATTATCCATTGCAAAAAAACCCAATTCGCCAATACTTCCAAAACGATTTTTATCCGCGCGTAAAAGGCGATAACGCGCATCATCTGTTGAAGAGAGCATTACTTGTGTATCGACAATGTGACTCAACGTCATGGGGCCGGCAAGAGAATGGTCTTTTGTGACGTGTCCAACCATAAAAATTGACACGTCATTTTGCTTCGCATATTGCGTTAAATAACTCGCCGATTCTCGAACTTGTGACACAGAACCCGCTGCCGAATCTGACGTTTGTGTGTGCATAACTTGAATCGAATCAATTACTAAGATTTGGGGGCGAATTTCATCTAGTGCATCACAAATACGCTGAACTGAAGTTTCTGCGAGCATCAAGATATTTTCGGCTGGAAGTTTTAATCTATTTGCACGTTCAGCGATTTGTTGCAACGATTCTTCACCTGAAACGTATAAAACTGAAATATCACGTGACGCAATATTCGCAATTGCCTGAAGTAATAATGTACTTTTACCTGCACCAGGTGCGCCACCAATTAACACGACACTTCCACGAACAATTCCACCACCCAAAACACGATCGAATTCTGAAATACCACTTGAAATACGTTCGGCTTCAGATAAATTAACGTCGGATAAACGTTTTACTTCACTACGATTACCCGCGTAACCACTAGCGACAGGACGTTTTTCATTTGCAGGCGCTAAGCGAATTTCTTTAATTGTGTTCCACTCACCACAACTCGCACATTGCCCATTCCAGCGTGGATAATCTGCACCGCATTGATCACAGACAAATGCGGTTTTTTCTTTTTTATTAGCGCACATTGAGTTGTTTCAACTGTAATTGCACTACGACCCAAGATCCAGAAATACCTAAGCCTGCTGAAACAAAAATCAACGCCACTGTTTCAAAAAAACCCATAAATAATAAATGGAAGCCACTGTTATAAAGCATTGATAATTTTTCAACAGGCTGTTTCAGAATGAGCATCATAATGGTGACAATAAACCACGCGCTAACACCCGAGAAAAAGCCAATCCAAAAACCGCTGTATAAAAACGGGCGCTGAACAAAACTATTTGTCGCGCCGACTAATTTCGCGATGATAATTTCATCTTTGCGTGTGTACAATTCGAGCCGAATTGTATTTCCCGTAATGAACAACACCGCCAAACTCAATAACCCCCCAAGTAATACCACTGACATTTGAGCCACATCAATCATGAGCTGTAAACGTTTTACCCATTGCATATCCAATTGTGCAAAATCGACTTCACCTGCTTGTTTGAAATTTTCAACCAATGTTTCGATATTTTGCCCTTCTTCGAGCGAATTTTTAGGAATGACTTGTAACACAATTGGTAATGGATTTTTTTCTAACGCACGAACCGCATCACCAAAACCACTAAAATCTTCAAATTCTTTTAATGCTTGTTCTTTTGTAATGACTTTTACAGTTTGTACACTTGAATCTAATTTGATGCCATTCGCCAATTTAGTCGCACTTGCTAATGACACATCATCACGCAAAAAAAGTGAAATTTGATTACTGCTTTCTAAATCAGAGGTTAATTGCTGAACATTTTCAACCAACAAATAAAAACCACACGCCAATGAAATCGAAATTGATAATACAATAATCGTTAAAACCGCATTCAAACGCGACGCAACTAGACGTCCTAAGCTTGAAAATAAAGCATGTGCATGCAAATCTCGATAAGCACGTAATTTATCCGAAAAATCACCACCAACGAGTGACGTTTGTTTCGTATTTTTTTTCGCCTCAATAATACGATTGTTATTTTTGTATTTAGGTGTGTATTTAGATTCGTGATTCATATTACTTTGGATTTTGGGCGCGTTGGCGTAAAAGATGATCCATCAAAACAATCGCCATCATCGCTTCGGCAATCGGTGTGGCGCGAATTCCCACACACGGATCGTGTCGCCCTTCGGTAATCACTTCGACGGCGTTGCCTTCAAGGTCAATACTTTTTCCCGCTAAACGTAGGCTGGACGTGGGTTTTAACGCAATGCTAGCGGTAATCATTTGACCGCTGGAAATGCCACCTAAAATGCCGCCTGCGTGATTACTCAAAAAACCGTCGGGCGTGATTTCGTCACGAAATTGGGTGCCTTTGGCTTCGACGCATTTAAAACCGTCGCCGATTTCTACGCCTTTCACGGCGTTAATACTCATTAAAGCGTAAGCGAGTTCGGCATCTAAGCGGTCAAAAATCGGTTCGCCCAAACCAGCGGGAACATTGGTTGCCGCGACTTCAATTCGTGCGCCGATGGATTCGCCTTCTTTACGAAGTGCGTCCATGTAGCTTTCCATTTCGGCGATTTTGTTCACATCCGGGCAAAAAAATGGATTGGTTTCGACAATATCCCAATCGACTTGGTCAATTTTAATTGTGCCGAGTTGCGACAAATAACCGCGAATTTCAATGCCTGCGACTTCTTTCAGATATTTTTTTGCAATCGCGCCAGCCGCCACACGCATGGCGGTTTCACGCGCTGAAGAACGTCCGCCGCCGCGATAATCACGAAAACCGTATTTTTGCTGATAAGTGAAATCCGCGTGACCTGGTCGAAATGCTTGTGAAATTTTGGAATAATCTTTTGAACGTTGGTCGGTGTTTTCGATTAACAAACCGATTGGCGTTCCCGTGGTTTTGCCTTCAAAAACGCCCGATAAAATTTTCACTTCGTCCGCTTCACGGCGTTGCGTGGTGTGACGCGACGTTCCAGGTTTGCGGCGGTCTAAATCGAGCTGAATATCCGCCTCGCAAAGTTCCATCATCGGTGGGCAACCATCAATAATACAACCCAACGCCGCGCCGTGACTTTCGCCAAACGTCGTGACGGTAAATAATTTTCCTATTGTGTTTCCTGACATTTTTTATCCTAAAATCTGAATTTTTATAACCGAGCTTTAGCCAATTTATAAACTTTGTCTTTTTCACGCTTACCAATCGCAATAACGGATACAGAAACGATGTTATCTTCAACTTTGTAAATTAAACGATAACCCAAACTTCACAATTTAATTTTATAGCAATTCGGCATTCCAGAAAGTGCAGCCGTCGGCAAACGCGGATTTTGCAAGAGTTCCTGTAATTTTGACTTAAAACGCTCACGAATTGTCGTATCGAGTTTTTCCCACTCTGCTAACGCCAATTCCTGAAATCGCAACTTATAAGTCATCGATATTGACCTCAATAAACACACCGTTTTCGCGTTCACGCACCAATTTTTCGTCTTCTAAATCTTCCATATAAGACAAAAGCTGCTCGTAATGACGTGCCGATAATAAATAGGCTTCAGGGCGATTATGATTCAAAATCGCAACCGCTTCATCGTCTGCTTGTTTGATTACGCCACTAAAATTTCGTTTTAATTCGCCAACGCTAACACTTAATTCTGAAAAAATTGTTTCCATTCATCACTCCAAAAAAATCAAAATCCCAACACCCACAAAGCCAAATCAATCGACAAAAACACGACCTTTTGAAATCATCACAAATTGTCTTCTACCCATTTAAAAAGTGTTTGGTAGGGCTTCATAAATTCTTGTTCTTGAGCACAATAAAAGCCGTTCTTTTCTTCGAAGTTAGGAAAACGCTCTTTTATTTCATTTTCCAAACTTGAAATTATATCTTCCTTATTTGCAGAACTTTCTTTGATAACGTCATCTCTTGGAAAAGTATCATATATAAAACAGTATGATATATAGTCTTCGCAAGTAAATGATAAGCCAAACTTCTCAAGCATATTATTCCTACGCTCTCTTTCTTCCTTGAAAAATAATTTGATACATTTGTGATAGTTATCCAATTGACTGCTTAATCTAAAAAGTTCTGCCATTTTTGAATAACAATAATAATCTCCTTTTTTGGCTCCTTTAAAGTGGACCCCATTGTCCAGACAAATAATGTCTTAATTTAAGATAGAGTCTGTTTACACTCCAGCTGAATGGCGCTGTCCCATTTTTTTAAACCAGAACTGATGTTTCTGTTGTTGCGTATTTAT
>BJHG01000028.1 GCA_014191975.1 Methylococcaceae bacterium | reverse complement strand
TTTTTTTAAGCCAATCTAATTCCATATTCAACTGCCCAATTTTGGCATACAGCCGATCCGGATCGCTCTGTGCATTGACAGGCTTGGGACCCCGTTTACCTTCAAAAAGACTACCCGCATTGTCCATCAATTCCTTTTTCCATTGACTTACCTGGGTCGGATGGACTCCGTTTTCCTGGGCGATCTCATTGATTGTCTTTGTGCCTTTAACCGCTTCCAAGGCAATCTTAGCTTTTTGTGATCCTGTAAAAATCTTCCGCTTGCTTTCACTCATTTGCCACTTCTCTTTTTTCGACAGAGTATAGCTTAAACTATTGTCCGGATTTCAGGGTCCACTATACTACACGCATCCATATATTTTTTTGAATTGGTAGGGATTTGATGATATAAATTTAAAGCGATCTTCCAAATTAAAGAGATTTTAGAAAATGAATAAAGATGAGATTGATGATTTGTACGAAAAATACGCTTTGAAATTTGGTTACGATCCATCTGTAATAGAATCGTATAACCAACCAACAATTGATGACCTAAAAAATGCAATTGAATCAGGTATCGAGTTTGATTTTTACGAAGGGATGTCGCAATCGTTACAGGGAGGCTAATGATGTAAGTTCAGTGTTACTTGTACAGGTAAATCATAACAAAGCAAGGCGATATCTGTATCGCCTTGCACTAGGAATTTGAGGAATCTAGTCGAAAACTTCTCGACTACCCATTAAGCGGGGTATTCTAAATCTGATAAAACAGACTGCAGGACTGGCACATACGTATATTTTCCTCCTCTTTATCAACTAGCGTTATTTGCAACGCCCACATTGGGCAACAAAAATCAAACACATCACCATCTAGATTTCTAAACGGTGGTTTTATAGTACACCAAGAAATAAGTTGTGTCAAATAAATATCTAATTTTTCAATATATTAAAAGTTATTTTTTATGTGAATTATCACGAAAAAATGATCTATACATCACACTTGCGGCAAAAACAAGCCACATTAGTTATATTCAGCGCTCGAGTTTTTAGCCAGAATTACCCGTTACTTAAGCTCAATATTCGGATTATTGATCGCTGATAGTATCAGTTGACAAGATTTTATTACCTTCAACGCGGTCGTTTTGTTTGTCGTAGAGTCGGTAATTCTGATTAAAAGCGTAATCAATGCTTGAAGTAAAAGCAATCGCTGGCTTGAAGCTAGCATCTATATTATTAGCTAGCTTAGTATTAAATGGAATTGATGCTCCTAAATCAAGCTTGCCATATGTTGAAGAATAGGCTCAAGCAAAAATAGCCGCAGCGGTAGAAATCATTATAATTTTCTTATTTAATTGCATTGTTGACTCCGGAAATATAATACTCATTAAGTTATTTTGAATACGAAAAAATGTATCTACAGACTAAGCTTCGCCATGAAATAAAAGTTATTATTCACAAGCTGTATTTAATTAGCATAAATAATGCCAAATAACGTAACTGCATAAATAACAGGTTAAACAAGCGTCTTATTGCGTACTAAATGTAAGACGAATTTATATATACCCGAACAGAAATGGGTATTCCTAAATATGTCATCATTTTCATTGCAGTAATACCCATATGAACTCCAGATTCTTGGTTATAAATTTTCTCGAGGCCACGTCGTAGAATTCACCGTTGTCATAAGACCCATCAGCATAGATTTTTATGCCTTCATCTACTTTCTCAATCAGTTCACCGAACACTTCGAAAGACTAGAGATTTCCAGATTTTTAGTATTTATGCACCAACGCCTGCTTTTTTATATAAATGAGAACTTGGTCACATTTTCAACAGGAATGGTTTGCTAATCTACAGTTGGGCAAAAAAATGTTTAAAGTTATTTTTAGATCTTAAGGAGATTTTTATGAAAAAGTTTTTTTTTACGGCTGTACTCACAGCTGCGAGCTTTAACACTGGTGCAGTTTCTTTAACTTCAGAACAACAATTAGGCGAGGTACTTTATAAAGACAAGAATCTATCGCTTAATAGCAATCAATCGTGTGAGAGTTGTCATGCGTTAAAACCAAGCATTTCAGCTACTAAAAGCGTTAATGGGCTTGTCCCAGGTTTTGTGGATACCGTAAACGTGGTTAATGGAACGGCAGTGTCCGTGGGTTCTGTTCAAGGTGAATCAGGTACTTTGAATTCGCCGAGTGTTGCTTATGCGGCCTTCAGTCCAAAGTTTCGATACGATACGCCAAAAGGTGAATATATAGGTGGGCAATTTTGGAATGGTCGCGCGGCAGATTTAATACAACAAGCTCAGGAACCATTTCTCAATCCTGTAGAAATGGCGATGACTGATGAATTGTCGGTCATTGAAAGATTGCGCGGGAATTCGCAGTACGCCAACCAGTTTAAACAGTTGTATAACGTAAATATCAATGATTCACGCGATGTGCAACGCACTTATCGTAGCCTTGCACAAGCGATTTCTGCGTTTGAAACTAGTGAGGTATTTAATAAGTTTAACTCCAAATTCGATTATTCTTTGGCGGGTGCAACTAACTTATCCGCGATAGAACAGCAGGGGTTTAATTTATTTAAGGGGAAAGCCAAATGCGCAGTTTGTCACAAAATAGATGTGACGGTAGATAACAATGGTACGAAAAGACCGCCTTTATTTACATACTTTGGTTATGAAAATAATGGATTGCCCCGTAATGTAAACATTCCAAATAACCCAATCCCTGATTTAGGATTAGGTGGTCGTCCTGATATAGCGTTGAATTCTGAAATTGGTAAGCACAAAATGAAAACGTTGCGTAACGTTGAACTTACGCCACCATACGGACATAACGGCGTGTTTAAAACTCTCGAAGAGGTTGTGCATTTTTATAATACACGCGATGTTTTGCCACGCGTGACGAATAATAATTCTGTAGGTTTTGGAAAAACAGCGTGGGCAGCGCCAGAAGTGACTGATAATTTAAATACGACACAGATGGGGAATTTACGATTGAATGCAAATGAAGAAAAAGCTGTCGTGACCTTTTTGAAAACCTTGACCGATGATTATCCGATATGGGGGAAAGATGCGAGCATACCTGTTGGAACGCCATCACCATTTAATGTTAAAGCTTCATTGCCATCTCCATCAGCAATGCGACCAAGGTAAATGATGATGCCAATAACCTCAGAGCGTGTTTTAAAGTCTAGCCCCCACGAAATCGCGTAATTTTAAGGGCCGTTATTTAAACTTTAATAACGCTAGTTGAGCAAAGCTCCCCCTTATTTCGAATAAAAATCGAAGTTTTTTTGGCGAGGCTTTTAAAACACACGCTGAGGATTTCAAAATATGCCTCCATCAATGTCAGTTTCTTTTTAACCTCTGTTAGTTCGATGCGTAAACGAGACGTTCATTTTCATCAAACAAATTGATTTTTTACTATTTTTCTCAATGGCTGCCTTAGTTTTTTCGGCTAATTTATAAGATACTTTCTCCCAGAATTCTTTTGTGTAGATTCTTTGAATTTTACTTGCCATTTAGAAAACCTTGTTTCTTGGATAGTACTTCAAAAAATCTGTCCTGATTAATTTATAGCGATCACCAAGAAATAATGTCCATTATAATTGCAACAAAAGGATTCATTTTTGTTAAAAAATGTTAAAGTTACACCAAATTTTTCCAAGAAAAGGTATTTTATTATGACAAACGCTTTAGCTTTACCTACAAATTTATCTGTTGGAACATTTGACGCATACTTAAATGTTGTTCGCCAAATGCCGCAATTAACGGTTGAGCAAGAACGTGAATTAGCGATTCGTTTCCGCGAAGAAGGCGATTTAGAAGCAGCACGGGAATTGGTAATGACCAATTTGCGTTTTGTGGTCCATGTCGCTCGTGGTTACAGTGGTTATGGTTTATCTATGCCTGATTTAATTCAAGAAGGAAACGTCGGTTTAATGAAAGCCGTAAAGCGTTTTGATCCTTCGATGGGCGTGCGCTTGGTTTCTTTTGCGGTACATTGGATTAAAGCTGAAATTCATGAATATGTGATTAAAAATTGGAGCGTTGTCAAAATTGCTACTACTAAAGCGCAACGTAAATTATTTTTTAACTTACGAAAAATGAAAAAAGATTTGAATTGGCTTTCCCATAATGATGCACAAACAATTGCAGAAGATTTGAATGTCGATCTAAGCGATGTTTATGAAATGGAAAAACGCCTAAGTAGTCACGATATGTCGTTTGATATGTCGAATGACGATGGGGATGACGAAAATTACGCAGCACCAGTCAATTATTTACAGCAAACGCACGCAGCAGACCCCGCAGAATTATTGGAAGCCTCCGATTGGGAAGGTAAAGAACATAATTTACTTGTTACTGCGATGAAATCGTTGGATGAACGCAGTATTGATATTTTGACTAGCCGTTGGTTAGTTGAAAAGAAAGCAACGTTACAAGATTTGGCCACAAAATATAATGTTTCCGCAGAGCGTATTCGACAACTTGAGCAAAATGCAATGAAGAAAATCCGCAATACGTCGATTTTTGTAGCGTGACAATTTTAATCTTTAAGAATATAAAAAAACCGCCTTCATGGCGGTTTTTTTATCACTTCGTGTCAAATGCAGGTTTGTCATATTGTCGATTGCCAATCGAATCCGTTGGCAAAATTTTATTGCCTTCAATTCGATAGCTTTGTTTGCCGTAGCGTTTATTGCCAATTGAATCGGTTTCGTAAATTCGCCCATTGTCCGTAATGGTGTAAGACGGTTTATCGTACTGACGGTTGCCGATTGAATCTGTTGAATAAATACGTTTTTCAGCAGCTTGGGTAGATAAAGCAAAGAACAACATAGTCAAAAGGATTATAAATTTCATAGTGGCTCTTTGAATAAAATGGTCAGCATGGTCGAAGTATTACACCTGATTGTTACAGTAAAACCACATCGTATTGCTCTTGGTTGTAACTGCTTTCAGACCGAAACTTAATTTGTACATTTAAAAAAGCTTCTAGCTCTGAAAGCATATCGGCTTTTTCATCAAGCAACATTTCAACCACTTCATTTGCTGCTAAAACTAAAATTTGCTGTACATTGTATTGTCGAACTTCTCGGATAATTTCACGAAAGATTTCTAAACAAATTGATTCTGCTGTTTTTAAAACACCGCGTCCACCACATGCACAACAAGGCTCACATAAAATATGCTCCAAACTTTCACGGGTTCGTTTGCGTGTCATTTCGACCAAGCCTAAAATTGAAACTTCGGAAATGTTTGTTTTTGCTCGATCTTTTTCCAAATGCCGTTCAAACGCTTGTAAAACCTGTTTTTTGTGTTCCTCATCTTTCATGTCAATAAAATCAACAATAATAATTCCACCTAAATTCCGCAAGCGCAATTGTCGTGCAATCGTTTGTGCCGCTTCTAAATTGGTTTTAAAAATCGTTTCTTCTAAATTCCGTCCGCTGACATAGCCACCGGTATTCACATCAATCGTCGTCATAGATTCCGTTTGATCAAATACTAAATGCCCGCCGGATTTGAGATTTACTTTTCGTGCCAAGGCTTTTTCGATTTCATCTTCGACACTGTAAATATCAAAAACAGGACAATCGCCTGTGTAATGTTCAATAACAGGAATAATTTCAGGGACAAAAATCTCAGCAAATTCGATTAAACGAAAATAAGTTTCTTTCGAATCAACACGAATTCGTTCAATACCTTCGCGGTATAAATCACGCAATGTCCGAACGCTTAAGGGCAAATCTTTATGAATAAATTGTTTTGGTGCTGCGGTAGCGATTTTCTCGCTAATGGATTTCCATAGTTTTAACAAGAATTCCATGTCCGCAATTAGCACTGAATCCTCAATAGATTCTGCCGCCGTCCGTGCAATAAATCCACCGCAATCGTTCTCTTGCTTGAATGTTTCCAAACATTTTTTTAAGCGTTTCCGCTCAATACTACATTCAATTCGCTGTGAAATACCTGTATTTGAAGAATAGGGCATATAAACTTGATAGCGTGATGGAATTGAAATATCCGTTGTTAAACGTGCGCCTTTACTGCCGAGCGGATCTTTGAAAACCTGAACAATAATGTGCTGACCTTCGTGCAAATAATGTTCAATATTCGCTGAACCTTCCCTTTCTAATTCTTTTGAGGTCAAGTCAGACAAATGTAAAAACGCAGTGCGTGACAGACCAATATCAACAAATGCCGCTTGCATTCCAGGTAAAACACGGCAAACTTGCCCTTTATAAATATTACCAACTAAGCCAATTTTGCAGCTACGCTCAATAATCAATTCTTGTAAAACACCATTTTCAATGACAGCAACACGCGTTTCGGGTGGTGTGACGTTAATTAAAATTTCTTCACTCATGAAAATACCTCAATATTTTCAGCTGCTAATAATTGTGCCGTTTCAAATAACGGCAAACCCATTACACCTGAAAAACTACCGTTAATTCGCTCGATAAAAAGACTGCCTTTGCCTTGAATTGCGTAACTCCCTGCTTTGTCTAATGGCTCGCCACTTTTCCAATAAGCGTGAATTTCATTGTCAGTTAAGGTTTTAAATGTCACTTCTGTTGTACTAATCACGACATTTTGATAACACCCCAATAATGCAATCGCGGTCAAAACCTGATGTGTTTTACCCGAAAGCTGACTAAGCATCATGAACGCATCCATTTCATTTTGTGGTTTCCCCATGATTTTATCACGCAAAACAACGGTTGTATCCGCCGCCAAAATAGGGAGTTTTGGATTGAATTTTTTCCGGCACGCAAGGGCTTTTTCTAATGCTAAACGTTGCACATAATTTTCAGGTAGTTCATTCTCGAATGGCGTTTCGTCTATATCGACGGTTTGGACAAGATGTAGAACGTTAATTTGACTTAAAAGTTCGCGTCGTCGTGGTGAAGCAGAAGCTAAAATAATTTGTGGCATAACGATTTTGATTTAAAGTGAAGTTGAAAGATATGGTAGTTTAATTATTCAAATTAACAAGTACACACTTCTATTTCAAACTAAAACCGCCTAAAATCGGCATTCTAAAAACATTCTCAAGGAAACAAATGCGTAACATATTACTCTCGATGTTGTTTCTTTTTACAATATCAACGGCTTTTGCCATGGAAAACAAAATGACTCACCCGAAAGTTAAACTCACTACGTCACTTGGTAACATCACAATCCAACTCAATTCAGAAAAAGCACCGATTAGTTCTGAGAATTTTTTGACTTATGTTAAAGAAGGTTTTTATAACGGTACTATTTTTCACCGTGTGATTAAAGATTTTATGGCGCAAGGTGGTGGTTTTGATACCAGTTTTAATCAAAAAGAGGTTCACGCACCAATTGAAAATGAAGCCGACAATGGTTTGAAAAATACACGCGGTACAATCGCAATGGCGCGTACAAACGTTCCGAATTCAGCGACAGCGCAATTTTTTATTAATTACAAAGACAGTTCATTTTTAGATCACACAGGCAAAAATGCGAGTGGTTGGGGTTATGCAGTATTTGGTGAAGTCATTGAAGGTATGGACATCGTAGATAAAATGGCAACACAACCAACTAGCTCAAAAAATGGTTATCAAGATGTGCCTAAGACGGACATTATCATTGAAAAAGCTGAAATTATTAAATAAGGATTTACCGTGAAATTAACACAAAAACTCACCTCATTTTTAAAAATACTTTTCTTGGGAATTACGATGTCATCATCTGCAAATGCCACTACGGCTGACGAAAACAAAACTGCTGGCGCAACTTTTCTGGCTGAAAATGGCAAAAAAACAGGCATCGTTACCACAGCAAGCGGTTTGCAATACGAAGTTTTAACTCAGGGCAAAGGTGCAAAACATCCTTCGGCAACCGATTCAGTTGAAGTAAATTACGCTGGTACGACGTTAGACGGCAAAGAATTTGACAGTTCTTATAAACGTGGCGAATCTATTAGTTTTCCATTGAACGGTGTAATTAAGGGGTGGACAGAAGGTGTTCAGTTAATGACAGAAGGTGCGAAATACCGTTTTTACATTCCCTCTGAGTTAGCTTATGGAGAGCGTGGTGCGGGTCCTGATATTGCAGCTAATGCGGCATTGATTTTTGATGTGGAATTAATCAAAATAAAATAAAAGTACAATTTTTAATCACACTAAAAATTACCGTGTAACGTCTTAAAATTCACTCCAAAAGGTTTATCTCATGCCATTTAGAATTTTTCAAACCAGTAAGCCAAGTACAACTATTACAGAATTGCCTGATTTAGGCATGGATGAAAAACACATTGAAAATGATTTTAAACGTTATTACGTTCATCGCTTAGGTCGTGATGCGAGTTGCCGTTCGCCGCATTATGCTTATGAAGCTATTTCGTTAACAATTTCTGATCGATTATTTGAACGCTGGAAACGGACTTATACGACTTACAAAGAACAAGATTCACGTCGGGTTTCATATTTATCAATGGAATTTTTAATGGGGCGCGCATTAAGCAACGCAATATTAAATTTAGACATAGACAAAGTTGTTGCTAATGCAATGTACGATTTAGGTTTAGACCTTGAAGAATTGATTGAAAGTGAATCCGATGCGGGTTTAGGTAACGGTGGTTTGGGGCGATTGGCGGCTTGTTTTATTGATAGTTGCGCAACTTTGCAATTACCTGTAACAGGTTATGGATTGCGTTATGAATACGGTATGTTCTCCCAGGCAATCATAAACGGTGAGCAAGTTGAACGCCCAGATCATTGGTTGCGAAATGGGAATGTTTGGGAAATCGAACGTGCCGAATATGTGCAACGGGTGAGATTTGGTGGGCGAACAGAAAAGCACACCGATTCAAATGGGAAAACCTATGTACGTTGGGTAGATACGCAAGATATTTTGGCTGTTCCTTTCGATACACCTGTTCCTGGCTACCAAAATGGCACGGTAAATACGTTGCGTTTATGGAAAGCAACAGCAACTGAAGAGTTCGATTTGGAAGAATTTAACGCTGGTGATTATGCCGAAGCGGTAGCCGCGAAAAATACCGCTGAAAATATCACAATGGTTTTATATCCCAACGATACTAGTGAAAATGGAAAAGCCTTGCGTTTGCGTCAGCAATATTTATTAGCATCAGCGAGTTTACAAGACGTTGTTTCGACATGGATTGGACGACATGGTAATAATTTTAAAGAATTTGCTGCAAAAAACTGCTTTCAATTAAACGACACACATCCAAGTATTTCGGTTGCTGAATTGATGCGTTTATTGTTAGATGATTATGGTTTGTCATGGAATGAAGCGTGGGGAATTACTAGTAAAACGATGGCTTATACGAATCATACGTTATTGCCTGAAGCTTTAGAGCGTTGGTCGGTCGGTTTATTCCGAGAATTATTACCCCGTCTGCTCGAAATTATTTTTGAAATCAATATGCACTTTATGTCGCAAGTTTCATCGCGTTGGCCTGGTGATAAAGACCGTTTGACACGAATGTCTATTATTGAAGAAGGTAATCACGGGCAATATGTACGCATGGCGTATTTAGCCATTATCGGCAGTTATTCGGTGAACGGTGTCGCGGAATTGCATTCGAAATTATTACAAGAAGGGCTGTTTCGTGATTTTTATGAATTAACGCCTGCAAAATTTAATAATAAAACAAATGGTGTTACACCACGTCGTTGGCTTGCCGCATGTAATCCTGATCTTGCCGCGTTAATTACTGAAACAATCGGTGATGGCTGGATTACGGATTTATCGCAATTAAAATTACTCGTGCCTTACGCGGATGATGTGGAATTTCGAGCGAAGTGGTATGCACTCAAACAGCATGCAAAACAATGTTTAATTAATTTAAAAAGCCAAGAACACAATGTTGAATTCAATGTGAATGCGATTTTTGACGTTCAGGTGAAACGAATTCATGAATATAAACGTCAATTACTTAACGTGCTTCATGTTATTCATTTATATGACAAAATTAAACGCGGCGACACAGGTTTGTGGGTTGATCGTTGTGTGTTAATTGGTGGCAAAGCAGCACCAGGTTATTACATGGCGAAGCGTATTATCAAATTAATTAACAATGTTGGTCATGTAATTAATAATGATCCCGATGTCGGTGCGAAATTGAAACTCGTATTTTTATCGAATTATCGTGTATCGGCAATGGAAAAAATCTGTCCAGGTGCCGATTTATCAGAGCAAATTTCAACTGCTGGCAAAGAAGCATCTGGCACAGGAAATATGAAATTGATGATGAATGGTGCTATTACCATCGGCACGCTCGATGGTGCAAACATTGAAATTCGTGAAGAAGTGGGCGACGATAACTTCTTCTTATTTGGTTTAACTGAAGTTGAAGTTCAGGCACTTGAAGGCAATTACAATCCACAAAGTTACCTTGATACAGATGAGGATTTGCGCCGCGTTATGAATTTGCTTGAATGCGGGCATTTCAACCAATTTGAACCTGGTATTTTTGATGATGTGATCAATTCGGTTAAAAGTGGCAATGATCAATGGAAAACGTTCGCTGATTTCCGCAGTTTTATCGACGCACAACGTCAAGTGGAAATCGCGTATCAAGATCAAGATCGTTGGACAAAAATGAGTATTTTGAATTGTGCGTCGAGCGGTAAATTCTCGACTGACCGTACAATTACGGATTACAACAACGACATTTGGAAATTAACACCTGTACAAATCGACAATAAATTTTAATTATGTTTCATATTGTTTTGTTTGAGCCAGAAATCCCCGCGAACACAGGCAATATCATTCGATTAAGTGCAAATGCAGGAATGCAATTGCACTTAATTAAACCATTAGGGTTTGAATTGGATGATAAGAAATTACGACGTGCAGGGTTGGATTATCATGAATGGGCAACGATTCAATTACATGAATCGTTGCCCGATTTTTTTTGTAGCGTACAGCCAAAACGAATTTTTGCGTTAACCACAAAAGGCAAAACGATTTATTCGGATGCAAAATTCGAAGATGGCGATACGTTTTTATTTGGTTGTGAAACACGTGGTTTGCCCGCAGAAGTTCTGAATCAAATTGGCGAAAACTGTTTGTATTTACCGATGCAGCCTGAAAGCCGCAGTTTAAATTTGTCGAATACCGTCGCTATTTTATTATATGAGGCGTGGCGACAAGTTGATTTTAATGGCGCGGTGATTAAGTGAACGTGCGATGCTATTTGTTATTAACGGGGCTTTTATTCAGCTCTGTTTTACAAGCCAAAGAAATTAAGCCATTACAATGCGTGGCTTTCAGTCCGTATGTAAATCAACTTACACCAAATTATGGATTGCGACCCAGTGCTGAAATCATTGAAACATTACTGGACACATTGATTAAACAAACACCATTTCGTTGCATTATGAGTTATGGCGTTTTGAATGGATTGGAGGCGATTTTTCCAGCAGCAAAAAAACGTGGTATCAAAGTTATTGCGATTTTGTGGATTGATAAAGATAAGCTCGTCAATACTGATTCGATTTCACATGGCATCGCGTTGGCACGCGAATATCCCGAAACGATTGTGCGTTTAAGTTGCGGTTCAGAAGTTCGAACGCGGAATAATTTTTCCGTCGATACTGAAACCGAACGTTGTTTAAATGCTTTGCGAGAATCGAAAGTGTCGCAACCGATTGGTGTGATTGATACCTGGTGGGAATGGTGTAATCGTTCGCAACCGTGTCATGAAAATCAATTTAGCAAACAAGTCGATTGGATTGGAATTAACATTTTTCCGTGGTGGGAGAATCGTCATGCAGATTTATTTCCATGTGTGGATGCGAATGCAGCGGCTGATTTCCATTTAGCACGTTGGTTAGAAGTGAAAAAAGCAAATCCAAAAAAAGAAGTGATTATTACCGAATTCGGCTGGGTTTCAGCACCAGAAGGCAGAGGACAAATTAACTTAAAAACAAAAAAGGAATGTGGCATTGCTAGTCAAAAAAATCAGCAACTCGTATTGCAATCGACATTCAAAAAATTAGCAGAAAAGAAAGTTTCTGCGGTAGCATTTGAGGCATTTTCAGAAAACTGGAAAGCGAATAACGAAGAAGGTGATTTTGGGCGATTTTGGGGATTGTGTGATAGCACGCCACCTTATACTTGCCACATTTCACTTAAACCTTAACGATTAAAGAAACTTAAAACGTGAAATTATTTTTACTTATTTTAAATGCCGCTTGTTTATTGCTCGCGTCACAAACTACACAAGCGCGTCATGCTGAAATTTTAATTGATGCCGAAAATGGTAATGTTTTACACAATATCGAAGCTGCACAATCATGGTATCCCGCGTCATTGACTAAAATGATGACGCTTTATATGACCTTTGATGCGCTCAACAATGGCGAAATTCACTTACATGACACCATGCACACGTCGCATCATGCCTCACGTCAGCCACAAAGTCGTTTGGGTTTACATTTCAATGAACGAATTACCGTTGAAGAAGCTATTTTGGCAATTGTGACACGCTCTGCAAATGATGCGTCAGTGGTTTTAGCGGAGCATTTAGCTGTGACTGAAGATAATTTTGCGATTCGTATGACGGCAAAGGCGCATTCGATCGGAATGTATAACTCGTATTTCATGAATGCGACGGGTTTGCCAAATGATTGGCAAGTTACAACAGCACGTGATTTGGCGTTATTAGCATTTAAATTGCAACATAATTTCCACGATTACTACCATTATTTTGGCGCACACAACTTTATATTTAAAGGGCGTAAAATGTTTGGAATCAACCGTTTTACAGCGACTTACGATGGTGCAGAAGGTATGAAAACAGGCTTTACCTGTAATTCTGGTTATAACTTGGTAAGTTCGGCCTCACGAAATGGCAAGCATTTTATCGGTGTTATTTTAGGTGGACGTACCAGTAATGAGCGTTACAATCTCATGACTAACCAAATGAATCATGGTTTTGCTAACGATTACAATGTCACAACAAACATTGGCACAATGCCGACAAATTCTGCGGGTTTGCCGCCTCATCAATTAGATTGTGCCAGCGGTGGCGCGTCACACCATGACGCATCAAAAGGGTATCACCAACATCACACAAAACATCTAAACAAAACAAAAGCACATCAAAGGAAACACAAAAAACATCATTAAGTTTTTCAATTATTTGGAATTTATATTCAACATGCCTAAAAATACACTTTCACCACGATGGAAGAATTATCTTACGCTCTGCAAACCCAATGTGGTTGCAGAAATGTTATTTACTGCTGTCGTTGGAATGTTGCTTGCAACACCCACGTTGCCGCCTTTAGATTTAATCTTTTATGGTTTAGTCGGAATTGGCTTTGCCTCAGGCTCTGCTGCCGCAATTAACCATTTTATTGATCGCAATGCTGATGCTGAAATGGGTCGCACCGAAAATCGTCCCTTACCGCAAGGGACATTAAGTACGACGAATGTATTGAGTTTTGCAGCGATTTTAGGCGTGAGCGCGATGCTTTTATTAATCGTAAAAGTGAATATGTTGACCGCTGCGCTAACATTTTTATCGTTGTTTGGTTATGCGATTATTTATACCTGTTATTTGAAGCGTGCTTCACCGCAAAATATTGTGATTGGTGGTTTATTTGGTTCGACACCGCCATTATTAGGTTGGTGCGCAATGACTGGGGAAGTGCATCCTTACGCTTTATTGCTTGCGTTAATTATTTTCGTTTGGACACCACCGCATTTTTGGGCATTAGCGATTGCTAGACAAGAAGAATATGCGAAAGTAAATATCCCAATGTTGCCAGTAACACACGGTGCTGATTTCACACGCTTACAGATTTTGCTTTATACCATTTTACTGTTTATTGTGACGATGCTGCCTTATTTGACGCAGATGAGTGGATTAATTTATTTAGGGTCAGCTGTAATTTTAAACGTTATCTTTTTATATTATGTTATCGCCATGATGAGGGCAAAAGATAATAAAACCGCGATGCAAACGTTTTGGTATTCGATTGTTTATATCACAGTGATTTTTGCTGCGTTGTTGCTTGATCATTATGTGAGATTTACGTTATGACATTTACACACCACGAACACACGCCTGAACCTGAACATCCGTTTGCTGAAATTGTCCGGATTTTGGGCAAAGGCAAAAAAGGATCACGTTCGCTCACACAAGATGAAGCTTACAAAGCCATGAAAATGATTTTGGTAGAAGACGTTTTGCCGATTCAGTTGGGCGCATTTTTGATGTTGATGCGTGTAAAAGAAGAAACCGCTGAAGAATTAGCAGGATTTTCTAAAGCTGGTCGCGAGTTTTTTAACTTTTCTAATACGGTAAAAGTCGATTTAGATTGGTCATCTTACGCAGGAAAACGTCGCCATTTACCTTGGTTTCTACTGGCAGCATTTTTACTTGTTGAAAATGGTGTGACGATTTTTATGCACGGCGCAGAAGGGCATTCTCCTGACCGGATTTATACTGAAAATGTTTTGCATTATTTAGGTTTAAAAGCGGCAAGTTCAATTTTCGAAGCGCAGCAACAATTGCAAACGCAAAAATTTAGTTATTTATCGCTTGAGAATTTTTGTCCAAAGTTAAATGAAATTATTCAATTGCGACCGATTTTAGGTTTGCGTTCGCCTGTTCATACGCTGGTTCGTTTACTAAACCCGTTTGATGCGCCATACAGTATTCAAGGTATTTTTCACCCGAGTTATCGTGCTGTGCATCAACACGCTGCGATGCTTTTAAATCAGCCTCACATGGCGGTTTTAAAAGGTGAGGGTGGTGAAACAGAACGGAATCCTGACGTAGAATGTTTGGTTCAAAGCGTTCATAACGGTGAATTAAGTGAAGAGATTTGGGGCGCACTATTTACCCATCGACATGTTAAATCTGAAAACCTAAATCCTGAACAATTAGCACAGTTGTGGCGTGATGAAATTAAAGATGAATTTGCAGAAGCTAGTATTATTGGAACAACCGCTGTGGCTTTAAAGTTGTTAGGCATGGCAGAAACAAAAGAAACCGCGCATGATTTGGCAGTGAGTTTTTGGGTAAATAGAAATAAACAAAAATTTTCAAATTAAAAATATGACAACAAATTTACAATTGACGGTCGAAGGGAAACTCAAGCATTTTTTAACGCCAGAAGGTTTAAGTGCTGAGCTTTTGACGCAAATTCTTGATACAGCTGAAACATTTATTGATAACACGCAATCATCCAAAAAAATAAAATCGATACCGTTATTACGTGACAAAACGGTTATGAATTTATTTTTCGAAAATAGCACACGAACACGCACAACTTTCGAATTAGCTGCAAAAAAATTAGGGGCAGAAGTTATCAATATGAATATCGCCACGTCGGCGACTTCAAAAGGTGAAAGTTTACTTGATACTATACGTAATTTAGAAGCGATGTTTGTTGATGCCTTTATTGTACGCCATTCAGTAAGTGGCGCGGCACATTTTATAGCGCAACAAACCGCATCACACATTAGCGTTATCAATGCTGGAGATGGTCAGCACGCGCATCCAACGCAAGCAATGCTTGATATGTTCACGATTCGACAACACAAGTCCGATTTTTCAAAATTGCGCGTAGCGATTATTGGGGATATTTTACATTCACGGGTGGCACGTTCTGAAATTCACGCTTTGAATATTTTAGGTGTGAAAGAAGTTCGTGTTATTGCACCGAAAACACTTTTACCAGCTGAAATTGAATCATTAGGTGTCACCGTTTCACACGATTTACGTGAAGGTTTGCAAGATATTGATGTAATTATGATGTTGCGATTGCAGAAAGAACGGATGACTTCGGCGTTATTGCCGAGTGAAAGTGAATATTTTAATTGTTTTGGTTTAACTCCTGATAAATTGAAATTCGCTAAATCTAATGCCATTGTGATGCACCCCGGACCTATTAATCGTGGTGTTGAAATCGATTCAATGGTTGCGGACGGTAATCAGTCTGTAATTTTGCAACAAGTCAGTAATGGCGTTGCCGTTAGGATGGCTGTGATGGCAATGACAATGCGATAATTTTTTTGAGTTAATGACAAAAAATATTTTTTACCCTCGTTAAATCCACATTTAAGGTAAATTTAATACACTACCTTTAAAATCGTTGTTCCTTCACAACAAAACGTACAGTTTTATTCTCTAAAGTTAAAAACTTCTCGCGTCGTCATAAAACGATGTAAGAAACTGGCGAAGCACTTTGAATTCAGATAATTAGGTTTGGCAAAGTTCTTTATATGCGAAATGTTTATTTTAAATTTCGTTTATTGAAACCAATTCGAGACCACTTTTATGAAAAAATTGATTCCGATTTTATCGTTAGCTGTGTTAAGTAGTTGTACAAATACAACACAGTTAAATACAAGTTTAAATCCATCTCAAGATACCATTACTGAAGCATTAAACATGCCACAAGCTACCTTGCTAAAACCTAGTAATACAAAAAAAGTCACGGGCAAATTATCTACAAGCAAATTGGCGCAAGGTATTGCATCTTGGTACGGCAAGCAATTTCATGGCAAAAAAACAGCGACTGGCGAATTATTCGACATGAATGCAATGACTGCGGCACATAATAGTTTACCTCTTGATTCTTATGCCGAAATCACTAATATTAAAAACAATCGTACTGTTATTGTTCGTATCAATGACCGTGGTCCTTTTGTTGATCATCGTATTTTGGATTTATCCTATTTTGCTGCAAAAAAATTAGGCATGCACGAAGTGGGAATAAGTAAAGTTGCCATTAAACCAATTCCCGCAGCAGAAGCACTGAAACAATTGCAAGAGCAAAATCAGCCTATTTATTTGCAAATTGGGAGTTTTAGCAATAAAAAATCCGCGCAAGAGTTGCAAAAAAATCTCGCTAAACAGCATTTTTACGAGCCCAAAATTACTTCATCAAGTAATAAACGTTCGACGCTCTACAAAGTTCAACTGCCTATCGATTCGTCACACAACGTAAGTGACTTGAATAACAAATTGGCAAAATTGGGGTTCAATGACACACAATTTGTGACAGAAACCAATTAAATCAACTGATTGTCATGATACAATCTTGCTCAGTTTATCCCGTTTTATTTCTAACTGAAGCCCATGACAATCAAATCATTTTTCCGTGTTATCCTCGTTTTTATGCTGATTTTTACAGCGTTCTTTGCAAGCGCTAACGAATCGGACATTCTCACCCCCGCCGCGCCAAAAATTGCCGCGAGTAGTTTCATTTTAATGGATTACCACACAGGAAAAGTTCTCGCTGAAAATAACGCCGATATTAAACTCGCACCAGCCAGTTTAACAAAAATAATGAGCGTTTACGTTGCATTTCGAGAAATTAGTAGTGGACATTTGAAGCTAGAAGATTTAGCAACTGTTAGCCAAAATGCATGGAAAACAGGTGGTTCACGGATGTTTTTGGAAGTAAATAACAAAGTCAGCATCGAAGATTTAATCAAAGGTATTGTAATTCAATCGGGTAATGATGCCGCTGTAACACTCGCTGAACATATTGCAGGTAGTGAATCTACATTCGCAGAAATGATGAATCAACACGCCGTCCGTTTAGGAATGTTGAATAGCCATTTTGAAGACAGCAACGGATTACCTGCCGAAAATCATTACACCAGCGCACGTGATCTAGCGATTGTGACGAAAGCTATTATTGATGAATTTCCAGATTATTACCGTTGGTTTTCGCAAAAAGAATTCACTTACAACAAAATTACGCAACACAATCGCAATCAACTTTTAGAACGTGATGAAACCGTTGATGGTGTAAAAACAGGTTTTACAGATGATGCAGGTTATTGCCTAGTTGCTTCAGCAGTGCGTGAAAATATGCGTTTAATTTCTGTTGTAATGGGAACCAGTAGCGCAAATGCACGAACAAATGAAAATCAAAATTTGCTAAATTATGGCTTCCGTTTCTTTGAAGGACGTAAAATTTACGAAGCAAAAAAACAATTAACTGAAGCACGTGTGTGGAAAGGTGAAGCTCAAAATGTACCGCTCGGTTTAGAGAGCGATTTAAATGTCACTATTCCCCGCCGTCATTATGTCGATTTAAAAGCCGAAATGATGATTGATAAAAAAGTCTCTGCACCCATTACAGAAGGAATGAAACTTGGCACAATTAAGATCACATTGAAAAATGATGTGGTAGCCACCGCAGATTTAATTGCTTTAAAGTCTGTTAAGCAAGGAAATATCTTTCAACGCATGTATGACAATATTTTGATGATGAAGGAAAAATCTAATGACAAAAAGTAAAAAAGTATTTTTAAACGGTGTGTATTTACCTATTGAAAATGCAAATGTGTCAGTAATGGATAGAGGTTTTTTATTTGGGGATGGTATTTATGAGGTGATTCCTGTTTATCATGGCAATTTATTTCGATTTGATTCACATTTGGAACGCCTTGAAAACAGTTTGAATTTAACGCGTATTGAAAATCCATATTCCCGTTATGAATGGTGGGAAATTATGTTGCCGTTAATCGATAATGCCAAAGACCAATACATTTATTTTCAAGTGACACGCGGTGCGGCTGAAAAACGTGATCATGCGTTTCCAAAAGGTGCAGATCCAACGGTTTTTATGATGTGCAATGACATCGCACCGTTTAATGAAAAAGAAAATGGTGTGAAGGCGATTAGCCTTGAAGATAATCGTTGGAGCGCATGCAATATTAAGGCAATTTCTTTATTGGGAAACATTTTGTTACGCCAACAAGCCGTTGAAAACGATTGTGCCGAAGCACTGTTAGTTCGTGATGGTTATGTTACGGAAGGTTCTGCCAGTAATGTTTTCGTCGTAATTGATGATATTCTAATTACCCCTCCCAAAAGCAATTTTATTCTTCCAGGTATTACACGTGACGTAATTTTGGAACTAGCGCTAGCAAATAATATTCCTGTTTCTGAAGATGTCATTTCATTGGATGCCTTAAAAACGGCAAGTGAAATTTGGTTTGCGAGTTCCACTCGTGAAATTTTGCCTGTTGTCGAGTTAGATGGCGTGCCAGTTGGGAATGGTAAAGCTGGAAGGCTTTGGCACACGATGAATGAGTTGTTACAAACATATAAAACAAGTAGCGCGACGAGTGAAAAATGAGTAAAGAAATCGTAGGAAATGAAGAAACCTTGTTTGAATTCCCTTGCCAATACGGTATCAAAGCAATGGGGAAATTAAGTGATGATTTCGACATTACCGTTATTGAAATTGTTAAGCGTCACGCACCAGATACACATAATCACACAGTCAAATCTAAACAAAGTAAAGACGGAAATTATGTATCGATTACCGTCACAATTGAAGCGCAAAGCAAAAAACAATTAGACGCAATTTATCAAGATTTAGTTGATCATCCACACGTTTTGTACGCACTATAAATTCAAAGGGATTGAAGATGATTAAAGCAGGGATTATTGGTGGAACAGGTTACACGGGCGTGGAATTGTTACGCATTTTGGCATTACATCCCGAAGTTAAAATTACCGCTGTCACGTCACGTTCAGATGCTGGAATGCGTGTTGATGCTTTATATCCGAATTTACGTGGGTATTTGTCGGATTTAATATTTTGTTTGCCAAGCGTTGAATCTTTATCAAATTGCGATGTTGTTTTTTTTGCTACGCCAAACGGAACGGCGATGTTAATGGCAAAAGAACTTTTAGATTTAGGCATTAAAGTTATCGATTTGTCTGCCGATTTTCGTTTGAAAGATGTTGTCGAATGGGAGCATTGGTATAACTTGACACACGCAACACCATATTTAATTGAACAAGCAGTTTATGGTTTGCCAGAAATTCATCGTGAAAAATTAAAAAATGCTAATTTAATTGCGTGTGCGGGTTGTTATCCAACAGCTGTGCAATTAGGTTTTTTACCATTACTTGAAAAAGATGGTGTTGATTTAAATTTAATCGCTGATGTGAAATCAGGTGTGAGCGGGGCAGGGCGAAAAGCTGAGATTGCTACGCTGATGAGTGAAACAGGCGAGAGTTTCAAAGCCTATTCCGCGAGTGGCCATCGACATTTACCTGAAATCACACAAGGTTTAACCGCGATTGCAAATCAAACAGTGAATTTAACTTTTGTTCCACATTTAACACCAATGATTCGTGGGATTCATGCCACTTTGTATGCAAATTTAACCAGTGCAATGGGTGCTGAAGAATTACAAATGCTTTACGAAGCACGCTACGCAAATGAAGAATTTGTCGATGTTTTACCATTCGGTTCGCATCCAGATACACGAAATGTACGAGGCAGTAATCGTTGTCAAATAGCGTTACATTTGCCACAGGGTGGAAAAACACTGGTGATTTTATCCGTGATTGATAATTTAGTGAAAGGTGCTGCTGGGCAAGCTGTGCAATCGATGAATTTATGTTTTGGGTTTCCTGAAAATATAGGATTGGTAACTGTGGCATTGTATCCTTAGAAACTATTACATAAGGTTCAGTTTAAGAAACATGACTAAAATTGTTCATATCAAACATGAAACAGAAAAAGCTGTTTTATCGAAAGCTCAAAAGAAATTTAATAGCCTGATTAAAAAAATTGATGCACAGAAAAAGATTTTAGTTAACTGGAAAAACTCTACATCAAAAATTTCACAACGTGTTCATGGTGAATATCAACCATTACTTGATTCATTTAATCAAGCGCGTGCTGAAATGGTATATTTATTTGACAGAGCACATGACGATAGTTTCTTTAAAAAGACTGATAAAGCCAAGTTGAAGGCACTGATTAGTGATTTAGCGTTTGATTTAATTCAAGCAGGATTAGATCAGTTAAAGGAAATTTACAATCGATACAGTCACACAGATTTCGATGCTGAAGCGGAAGAAATCGAAGCGAATGTGACTGGTGCTATGAAATCCATGATGGAAGAAATGTTCGGGGAGGAATTCGATGATGCTGATTTAAGTTCAACCGAACAAATTCATGAAGCGATTCAACAAAAAATAAATGCCAATCGTGAAAGTGCATTGCATCAAGAATCCAAACGCACACCGCGTAAAAAAACCGCTAAACAACTTGAAAAAGAAGTGCGTGATAAAGAAGACGCTCAAAACGCAAGTAAATCAATTCAAGAAGTATTTCGCAAATTAGTCGCTGTTTTACATCCCGACCGTGAACCTGATGAAGTCGAACGTGAGCGTAAAACTAAATTAATGCAGCGTGTAAATGAAGCTTATGGCAAAAAAGATTTGTTACAACTTTTGGCATTACAGCTTGAAATCGAACAAATTGACCAAACCAAATTGAATACAATCGCTGAAGATAGATTGAAGCATTTCAACAAAATTCTACAAGAACAACTCGATGAACTGATGCAAGAAATTAACGATGTTGAATTCCCATTTCGTATGATGCTTAATACCCCGCAGTACATAAAACTCACCCCTGAAGACATTTTAAAATCACTCTCACATAATATTATTGGACTCAAAAAATCCATTAAAGACATCGAGCGTGAAATGAAAGAATTACAAAATCCAATTAATTTAAAATCCATGTTGAAAACAGTGAGGCTTTAAAAATGAAATTATTTGAACCGCTTAAACTAGGCTCAATTACTCTACCAAACAGAATTTTAATGGCACCATTAACACGTTGCCGGGCTGATGAAAATCATATTCCCAGTGATTTAATGGTGGCACATTATGCTCAACGAGCTAGTGCAGGTCTTATAATCGCTGAAGCAACAATGGTAACTGAAGGAAATTCGGCATTTTGGAAAGAGCCAGGCATTTATTCTGATGAACAAGTTGCTGGCTGGAAAAAAGTGACCGATGCAGTGCATGAGAAAAGTGGTTTGATTTTTCTACAAATTTGGCATGGCGGACGGGCTTGTCATCCATTATTAAATGACGGCGCACAACCTGTTGCTCCAAGTGTAATCGCCATAACCAATAGTCAGGTTTTAACACCAGAAGGCATGAAATCTTATGCCATACCACGTGAATTAAAAATTGAAGAATTACCTAACATTGTTGGGGAATTTAAAAAAGCGGCTGAAAACGCCAAATTAGCAGGTTTTGATGGTGTTGAAATTCACGGTGCAAACGGTTATTTACTGGATGAATTTTTGCGGGATGGTTCTAATAAAAGGACAGATGAATATGGTGGATCAATTGAAAATCGTGCACAGCTGATGCTTGAAGTGTTACAGACCGTTTGTGATGTGTGGGGAAGTCAGCGTGTTGGATTGCGAATTTCACCATTAAACAGTTTTAACAGCATGATAGATAGTAACCCGATTGAACTTTCAATCTGGCTTGCCAAAAGGCTTAATGATTTCAATTTGGCATATTTACACGTTATGCGTGCGGATTTTCTGCAACAACAAATCGGTGATGTTTTAACGCCGATTAGAGAAAATTATAACGGCGTATTGATTGGAAACATGGGCTACGATTCAGAAGAAGCCGAAGATGCTATTGCAACAGGAAAAATTGATGCAGTTGCTTTTGGTGTTAGCTTTATTGCCAATCCCGATTTACCTGAAAGAATCAAAATAGGTGTGAGTTTAAATAAATCGAATCCAAAAACGTTTTATTCTGCAGGTTTAATCGGTTATACCGACTATCCAGCAATAACAACGTAAGGAATCAGTTAAAATTTAATTAATAACTGGAACTGGAAATAGGAGTTTAAATGACGTGCCTTTACTAATTCCGGTCAAATCTGAATCGATCATAATGTGTCCATTCGCAGAATGCACCAAACCCATTGTTGTTGATAACCCCAACCCCGTACCTTCACCTACTGGTTTGGTGGTGAAAAACGGATCGAAAATTCGACGAATGTGTTTAGGATCGATTCCAGTACCATTATCAGTCACTGCTAATTCAATAAAATCGCCGTTCATTATTGCCGCACACGCAATACAATGAACTTCTGACATAACAACATGTCTTAATGAAATGCGAATAAAGCCAATTTGGTTTTTCATTGCATCTCGTGCATTAATCGCTAAATTTGTAATAATTTGGTGTAAATCAATAGCATTAATTTCAATTTGAGTGGGTAAATTACTACCTTTAGACAACACTGAAATCAAAGGCAACCCAAGATTATTATCAAATTCAAGTTTTAATCGGCTAGTCAATGCAGGGCGCAACATCTCCAATACCTCTTCAATTATTTCAGAAGTTGGTCTTACGTTGATAATGTCTGTTTGTGTGTCTTGGCGCGCATAAATCATCATTTTGTCAATTAACATAACTGCGCGTTGACCCGCACTTGCAATTTGTTTGGTGTTATTTTCTATTTCGGCTTTTAGTACGTCATCTTTTATGTCGCTAATAATTTCAGTATTAATTTCGTTGTAGCCCAATATACACGCTAAAATATTATTGAAATCGTGAGAAATACCCGGAATTATGTAGCAGCCGCACAAACCTTTTAAAATCAAAAGCTAATGCGGCTTTTTTGCTATACAGTTGATTGATCTAAAATATCCTGTATTTTCTGCGTATCAATATCAAAGCTAAAACTCTCTTCATTTTGCTGTACTTCAGCGTTGATGTATGACAGCGCGGCGGCTTCGTCTTGCTCTATTGCGATTTCAACCGCGCATTTTGCTACATCGAGTAATCTTTCACTTTCCGCTTTTAACTTAAAGCTTTCTTTAAGTGAGCACGCAATTTTTAACTGTATGTCATCCTCGATAATCGGAATTGGTAAATTTAAAAATTCGTACTTGTTTATAGCGGTTAAAATCGTACCAGAGCAACCTTGTCGCAACAGTTCTTGCATTAATTGGCTTTTAAAAAGTACAAGTAATGTTTCTGAGTTAACTTTGGGTGATCTAATCACATAGAAGCCCGTTGAACAAAGAGCCCCATCAAGCTCTGCCGTTACTATTGCACAACTGGATAATGAACCCTCTATACTTGAAATTAAAACATCACCTTCATTGACTCGCCTGCGTGCCCTTGATGGTAACTCTGAGCCTATCGCTTGAGTAAACCCAGTTATAACGCCTACTTTATCTATGTTAGATAGCTCTATATATTTGTATTCCGTATTATCTTCTGGATTAAATCCGTCATCGCCCAATCCACAAACAGAGGATAATTTATCATACCCATTCTTATAGCCAGCAATAAGGTTAAAATAATCTTGGTATTTAAGTTGATAATATTCCGCATCTAATCGTGCGGTAGTTGCAAATGAACTTTTAAATGACTTAATGCTGACCTTATCTGAGCTTTTGGCTGATAATTTAAAGTTCAGTACCCCCATTAATTGTTGTTCTGCATCTTTATAGGCTTGGTTGGCCGCTAAAAAAATAAGTCCTGATGTTTTTATTATTTCTTCAATTTCACATTGAAAATAATTACTAGGTAGACTAATCAATATATCCTGAAACTCAATTAATTTTATTTCGGGTCTTGTAGCTTTTAATCCTCTTCGTCTGAGCTGTGAATAACCATAAATAGAATTGAAAAATGTTGACACATAAAAAGGATTGATTTTATTTTTTAACCTTAACAATCCAACGTGAGCTATTGTATTAGCGCCAACGAACTCGTCAGTAACAACTGCGCTTCTACCAAAATAAATTCCTGTCTTTGTTATTAGCACATCATTTTTTCTTAACTTTGAACGATTAAGTTTTGCAGCATGGCTGGTGGATATTTGGCGACATGCACCACTATCCACCCACCCATTTTTTACTGCCTCGCTAAGAATAAAAGTAATTCCATCGTCAACATATTCCGCACTACCATGGTCGCCATCAGTTATCAAACTGCAACATTCTGACAGTTTTTCAAGCGTAGAGTTGCTATTTACTAAGGTTGTGAATGGATACAAGAATTCAGATGAGTAATACTCCGAACCTAAAGTAAATTCATTTTCCAGTTGCGACTTTAATATTTCGCTAATTTCAAGCCCTTCTAACAACGCCTTATAACGAGCATTATTAAAAGGGCTTAGAGAAAAAAACTTAAATTCTCTTTTTTCGCAAACTCTTGAAAGGCTTCGGCTATACCATCTTGTGTTTTTCCATCGTGATTGAATAAATCATGCTTAACAATTAAGTGGCCATGCGCATCTAAAAGAGGGCTGCCATCCTCTGCTTGCATATAAATTTTGTCACCGCTGCTATCTTTACTTGGTTCACGCATAGTTGCAAAGAAAATTGGATAATCATCTACAGTAGGGCATAAGTCGCCTTCCGATGGGTCATCATTCCATTTTTGAACAAACAAAACACTTGTTTTTGTGCCTGTGTGTGGCTTAAACACATTTCCGTGCAATCCAACTACCGCCAATATTCTGCAATGATCCGCTAAAAATTCACGAATGTCTTTATCGGATGAATTGTTAAAGCGGCCTTGAGGCAAAACAACGGCCATACGTCCACCCGGCTTTAAAAAGCTAAGATTACGTTCAATAAAAAGAATGTCGCGGCCAACATTGTTTTGATCTTTAACTTTTACCTTGCGATAGGTTCCATCCGCAATTTGAAAAATGGCTTCAGGTTTTGAGCGTAAAAGCTCAGGAAATGCTGGTATTCCCAAGGTCGCATCTTCAATATTATGTTCTGCACCAGTAATGTTGCTGATTTTTTCTAAGCTAACTGTTCTTGCCAGTTCATACTTAGGATACAGTCAAAAATAACATCCCGAATTAGCAATGATTTAAAACGACACGATAATTCCATTTTGCAAGATGAGCATCAAAAGCAATGTCCGAGTTTTTAATGAAATCAATAGTACATTTCTTTCCGGTAAGATAAACGCCAGTGAGAATATCGACAGTCACTTTTAAGCCTTTGTTGGTTTTGGTGGTTTCC
>BJHG01000027.1 GCA_014191975.1 Methylococcaceae bacterium | reverse complement strand
GTGTTATCCACGCCTGTCTTTCCGCTATAGGCTGATTCCAGACTTTTTTTTAAGCCAATCTAATTCCATATTCAACTGCCCAATTTTGGCATACAGCCGATCCGGATCGCTCTGTGCATTGACAGGCTTGGGACCCCGTTTACCTTCAAAAAGACTACCCGCATTGTCCATCAATTCCTTTTTCCATTGACTTACCTGGGTCGGATGGACTCCGTTTTCCTGGGCGATCTCATTGATTGTCTTTGTGCCTTTAACCGCTTCCAAGGCAATCTTAGCTTTTTGTGATCCTGTAAAAATCTTCCGCTTGCTTTCACTCATTTGCCACTTCTCTTTTTTCGACAGAGTATAGCTTAAACTATTGTCCGGATTTCAGGGTCCACTATAGTTACGCAGTGACAAAAAAAAGTGTGCAAAAAATTAAAACAATAATTTTTTATAAAGTTTTTGAGATTTTTCAACGAATTTTGTTATTGTAACGATTGCTGATAAATTTACCGAATAAACACATTCAAAAAAAACAGGGCTAAGGATGTCAATGACACAAAGTGACGTAGAAAGAACGTTTGAAGAGAGTTCTTACAAAACCATTCTCTCTACTACAAAAGTGACGGAATATAAGTCCGAAAAAAATGGCAAGATTATTTACTGTTATCAACAAAATGGCTTGAGCAAAGTCACGGCTTTTTATTCTCACGTTAGATGCGTGATTCAACCCGCGCAAGATATTTCAGCATTAACTGCAATCTCAGACGTGGAAGTCAATTTAATGGATGAATTTCACAGCAATATGCTGGAATTTCCGTCTAAAATTTACAAGGGCGAAAAACCGTGTCATTACGGCATTGGTTTTAATGTAAAACCTGAAGTATTGAGCGATTTTCTGTCAGCGTTTCACCAACTGAAAGGACAAAAACCGTCCATTACACAAAGTGACGTGGGAAAAATGTTTGAAAAAAGCGGATTTTCTCAAAATCTAGCCAATCAAAAAATCATCGAATACAAATCCGATAAGAATGGAAAAATCGTCTATTTAAGATTGGATCACGGATTGCCGCGTTATATTCGGGTCGTGGTGAATCCCGACGAAATGCCGACAAAACTGGTTGCGATTGACGGCGTGGAAATTAACGAAAAAAATGAATTTCAACACGCCGGTAATATGACCGCATTTCCCAAACGAGTCAACAAAGGCACCGCACCGATTCATTACGGACGTGCGTTCCACATCAATTCAGTCAAAACGCTTGGCGATTTTCTTACCGCTTTTCACAAACTTTAATTTTCAGGATTAACTATGTCAGACATCGAAATCGCGCAACGTGCCACCATGAAACCGATTATTGAGCTTGTTCAACAAAATTACGGCATTGCGCCCGAACATTTAGATCCGATTGGGCATTTCAAAGCGAAATTGTCGCTCGAATACGTCGCCAGTTTAGCGGATAAAACAGACGGCAAATTGATTCTTGTCACGGCAATTAGTCCAACGCCAGCGGGTGAAGGCAAAACCACGACGACGGTGGGTTTGGGCGACGCAATGAATCGCTTAAACAAAAAAACGATTATGTGTTTGCGTGAACCGTCGTTAGGTCCTTGTTTTGGTGTGAAAGGCGGCGCGGCGGGCGGTGGTTACGCGCAAGTCGTTCCGATGGAAGACATCAATTTACATTTCACGGGTGATTTTCACGCGATTGGTGTGGCGCACAATTTATTGTCCGCGTTAATCGATAATCACATCAATCACGGCAACGAACTCGACATTGACCCGCGCAGAATTCAATGGAAGCGAGTTGTCGATATGAATGACCGAGCGTTGCGAAACATCGTCGTTGGCATGGGTGGCCCGGCAAATGGTTATTTGCGCGAAGACGGTTACGACATCGTGGTGGCTTCTGAAGTGATGGCGATTTTGTGTTTAGCCACAGGTCGCGCGGATTTGAAAGCGCGTTTAGGGCGCATTGTGATTGGTTACAAATCCGATAAAGTTACGCCAGTTTATGCGCGAGATTTGAAAGCACACGGCGCGATGGCGGCATTATTGAAAGATGCGATTAAACCAAATTTAGTGCAAACGCTCGAAAATAATATCGCGATTATTCACGGTGGTCCTTTTGCCAATATCGCGCACGGTTGCAACACCGTCACGGCAACAAAAACAGCGTTGAAATTGGCAGATTATGTGGTAACGGAAGCGGGTTTTGGTGCGGATTTGGGCGCGGAAAAATTCATCGACATCAAATGCCGAATGTCAGGTTTAAAACCATCAGCGGTGGTTTTAGTGGCGACGATTCGCGCGTTGAAATTTCACGGTGGAGTGGTGAAAGACGAATTGAATCAAGAAAATTTGGCAGCGGTTGAAGTCGGTTTTGAAAACCTCGAGCGCCATTATCACAATATAACCGAACATTATGGTTTGCCGTGCGTCGTGTGTGTGAATCATTTCACGTTTGACACTGAAGCCGAAATTGCACTTTTACAAGAAAAATGCGCGACATTGGGCGCGACGTGCTTCGTGTCGAAACATTGGGCAAATGGCGGTGAAGGCGCGGAAGATTTGGCGCGAGAAATTGTGAATATTGTTGATAATCGTGAACCTGAATTCAAATTTGTTTACGATGAAAACCTAAGTTTGTGGGAAAAAATTGAAACGATTGCGACGAAACTTTATGGCGCGGTAAATGTTACCGCAACGCCAAAAGTGAAAGCACAACTCGCCGCGTGGAATGCCGATTACGGCACGTTTCCAATTTGCATGGCGAAAACACAAATGTCGTTTTCAACTAATCCAGCGTTAAAAGGTGCGCCGTCAGGGCATACGATTGAAATTCGTGACGTGCGTTTGGCAAATGGTGCAGGTTTTGTGGTGGCGATTGCAGGCGATATGATGACCATGCCTGGTTTGCCAAAAGTTCCCGCCGCTGAACGCATTGATATTGATGATAATGGTAAAATTACCGGCTTGTTTTAAAGTGCTACAATAAATAATGCGTGACGTTTATGGTGAGCGTTTTTAATTTTTCAATATGGCGTATTGTTTGGACAATACACCGCTTTTATTTGGCACAAAAATCATGAAAAAAATTTTATCTCTATTGTTACTTTTTCCTATTGCAAGTTTTGCCTCACCGCAAATTTCGGAACACGTTTTATCGAATGGCTTAAAAGTATTGGTTCAAGAAGACCACCGATCACCCGTTGTCGTGTCGCAAGTTTGGTATAAAGTCGGTTCAAGCTACGAACCAAATGGCATTACTGGTATTTCACACATGCTAGAACATACGATGTTTAAAGGCACAGACAAGCATCCCGCAGGTGAGTTTTCACGGATTATTGCAGAAAATGGTGGTGAGGAAAATGCGTTTACTGGACAAGATTACACAGCATATTTTCAAACCATGACAGCATCAAAATTAGCAGTGAGTTTTGAGCTTGAGGCCGACAGAATGCGTTATTTGCACATTTTGCCTGAAGAATTAAAAAAAGAATTGGAAGTTGTTACCGAAGAACGCCGAATGCGTACTGAAGATAATCCACAAGCAAAAATGGCGGAACAATTTGCCGCGATGGCTTACGCGAGCAGCCCATACAAAAATCCGATTATTGGTTGGCAAACTGATATTGCCGCTTATACTGCGCCAGATTTACAAGTATGGTATCAACGTTGGTATGCGCCGAATAACGCTAC
Source organism: Methylococcaceae bacterium (assembly GCA_014191975.1). Lineage (GTDB taxonomy): Bacteria > Pseudomonadota > Gammaproteobacteria > Methylococcales > Methylomonadaceae > UBA10906. The sequence goes on along the minus strand of BJHG01000027.1, from coordinate 22,253 downwards.
ATTGGTTGTTGTTGGTGATGTGAAAACGGCTGATGTTTTCGCCTTGGCTCACCAATATTTTGGTGATTTAAAAACCAGTGAGATTTTGCCACTCAAGCCACAAACCGAAGCACCTCAAATTGGTGTTCGTAAAATGACAGTGAAAGCTCCTGCAAAATTGCCATCAGTTTTATTGGGTTATCACGTTCCTACATTGAAAACAGCAGAAAATGAAAATGAAGCTTATGCGCTCGAAGTGTTGGCGGGTGTTTTAGATGGTGGAAGCAGTGCGAGGTTGAGTAGTTCATTAATTCGTGGCAAACAAATCGCCGTAGAAGCCAACGCCGGTTATAACTTAACGTCACGTTTAGATAATTTATTTGAACTTGAAGGCACACCAGCGGAAGGTAAAACTGTTTGGGATGTTGAAGCGGCTTTGAAGGAAGAAATTTCAAAATTACAAGCCAAACTCGTTGAAGAATCTGAATTACAACGTATTAAAGCACAAGTTTTAGCCGGTGAAGTTTATCAACGGGATTCAAACTTTTATCAAGCAATGCAACTCGGAATGCTTGAAACTGTCGGATTAGGTTGGAAAAAAGAAGGCGAATATGTTGCAAAAATAAATCAAGTCACAGCGGAACAAGTTCGGAATGTCGCGCGAAAATATCTGATTGATGACCATTTGAACATCGCCTATTTAGAACCACAAAAAATCAACGTCGTAAAAAAATAATAGGATAGGAATTATGACGAGCATAACTATTAAAAAACTTAATACCACAGATACAAATTTCAGTGTCCAATTAAAAAAAATATTAACTTGGAATGAAAGCGATGATTTAGAGATTCACCAGCGCGTTTTGAGTATCATTTCTGATGTACGAAAAAACGGTGATCCAGCAGTGATTGAATATACTAATCTGTTTGACCATTGTAACGTTTCCGCAGCGAGTGAATTAGAAATTTCAAAAGAACAATTAAAAAAAGCCTGGGATAATTTGCCGACTGAACAGGCAGAAGCACTAGAAAAGGCAGCGTATCGAATTCGTGTGTATGCCGAAAAACAAAAAATGGAATCTTGGCAATACACAGAGACAGACGGCACAGTTTTAGGGCAAAAAGTCACACCATTAGACAGTGTCGGTTTGTATGTTCCCGGTGGAAAAGCGGCTTATCCATCATCTGTTTTAATGAATGCAATTCCTGCAAAAGTTGCTGGTGTACCTGAGTTAATAATGGTTGTACCTACACCAAATGGCGAAACCAATGAATTGGTTTTAGCAGCCGCATATTTAGCGGGTGTAGATAGGGCCTTTGCTATTGGTGGCGCACAAGCTGTGGCCGCATTAGCTTACGGTACACAAACAATTCCTGCTGTGGCGAAAATTGTAGGTCCTGGAAACATTTATGTCGCGACGGCGAAAAAATTGGTTTTTGGGCAAGTTGGCATCGACATGATTGCAGGACCATCGGAAATTTTAATTATTTGTGATGGTAAAACGAATCCTGATTGGATTGCGATGGATTTATTTTCACAAGCCGAGCATGATGAAGACGCACAAGCAATTTTAATTAGTGACGATGTGGCATATTTGGCAGCAGTTGAAGCAAGCATTAACAGACTATTGCCAACAATGGAGCGCGCTGAAATTATTCGTACGTCACTAACAAATCGTGGCGCGTTAATTTTGGTTGAAAATTTAAATCAAGCTGCGGAAGTCGCAAATATTATTGCACCTGAACATTTAGAGTTGTCGATCGAAAATCCCGAAATTTTATGTGAAAAAATTCGGCACGCGGGTGCAATTTTTATGGGGCGATATACCGCCGAAGCACTGGGAGATTATTGCGCTGGACCAAATCATGTTTTGCCTACATCAAGCACTGCTCGTTTTTCGTCACCGTTAGGTGTTTACGATTTTCAAAAACGTTCGAGCTTAATTAATTGTTCAGATGAAGGTGCAAATTCATTGGGTAAAATCGCTTCGATTTTGGCACGAGGCGAAAGTTTGACTGCTCACGCGCGTTCGGCGGAATATCGCCTTAAATAACGTAAAAATGCGTCAATTTGTAGTTAAAGTGTTCAGTTTGGATGTAAAAATCCACAAAATGTAAATTTAAACTGGACATTAAACTCAAAACCTGTAGAATTCGCGTTTCAATACGGGGCTATAGCTCAATTGGTAGAGCGCAACACTGGCAGTGTTGAGGTCAGCGGTTCGATTCCGCTTAGCTCCACCAATGTATTAAATATAACTAGTCCCCATCGTCTAGTGGCCTAGGACACCGCCCTTTCACGGCGGTAACAGGGGTTCGAACCCCCTTGGGGACGCCATTTTTAAACTTCAAAATTTTCAGAATATCTAGTCCCCATCGTCTAGTGGCCTAGGACACCGCCCTTTCACGGCGGTAACAGGGGTTCGAACCCCCTTGGGGACGCCATTTCTTCGCTATACATTCTCGCTTATTCTTAAATAATCTTCATTTTTACCACGCAGGAATTCTGTAATGAGTCTTTTGCCTGAACACTTAAAATACGCTTTATCCCATGAATGGGCGCAAGTCGAAGACGATAGAATCGTCCGAGTTGGGATTACTGATTTCGCACAAGAGGAATTAGGCGACTTAGTCTACGTTACATTGCCTAAAATTAATCAACATGTTAGAGCAAACGAAAGTTGTGCAACTATCGAATCGGTCAAAACTGCTTCCGATATTTCGAGTCCCGTTTCTGGTGAGATTATTTCCATTAATCAAGCTGTCTTAGATAATCCAGAGAAAATTAACGATTCCGCTTACGAAGCATGGCTTTTTTGCGTAAAAGCAGATGATTTAGCCGATGTTGAAAAACTTCTTTCACACACTGCCTATCAAGCAATGATTACTGCATAACTATGGCAAATCAAAACGCAAAAGGTTTAAAACGTATTTATAATGCTGCATTTTTTTCAGCCGCAGGTTTCAAAGCTACTTGGCAACATGAAGAGGCTTTCAGGCAAGAAGTCTTGCTTCTAATTATTTCGGTTCCAACCGCAATTTACTTAGCTAAAACATCTATTGAGATGCTGTTGTTAATTGGCAGTGTTATTTTAGTTTTACTTGTTGAATTATTAAATTCAGCTGTTGAAGCTGCAATCGATAGAATCGGTTTTGAACATCATGAATTATCTGGACGTGCCAAAGATATTGGTTCAGCTGCCGTCATGTTGTCACTTATTTGGGCCGCAATTACTTGGTTGGTCATTTTAACTTTTTAAGAGAGATATTTATGAGTGCGTTAATTTGCGGTTCGATGGCGTATGATACCATCATGGTATTTCACGATAAATTTAAACATCACATTTTGCCTGAAAAAACACATATGCTGAATGTTTCTTTTTTAGTCCCTGTGATGCGGCGTGAATTTGGTGGTTGTGCAGGAAATATTGCGTACAATTTGAAATTGCTCAACGAGGAACCATTTATTATGGCAACGGTTGGACATGATTTTGAACCATACGCACAATGGCTAAATCACCACAAAATAAACGGAAAATTTATTAACACACTCGATAATCAATATACTGGTCAAGCGTACATCACGACAGATGAAGACGGCAATCAGATTACAGCATTTCATCCAGGCGCAATGAATTTCTCGCATTTAAATTCTGTTCCAACGATTAAAAATAATATTCGAATTGGCATTGTGTCGCCAGATGGAAAAGAGGGTATGCAGTTACACGCCAAACAATTTGCTGAATTAGAGATTCCATTTATTTTCGATCCTGGTCAAGGAATGCCAATGTTTGATGGGGCAGAATTATTAACTCTTATTAACCAAGCAACATGGTTGACACTCAATGATTATGAATCAGAATTGATGCAAGAAAAAACAGGTTTAAGTTTGCAGCAACTTGCGGAAAAAGTGGAAGCGTTAATTGTCACCCAAGGTGGCGAAGGTTCGACGATTTACGTCAATGGAACACAAATAAAAATCCCTTCCGCAGCTGTTGAAAATATTGCTGATCCAACAGGTTGTGGCGATGCGTATCGTGCTGGCTTATTATATGGCTTATTAAATAACTTAGATTGGGATGTCACGGGGCGTATTGCATCATTGATGGGTGCAATAAAAATTGAACATCACGGAACACAAAATCATGGTTTCAATTTAGAGACCTTTAAACAACGTTATGAACAAAGTTTCAGTAGCAGTTTTGACACAGTGAATACTTATTAATTATTATTCATGCCGATTAAATCGTTTTTAAATTCTATTTGGAGTCTTTTATGCGTTTATTTATTTTATTATTTTGCTTTTTAATTACGCCAAATTTTGCCTTTGCAAATGAAGGTGCTCCCGAAGGCGAAGCGAAAAGTGGCCCTCTTTATTTGGAACTTACACCAAAATTTATTGTAAATCTAAATGAACCTAAGAAGTATTTAGCAATTAGCATCCAATTATTAATTGATGGTCACCCGACCGAAGCCGCGATAAAAAAACACATGCCTGTAATTAAACATGAATTGATTATGCTGTTTAGTGACCATTCATTAGATAGTGTGCAAACAATGGAACAACGCGAGGCATTGAGACAATCAGCAATTGAAGTCCTTCATAAGACTATTAACAAAGCGGAAGGTCGTGACGAAGAACCCGAAGAGGCTGCAGCTGAAGCACATCCAAAAGGTGATAGAAAGAAGGATTATTCACATTTACCAAGCGGTGGACTTAAAGACGTTTTCTTTACAGAATTTTTAATACAGTAGTTCAATCGGCTTTAATTTTTCCAAAAGTAAAATTTTCTGCTGTTCCGTGTAAGGCACAGCAGGAAACTTTCCCCAAATTGGCGTAGCCCACGCTTTATCGTTTTCATAACGCACCACATGATGTACATGTAATTGCGACACAATGTTTCCAATTGCAGCCACATTCAACTTATCCGCGTTAAAAATTTCCGCTAATTTTTTTGCCAAATAACTCGATTCTCGAATTAATAAAATTTGTTCAGCATCTGTTAACTCATAAATTTCACGGATGTGGTTACGTTGTGGCACTAAAATAAACCATGGAAATTGACTGTCATTCATCAGTAAAACTTGGCAAAGTGCAAAATTTCCTAAAACAAAACAATCTTTTTTTAATTGCGGATGAAGCTGGAAATCAGACTTTTTAATCGTGTTTTGGGCGCATGTGTGGAAATAAAAGTACATCACGAATCGATGGTGAATCGGTAAACAGCATCACTAAACGATCAATACCAATACCTTCCCCAGCAGTTGGCGGCATACCGTGTTCGAGCGCAACAATATAATCGGCATCAAAATGCATTGCTTCATCGTCGCCAGCTTCTTTTTCGTTTACTTGTTGTTGGAAACGCGCTGCTTGATCTTCGGCATCGTTTAATTCCGTGAAACCATTGGCAATTTCACGTCCACCCACAAAAAATTCAAATCGGTCAGTAACGTGCGGGTCATTGTCATTTCGTCGCGCTAATGGCGAAACTTCTACGGGATACGCGGTAATGAACGTTGGATTCATCAAACGACTTTCGACAGTTTTTTCAAAAATTTCGATTTGGATTTTGCCTAAGCCGTAAACGTCTTTCACAGGAATTTTTAGATTTTCAGCGACTTTTACAGCCGCTCCGCGCGTTGAAATGTTTTCAGCCGTTAAATCAGGATTGAAATGCAAAATCGAATCAAAAACGGTCATTCGTACAAATGGTTTGCCAAAATCATATTGTTCGCCTTGATACGTCAACACGGTTTGCCCCAAAACCTCTTCAGCAATGCCGCGCAACATTTCTTCAGTTAAATCCATCAATTCATGATATTCCGCGTAAGCTTGATAGAATTCCAACATCGTAAATTCTGGATTGTGACGCGTCGAAAGACCTTCGTTTCTGAAATTACGGTTAATTTCAAACACCCGTTCAAAACCACCGACAACCAGACGCTTCAAATACAATTCCGGAGCAATTCGCAAAAACATATCCATATCGAGTGCGTTGTGGTGCGTCATAAACGGTCGTGCTGTCGCGCCACCTGGAATCACTTGCATCATCGGTGTTTCGACTTCTAAAAAATCTCGCTCAATTAAAAAATTCCGAATATACGCAACGACTTTTGAACGAATTAAAAACACATTTCGTGATTGTTGACTCATAATCAAATCTAAATAGCGTTGACGATATTTGATTTCTTGATCTGCAATACCGTGGAATTTTTCAGGCAGCGGACGCAATGCTTTAGTCAATAAGCGAATACTGTCGACTTTTAAACTCAATTCACCCGTTTGCGTTTTGAATAAATAGCCTTCTGCGCCTAAAATATCGCCAATATCCCATTTTTTGAATTGGTCGTTATAAACATTTTCAGGTAAATTATCCCGAGATACATAAACCTGCATTTGCCCAGACATATCTTGCAAATGACTAAAACTTGCTTTGCCCATGATACGACGTGTCATCATACGCCCCGCAATTTTCACACGGACATGTTTTGATTCTAGTTCATCTTTAGATTTTTCACTGTATTTAGCTATCAATTCACCAACGACAACATCACGGCGAAAATCAGTTGGAAAGGCAATCGTTTCTTCACGTAGTGCGGTCAGCTTTTCGCGGCGTTGACGGATTTGGTCTTGTTCGTCTAATAATAATTCAGTCATATCGATTTAATTAAAGTTAAAATTTTCGTTAATTATAACGCATTATGCCTTTGACAGCTTTAGCGATGCCTTCAACTTGTTAAAAACCTTATAATGGCTCAATTGCGAATGTCTTATAAAATTTACATCCTTTTAAAAATTTAAAAATACAGAGTATGAAATGACTACACTTTATGATTTACATTGCCATTCCACCAATTCAGATGGCGATTTGTCGCCATCTGAATTGGTGGAACGCGCCGCTGAAAATGGTGTGACAAATTTAGCGTTAACCGATCACGATACGACTGACGGATTAGTTGAGGCAAAAATTTGCGCCGATGAGTTAAATTTAACGTTAATTAACGGAATTGAAATATCGTCGCAATGGGAGAAACAGTGTCTACATATTGTTGGATTAAATATTGACCCACAAAATGACGCATTACAAAATGTTATTCTTGAGGCTAAAAAGATGCGTCAGGAACGTGCTGAAAAAATCGCCTTTAAATTAGAAAAAAAAGGCATTGCGGGTGCAATGGATTTTGTGAAAAACTCACCGGTTGAAGGCATGATTACCCGTTCACATTTTGCTAATTTTTTAGTTTCACACTTTCACGTTTCAACATTACAAGAATCCTTTGATCGTTATTTAGGGGATGGAAAATCGGCTTTTGTTTCGACAACGTGGACATCATTGGAAGTCAATGTACAAGCTATTCGTGCGGCTGGAGGCGTTCCTGTTGTTGCACATCCGTTACGTTATGGGTTAACGGCAACACGCATGAGAAAAATGCTGGGTGCATTTAAAAACGCAGGCGGTTTAGGAATGGAGATTGTCACAGGACGTTATAATCCTGATGAAATGCGAATCCTAGCAAATTATGCGAATCAATTTGAATTAGCAGGTTCGATAGGTTCAGATTTTCATAGCCCAAAAAATAAATGGATTGAATTGGGCCGATTAGCCCCCCTACCCGATTCAGTGACACCTGTTTGGGAATTGTGGTGATGAATAATTTTTGGGAAACAAAAACTTTGTCCAAAATGTCCCGTGAAGAATGGGAATCAGTGTGTGACGGTTGCGGAAAATGCTGTTTACACAAACTCGAAGACGAAGACACAAACGAAATTAATATCACTAGTGTAGCCTGTAAATTATTAGATTTAAAAACGTGTCGCTGTAAAAATTACACTGAACGCACAAAAATTGTCCCAGATTGTTTAGATTTAAACGACGTAAACTTCAATCAGTATCAATGGCTACCAAAAACGTGTGCGTATCGATTGTTAAATGATGGTAAAAAATTGCCACCTTGGCATCCGTTAATTTCAGGAAGTAAAAAAAGTGTCGAAACTGTATTGAATTATGCAATTTCAGAAACAAAAATTAAAAATATGAACGATTTAGAAGATTACGTCCTCGAACTCCAATCCTAACTAATGCAAATTAATTTAATTACCGTGGGAACAAAAATGCCGAGTTGGGTACAACAAGGTTATGACGAATACGCGAAACGTTTACCCCGTGAATGTGAATTAATTTTAAAAGAAATTCCCGCAGGTAAACGAAGTAAAAATAGTGACACAGTAAGAATTGTGAAGGATGAAGGTGAGCGAATGCTCGCAGCGATTCCGTCAAATAGTCATTTAGTCACGCTAGATTTAGGTGGAAAAATGTGGTCTACACAAGAATTATCGCAAGCAATACAACGTTGGCAAGGTAATGGTCAACACGTTTCGCTTTTAGTTGGTGGTCCTGAAGGTTTGGCAGATACTGTCAAACAAAGTGCTCGGGAATCATGGTGTTTGTCTAACCTCACTTTTCCACACCCACTTGTCAGAATAATCGCGGCAGAACAAATTTATCGGGCATGGAGCATTTTACAAAATCACCCATACCACCGTTAATTTTTTATTTAGTGGTTACTTTATCAAAATTAATAAAACCCACTGCTTTACTCAAGAATTAAATCACACTAAAATACAACTCAAATCGACTCCACTTTCCGAGAAATAATATCCATGTCTGCAAATAACGACGAAATTAACAGCCTTTTAAATCAAGAGTATAAGCAAGGGTTTGTCACAGAAATTGAAGCTGATACGTTTGCTGCGGGGTTAAATGAAGATGTAATTGCTCAATTGTCAAAAGTGAAAAACGAACCCGAATTCATGTTGGAATATCGTTTAAAAGCTTTTCGTCATTGGCAAACGATGCCGTCACCCGATTGGGCACAATTGAAAATTGACCCGATTGATTATCAAGCAATTAGCTATTATTCCGCACCAAAATCAAAAGCGAATGCGCCAACAAGTTTGGATGAAATTGATCCAGAAATTTTGGAAGCCTATAAAAAGTTAGGTATTCCGCTTGCTGAACAAGAACAATTAGCTGGAATTGCGGTCGATGCGGTATTTGATAGTGTATCTGTTGCAACGACGTTCAAAGGAAAATTGCACGAAGTTGGCGTAATTTTTTGCCCAATTTCAGAAGCCATTCGCGAGCATCCTGAACTCGTAAAAGAGTATTTAAGCTCTGTTGTTTCAGTCGGCGACAATTTTTTTGCCGCGTTAAATTCAGCAGTTTTCACCGATGGTTCGTTTGTCTATATTCCAAAAGGTGTGCGTTGCCCGATGGAGCTTTCAACGTATTTTCGTATTAATGCCAGCAACACGGGACAATTTGAACGGACATTGATTATTGCTGACGAAGGCAGTTATGTCTCTTATTTAGAGGGATGTTCGGCTCCTCAACGTGATGAAAATCAACTCCATGCGGCGGTTGTAGAATTAGTGATTTTAAAAGACGCGCAAATTAAATACTCGACTGTTCAAAACTGGTATCCAGGCGACAAAGAAGGAAAAGGCGGAATTTATAATTTCGTCACCAAACGTGCCTATTGCAAAGGCGATAATTCCAAAGTGTCATGGACGCAAGTTGAAACAGGTTCGGCGATTACTTGGAAATATCCAAGTTGCATTTTGAAAGGTGATAATTCGGTTGGTGAATTTTATTCGGTTGCCGTCACGAACAATTTGCAACAAGCCGACACGGGAACCAAAATGATTCACGTCGGCAAAAATACCAAAAGCACCATTATTTCCAAAGGAATTTCAGCAGGTAAAGCGCAAAATACTTATCGTGGTTTGGTTAAAATTTCGAGCAAAGCCGAAAACGCCCGTAATTACACGCAATGTGATTCATTGTTAGTGGGTGATAAATGTGGCGCACATACCTTTCCGTATGTTGAAGTGCGTAATCCTTCTGCTCAAATCGAACATGAAGCGACGACTTCAAAAATCAGTGAAGATCAATTATTTTTCTGTCAGCAACGCGGCTTGTCTGCCGAAGATGCAGTATCCATGATTGTGAATGGTTTTTGTAAGCAAGTTTTCAAAGAATTACCAATGGAGTTTGCCGTTGAAGCCCAGGCGTTGTTGGGACTCAGTTTGGAAGGATCAGTAGGTTAATTTTTCAAATAATTTTAGAGGGATTCAGAAATAAAACACTAACTAAAGAAATGCAAGACGCAATCACCCCAGAAATGGCGTTGAATTTGTTAAAAGAAGGCAATCATCGCTTTATGAACAATTTGAAAGCGAATCGAAACCTGCTTGAACAAGCCAATGAAACCTCTGACGGGCAACATCCGTTTGCGGGTATTTTGAGCTGCATTGATTCGCGCACGTCTGCCGAACTGATTTTCGATCAAGGTTTGGGCGATATTTTTAGCGTTAGAATTGCGGGAAATATCATCAATGAAGACATTTTAGGCAGCATGGAATTTGCGTGCAAAGTCGCGGGTTCTAAAATTATTGCCGTGTTAGGTCACACAAAATGCGGCGCAGTCAAAGGCGCGTGCGATCACGTTGAAATGGGCAATTTAACCGCGTTACTTTCAAAAATTCAGCCAGCCATTTATGACGAAAAAACCGAAACGCAAAATCGTAATTCCAGCAACGGCGACTTTGTCGAAAAAGTTGCCGCGATAAATGTTAAACGAACCGTTCATGCGATTCTTGAACGTAGTCCGATATTGAAAGAAATGCTCGAAAATGGTGAAATTAAAATCGTTGGCGGTCTGCATGAAATTTCAACAGGCGAAGTCACTTTTTACTAAAACTGAGCACACATAGTGTCCAGAAAATTCACAAACAAAGCGGAACACCCTAATTTTTTATTTGGTGCGTTAGCGTGGCACGGCTCAGTCACACCCCGTATTTTGTTGAGCATTTTTGTAACCGGTTTGTACACTTACGGTTTATTTTATTTCGACAGTTATTACTACAAATTGCCACGTTTTCCCGTCACGCCATTTGAATATACTGGTGCGGTGTTGGGTTTAGTCTTGGTTTTTCGTACCAACGCAGGACACGATCGCTGGTGGGAAGCGCGAAAATTATGGGGTGAAATTATCAATCAAACCAGCAATCTACTTGTGATGACGTGGAATTACGGCGAAAACAATTTGGTCTGGCGTAATGAAATGACGAAATGGCTCGTTACGTTTGTTTTCGCGCATAAAGAATCGCTGCGATTACAAAAAGATTTCGTCGCGCTAAAAGATTGGCTTTCTGAAGATGAAATTAGCGCGTTGCAAAATGCACCACACAGCCCACTTTTTGTGACGCATAAAATAGCCGCATTACTCGAACAAGGGCGAGTTAAACAACAGTTCGATTTATTCACATTTGCAGAATTTGAAAAGCACCGCGCCGCACTAATTGATAGCATCGGCGGAAATGAACGAATTTTAAAAACAACAATGCCGTTGGTTTATGTGATTAAAGTGCGACGTTTTATTTTCATTTATCTGTTGTTGTTACCTCTTTCGTTAATTGATGAGGCGCAAATAATGTCGCCACTTGTTGCGGTTTTGGTGGCGTACCCGTTGCTTTCGTTGGATAGAATTGGCTTGGAATTACAAAATCCGTTTGCCGTACGAAATTTAAGCCATTTGCCATTAGATGCAATTTGCAACACAATCAAAAATAATGCGTTGGCATTAAAAAAATAGAAACTTTACAAAAAACTACTGGAACACAAATGCTCAAAATCAAAGACTTAACCGTTAATGTTGGAACAAAAGAAATTCTCAAAGGCTTAAACCTCGAAGTGAAAGCGGGTGAAATTCACGCCATCATGGGACCAAACGGCGCGGGTAAAAGTACGCTTTCGCACGTTTTATCTGGCAAATCAGGTTACGAAGTGACAGGCGGCTCAATCACTTACAACGACAAAGATCTACTCGAAATGCCTGCTGAAATCCGCGCTCGTGAAGGCGTATTTTTAGCGTTTCAATATCCTGTTGAAATCGCAGGCGTAACCAACGTTTATTTGTTGAAAGCCGCCTTAAACGCGGTTCGCAAACACAAAGGTTTAAGTGAAGTCGATGCGATGGATTTTTTAACGCTCGTGAAAGCGAAAACCAAAGCTCTCGATATGGACGAAAAATTCTTATATCGCGCGGTGAATGAAGGTTTTTCTGGCGGCGAAAAGAAACGTAACGAAATTTTACAAATGGCGATGCTCGAACCGCAATTGTGTATTTTGGATGAAACCGATTCAGGTTTAGATATTGATGCGTTGCGAATTGTCGCGGACGGCGTGAATGCCCTACGTTCTGGAAAACGTGCGTTTATTATGGTGACGCATTACCAGCGTTTGCTCGATTACATCAAACCCGATTTTGTTCACGTTTTGGCGGATGGCAAAATTGTGAAATCAGGTGGCGCGGAGTTGGCGTTGGAAATCGAAGAAAAAGGTTATGGTTGGTTGGAGCAAGCATGAGCATTTCATGGTTAGACGATTTTCGCCAACACGCTAAGACGCAATTTGAACAAACGGGTTTTCCGTCAAATCGTTTGGAAGATTGGCGTTACACCAACGTTTCGGCGATGGCTAAAAAAGAATTTCCACTTGCAACAATGGCAAGCTCTCCCGTTTTTGAAGGCTCAAAAGGCGGAAGCGCGTTTCATTTTGTCTTGGTTGATGGTTTTTTCAACGCCGAATTATCGAATCTGCCCAAAACGATTACGGTTTGTTCGATAAACGACGCGATTAAAAATCACGCGGATTTGTTGCAATCGAAATTCAATCAAGCGATTACACAAACGCACGGTTTTATTGATTTCAATACCGCGAATTTTACCGACGGGCTGTTTATTCATATTGCCGAAAATGGGGTTTTAGATAAACCGCTGCAAATTATTCACGTCGCCACGCAAGCCGCGATTTTACCGACGCGACACGTTGTCATTTTGGAAAAAAATGCAAAAGCGACGCTGATTGAAACGTTCAGCAGTTCAGAAAATAATGCCTATTTGACGAATTCGGTGGCGGAAATTTTTGTCGGTGAAAATGCTGATTTGACGGTTTATAAAGTGCAACAAGAAAGCGAAACCGCTTACCATTTTGGCGGCAATTACGTTCAACAAGCCGACAACGCACGTTTCACGCATCATAATTTTGCGTTGGGAAGTGTGTTAGCACGAACCGATATTGTCTGCGATTTGGCGACGGCGGCAGAATGCGAATTGAACGGTTTGTATTTGGGTTCACAAAAACAACATCTCGATAATTTTACACGAATCAAGCATTTACAACCAAACGGAATCAGCCGCGAATTTTACAAAGGCATTTTGAATGACCGAGCGCGTGGCGTTTTCCAAGGGCGAATTGTCGTTGCAGAAGACGCACAAAGAACAGATTCTAAAATGAACAACCGTAATTTATTGTTATCGAATGAAGCCGAAATCGACACCAAACCGCAATTAGAAATTTATGCCGACGACGTGAAATGCGCACATGGCGTCACGATTGGGCAGTTAGACGAAAAGTCGATTTTCTATTTGCAATCGCGTGGCATCGACGAAGCCACCGCGAAACACATTTTGACATTCGCCTTTGCCAACGAAATGGTCGATAAAATCGCCATTCCTAGTTTGCGTGAATCTGTTTTTAACCTATTATTGACACAATTCCCTGAAGGAGCTGAACGTTAAATGACTTATCCGATTGAAAAAATTCGCGCTGATTTTCCGATTCTAAACGAAAAAATCCGCAATAAACCGCTCGTTTATTTGGACAACGCCGCGAGTTGTCAAAAACCGCAAGCCGTGATTGACAGCATCGTCAAACTTTACAGCCACGATTATGCGAACGTGCATCGCGGTGTTCACACGTTAAGCGTGCGTTCGACGGATTATTTTGAAGCGGCGCGTGAAAAGATGAAAACGTTTATCAGCGCACAAAGTGAAAAAGAAATTATTTTTGTGCGTGGCGCGACCGATGCTATAAATTTAGTCGCGCAAACTTACGGCAAAGCCAATATCCACGCGGGTGACGAGATTATCATTACCGCGATGGAACATCACTCGAACATCGTGCCGTGGCAAATGTTGTGTGAAGAAAAAGGTGCGATTTTAAAAGTTGCGCCAATGAATTTGGCAGGTGAATTATTGATGCCTGAGTTTGAGGCGTTGCTGAATTCAAAAACAAAATTGGTTTCCGTCGTTCACATGTCGAACGCGCTCGGAACGATTAACCCTGTCGAAAAAATTATTGAATTGGCACACGCGCGAAAAATTCCCGTTTTACTCGACGGCGCACAAGCGATTCCGCACACGCCTGTTGATGTGCAAGCGTTGGATTGTGATTTTTACGTTTTTTCGGGTCACAAACTTTACGCGCCAACGGGCGTGGGCGTTTTGTACGGCAAACAATCGTTACTCGAAGCCATGCCGCCGTATCAAGGTGGTGGCGATATGATTCGCACCGTGACCTTTGAAAAAAGTACTTACGCAGGTTTGCCGCATAAATTTGAAGCCGGCACCCCAAGTATTGCCGAAGTCATTGGTTTAGGCGCGGCGATTGATTATTTAAATACGATTGGTATGGATAAAATTGCCGCGTATGAAGCAGAATTATTAGCTTACGCTACGCAAGAAGCGTTGAAAATCGACGGTTTAAAAATCATCGGTGAAGCGAAAGAAAAAGGCGCAATTTTGTCTTTCACGCTTGGCAAAATTCACCCACACGATATTGGCACGATGCTCGACAGTTTAGGGATTGCGATTCGTGCGGGTCATCATTGTGCAATGCCCGTCATGGATTTTTACAAAGTCCCCGCGACCGCTCGCGCGTCATTCGCCATGTACAACACGAAAGCTGAAATCGATGTGTTGATTTTGGGAATTAAAAATTTAATCGAGATGTTTGGCTAATGTTTGAAGATTTACGCGACTTATATCAAGAAGTCATTTTTGACCACAACCGCAACCCACGCAATTTTCATGTCATGGAAAATTACGACCGCATGGTTGAAGGTTTCAATCCACTTTGCGGAGACCGCATCACCTTATTTTTGAAACTGGACGACGATTTAATTACCGACGCAAGTTTTCAAGGTTCAGGCTGTGCGATTTCAACGGCTTCCGTTTCATTGATGACTGAAATTGTGAAGGGTAAAACCGAAGCGGAAGCAGAAGCGTTATTTAAAACGTTTCACGAAATGACGACGGGAAAAGACGAAAATATCAATTTTGAAGCGGTTGGAAAACTTGCTGTTCTAGCAGGTGTGCGTGAATATCCTGCACGAGTAAAATGCGCAACGTTGGCGTGGCATACGTTGGATGCGGCATTGAAAAACGAACAACAATCCATTTCGACTGAGTAATGTCGTATCAAACTAAACTCGCCGTGCTTTTTGAAGGTAGTGGTGACGCTTCAAAATTTGAAGAACTTTCTGAACGCTTAAATGTGCCACTTCGACAATCGACAGAACAAAATTCCGAAGCGTTTTTTTTAACGTGGCGCGACGGTTGTTTGAAATTGCTCGATAAAGAATTGTTGAAAAAAGGCGGTTTAAGCGTCGATATTGAACCGCGAAATGGTGAACAACGTTCGTATCCCGCGCCAAAAGAAGGTGCATTTTCTCAAGCTATTGGACGCAAAACGAAAACCGTTATCGATGCGACAACGGGCTGGGCGCAAGACAGTTTATGTTTGTTTCGTATGGGTTATGAGGTCCGTTGCATCGAGCGTTCACTAATTATTATGGCATTATTAAATGATGCGTTTGAACGTTTAGCGCTTGAATCTTGGGTGCAAAAATTAGAACTTTCGCCACCAATTTTGATGCACGGTAACGCAATTGAATTGTTAAAAAATTTAGAAATGCCACCTGATTGCATTTATTTAGATCCGATGTTTCCGCACAAGCGCAAAAAATCGGCATTGAGTAAGAAATCAATGACGATTTTGCAAGAATTGGTCGGTGAAGATTCAGATAAAACTGAACTTTTTGAAGTGGCTTTTACGGCAACTGCGAAGCGCGTTGTGGTTAAAAGTCCAGACTATGCCGAACCGTTGGGCGGCAAACCGAGCGAAAGTTTTTCCGGAAAATTATTGCGTTACGATGTGTATTTGAAAAATTAAAAAAGGACAAATCATGATTTTAGCAGGCGATATTGGTGGCACAAAAACACTTTTAGCAATTTTTGACGGTCAAAATTGTGTAATAAAAAAACGCTTTGATAGTTCAAATTACACAGGATTTGACAGATTACTAGAGGATTTTTTGGTATTAATCCCAAATGCAAAAATTGATACTGCTTGTATAGGTGTTGCTGGACCAATTGTAAATGGGGATTGTGAAACGACAAATTTACCGTGGAAATTAACGTGCAACGAAATTAGTAAACGATTAAAAACATCGAATGTAAAATTACTTAACGATTTAGAAGCTGCCGCGTGGGGCGTGTTATCGTTGCCAGAAAGTGATTTTGTATTACTTAATCCAAATGCAAAAAGACAAATCGGCAACAGTGCGGTTTTAGCGGCTGGAACAGGCTTAGGGGAAGCAATTATTTTTCACGATGGTCAAAAACACCACGTTATCGCAAACGAAGGTGGTCATTGTGATTTTGCCCCCACAGACACACAGCAAATTGGGTTACTTGAATTTATGAGAGTCAGATTTTCTGAACATGTTAGCTATGAACGCTTAGTTTCAGGTTCTGGAATTGAACTGATTTATGCTTTTTTAAAGCAATCTGGCAATTATAAAAATACGGTTAATTTAGAAAACGCCAAAGATTTAGCCGCTGAAATAGGTAAAGCGGCTGTCGAAAAACGTGACGATTTATGCGTGGCAACGTTGCAACTATTTTCAAAAATTTACGGTGCAGAAGCAGGAAATTTAGCGTTGAAATGTTTGCCTTACGGCGGCGTGTATTTGGCTGGCGGAATTGCTGCAAAATGTTTACCTGCATTGCAGCAAGGTGCATTTCTTGAAGGATTTTTAGCGAAAGGTCGTTATCGTGGTGCATTAGAAAAAATCGCCATTCAGGTTTGTACACAACCTGAAGTCGGATTATTAGGTGCGTTACATTTTGCTCAAGCACGCCTCTAAAAAATTAGAAATTCGTTGTTCCAACCAATAAACGGGTTCAAATGGGTTTTTACCCGCCACAAATCCAACATGACCGCCCTGCTCCGTCATTTCTAATTGTACAAAATCGGATAATTCACTCGCTTCTGGTATAGTTTTTTTTGTCATAAATGGATCATCAATAGCTTGAATTAACAACGTTGGCACGGTAATTTTTTTCAAAAACTGCCGAGAACTTGAACGTGCATAATAATCGTGAGCATTTCTAAATCCGTGTAATTTTGCCACAACACGTTCATCGTATTCCCAAAATGATTTTATTTTGGACAAATCTCCCAATGCGTTCAGTTTAGCAGCTTCATTTTGAAAGCCAATTTTTTCTAAATGCGTTTGTTTATCGGCTATATACGTTTTTAATTCACGTAACAAATTCATGCGATAAAACTTAGAAAAACCATAATTCAATTTCGTTGAGCATTCACTTAACACAAAGGGGACAGAAACTGCGACGGCGGCAAATAATGCTACATTTTCATTTTGTTCTCCGAGCCATTTCAGCAATACATTTCCTCCTAATGAAAAACCAATTGCCGCAAAAAGCGTATTCGGTTCACGTTCACGCAATGTTTGATACAAAAAATGTATATCTTCCGTTTCACCCGAATGGTAACAACGCGCAGTCTGATTCGGTTCACCGCTACAACCTCGAAAATTTAACGTGACGGAACGAAAATTCTGTGTAAATAAAAGATGCTGTAAGCCTTTAATATAAACAGATTCCGAGCTTCCTGTTAATCCATGTAACAATATAATTAACGGCTTATCACCTTCCCCGTACCAATCAATATCGATAAAATCATTATCAGGTGTAATTAATCGCTCTCGACGTAATAATGGTGTAGGAATTTTACGAAACAATGTCGGGTACAGTGTTTGAAAATGTGGATTTTTTAACCACCATGCCGATTTAAAGACGGTTGTTTTCATTCGTTTTAAACTAATCGCCGTAACACATATACACTCACGCCACTGACAAATAAACTCGGGGAAATTGCCATTAATAAAGGATTAAAATCGTAAATCAAACCGACGTGTCCAAAAATTTTATCTAAAATATTAAAGCTCATACCAATCACAATCCCAATCATCATACGACTTCCCACATTGACACCACGTTTTACACCAATAACAAATGGCGTGGCAACCAGCAACATCACAAATGTAACGAACGGATTAACGACTCGCCCCCAAAACGCTAATTCAAACGTTTGTGACTTTTGCTGATTACTTTTTAAAAATTTAATGTATTGCGACAAATCAATCAACGACAAATTATCAGGATTTACTACTGAAATTTTCACTAAATCTGGCGCAATTGTACTTTTCCAAGATTGCGTATTTTTAACATTTACCTGCATTTTGTCGATCGAAATTTGTGATTGTGTAATATTTTCTAATCGCCAATTTTTTTGGTCTAAATACACTGCTTTTTCAGCGTGTGTCACCATTTTTAAATGTGTTTGATTGTATTCGTAAATACTAATGTCTGCTATTTCACCGTTATTTTCTAATTTACGTACGTTGATGAATTTATCACCTTCACGTAACCATAAACCATATTTTGAATTTGAAACAAGTTTTTTATCTTGTGCGCTAGATCGGAGTATTTGCGCTTTTGTTTCGGTTATTGGTGCAATCAATTCACCAATGCCAATTGAAAACGTCGCTAAAATTGCACCCGCTATAAGAACGGATTTAATAATGCCTAAAACTGAAACACCAGCAGCTCGCATAGCAGTCAATTCGCGGTTATTTCCCATCGCACCAAGCACAAATAAACTACCCAATAATGCTGCAGCAGGAACTAATTCATAGCAAACACGAGGTGAAGTCAGTGCAAGATAAATGAAAATTTCTGTTAAATTATAAGCCCCTTTAAGGTCTTTTAATTCATCTGCTAGTGTGAATAAATTAAATAATGTTAATAGCAAAATCAATGCGATAAATGCGCCTTTTAAAATTTCGTTAACGATATATTTTGTTAAAATGCTCATTTGTTCATTTCCAAAAATGTACTAATTCCAGCAATACCTTGTGCGCCAAGATTTTGGACTTTTTCTAAATCTGATTGTTTTAAACCACCTAAGGCATAAACTGGCAAATTACATACGGAAAGTAAATTAGTAAATGAGTCCCAACCGAGCGGATTCGTTTCAGGATGGGTTGACGTTTTTAACACAGGCGCGATGACAACGAAATCGATACCAATTTTTTCAGCGTGTTTTAATTCCTCTAAATTATGACAAGAGGCACTCAACCAATTTAAATTCTCAGGACGTTTTTCTAAGTTTAATAAATCAAAACTCGTTAAATGCACGCCGTTACTTAGCATTTTAAACGCATTTTTAACCGTAGAATTGATTAATAAAACTGCTTCATTTTTTTGACAAAGCGGCAATGCAACGCTTAAAAATTCATGCAATTGCGATTCGGATAAGTTTTTAAAGCGTACTTGAATGAGTTTGATGTTTTGTGACAGTAAGTGATTTAATTTCAAAAGCAAGTCGCCAGAATCGTCGTTTAGAATTGCGTAATAATTTGGTAATTTTAACACATTCAAAATCACTTTATTTGCTGAAGGAAACGCATAGTTTTTTAAATCTGAAATTTTCACCCACCCACATTCTTGACCTAGCAAACTTTGTGGAATGCCAATGTATTCGGTAATTTCGAAAACGTGTAATCTTAAAATGCGATCCGAATAATCGTGTTGTAGTTGAATCAACAATTTTTCAGAAATTACATCAATGCCGATTTCTTCTTTCAATTCTCGTGCTAACGCTTGTTGTAGCGATTCACCACCTTCAACTTTACCACCTGGAAATTCCCACAGGCCACCTTGATGGAAAGTTTCATGACGACGCGTAATGAAAATATCACCTTCTGAATTTTTTACGGAGCCAATTACAATTGAAATTTCTTTTTTCACGAACTAAACGCATCAATATAAATGTCTTTTAATGATGCACCTAGTAAATAAGTGGCTCTTTTTGTTTGTAAAACCATTTCAGGTTGACCACATAAATACACACACCAATCTTTTAGTTTTGGGAATTGTTTGAGTGCAATTTCATTCGCACGCCCTTTTGTATATTTTTCATTATTTACCTCTCCGGACAAGCATGGTGTGTAATGAAAATTAGGATAGTTTTGTGTTAAAGCAGTTAATTTTTCTTCCAAATACAACCCCGATTCGTCACGGCTACCGTGAAATAAATGAATCTCACCTTGGTGTTTATGCGTCAAAAGTGCGTCTTTAAGAATACCGTAGAGCGGAGCAAGTCCTGTTCCTGTGCCAATTAATAATAAAGGTTGCTCACTTTTACCTTCAAGATAATGACAACTTCCTTGTGCGTGTGAAAAACTCAGAGGCATTCCGATTTCTAAATCATCTGCAACAAAACGGCTAAATTTTCCATCTGGTAAAATCCGAATATGAAATGCTAATTCGTGTGATAAATTTGGCGTGTTGGCAATTGAATAACTACGAATTACGTCATTATTTCGTAAATTCACAAATTGCCCTGCAAAAAAAGTGAGAGGTTCTTTGGATTTTATTTTCAGTAAAATAACGTTTATGGATAACGCTTTCTTTTCGATAACTTCCGCTTCAAGCCACGTTTTTTCAGCATTTGGCAAAGCAACTGTCATATCGTTTTCAGGCAAACAAATGCACGGTAAAAAATAATTTTGTTTTTGTTGTGTCTCTTTTAAGCCGGTTTGTGACGATGATGGTGGAGTATTATCCAGACTCCGCATTAAACACGATTGACATACACCTTGCTGACAACCATAAGGAACTTGAATATTACTGCGTAATAAAGACTGCAAAACAGTTTCATTATTTTCAGCAATAACGGTTTGATCCTTAAATTTAATGCGTGCCATGAATTTTGCCCTAAATTTATTTACCTAAAATATCAGCACGGGTTGTTTCAGCAATAGCTCCGACTTGTGCAATCAATTCTTGTGATACACCTAATTCAATCAAAGTTTCAGCTAATTTTTCAACAACTGCATCAAAATGACTATCATCCAAACCCATTTTCACAAATTTAGCGTGCGCATCACGCATATCTTTACCACTGTAATTATTTGGACCACCAAACGCCATCGTTAAAAAGGCTTTTTGTTTAGCCGCTAGCGTGTCCATATCTGCGCCATCAAAAAAACGATTGATGCGGTAATCCGACAATACTTTGCGGTAAAAAGCATCTACAGCGGCATCGACAGCTGCTTCGCCGCCAAGTTGTTCAAATAAGGTTAAATCTGTTGTAGTTTCACTCATAGTCCTGAATCCTAAAAATTATTATAAACACCGAACCGAGCTAATTGCTCGAAAAAGCAGTCTATAGCAACAAAGATTCTTATACAAAAGATTCTTATACAAAAGATTCTTATACAATATAATTCACTAAAAAAATTAGTGTAATTGTATTACAATATAATCCATTGAGAAATTAGTGTAATTATATGTTTTGCTAATAAATAGTCTGCAAAACGAAAGGTTATGCTGTTTTCAAATTCTTAATTTTTAAACCACGAGTAATTCATGATTCAACCCGTCGCCATGCAAGACTTTTTTATCACCTTTTTTTCATCTGCCTTGATTATTCTCGCTGGCGCAAGTTATGCGCTGCTATTCGCGTGGTCAAAAGTCAATGCAAACTTTCGTATCAAAATAGCCGCTTATGTTTCATATATCGTGCTGATTATCGCGGTGATTTTACTAACTCGTGCGGCAAATTTCACAGGTTATTGGCTGTCTCTTTCAGCGGTTATGGTCGTGGGTTATTTTTTTGCACCTATCGGGATTTGGCATTTGTGCGTTAAAACGCACGTCGAAACCTCAACAACTTTGGAGGAAAAATTATGAATGAAGAAAATCCCTTAGGATACAGTCAAAAATAATATCCCGATTTAATGAGTTGAAATGAGATAATAAGCCCCTAAATTTTTCTCATGGCAAATTATCAAATGATCAGTTATGAAAAGCACATCGAAGTAAAAATGCAACGTCTCTTTGTCACGTTATCGGAAAAGGATAAACGCCGATATGCCGCCATTGAAGCGGAGAAATTAAATCATGGAGGGACTGATTATATTTCAAGGCTCTTTGATATTGATCCAAAAACGATACGCAAAGGGATGGCTGAATTAGAACAAGTATCGGATGAGAC
>BJHG01000026.1 GCA_014191975.1 Methylococcaceae bacterium | reverse complement strand
ACCTTTCAAATAACTGTAAAGCCAATCCGCGCCGCGTGAACGAGCAATCAATGATAAATCGGGTGGTTGCGTGCCGAACCATTTTTCCGCGTCGTGTTTATTCATTGCCGAATGCAATTGCTCATAAATCCCTGCACCTTCCGGTGCAATGTCTTTTAAAACATGCTTTTCGTCCAAACCCAAATCGTTAGCAATGCGTAAATAACGAATTTGTTTTGCTGAATGACAGCCTAAACAATAGGTTACAAAATTTTTCGCGCCACGTTGAAGCGATACTTTATCGGACAAATCAATATCTGCCGATTGCAAATCCGCTCCACCCGATGCAAACACATTGAGCGAGAGTAAAAATAAAAGAAGTGAAAGTAATTTTTTCATATCAATCTAAGCTCTCTTTCAAATTTTTTGCCGTGCGAACTAACACATTTTTCGCGCCTGTTGGATTGAAGCCGCGTGTTGTGTTTTCACCTTCTGTTACCAATGTTACTTCATCAAATACGGCTTTTAATTCTGGAATACGCTCTTCCAAAGTAGGTTGCATCGTAATGTGACTTGGAACAGGCTTGAGTTTTTCCCAACGGGTATAAATGGGCATCAATAAGAAAAAGCCAAAATAAATCGCGGTAAAAATACGCGCCATATTGGTTGCTAAAGGTGTGACAGGTTGCGTACCTAAATAACCTAACGCAATGAAACTAATAACGAATAACATCAACGCTTTTTTGTAAATGCCACCACGATAACGGATTGATTTTACTTTGCCACGGTCGAGCCACGGCAATAAAAATAACACCACAATCGAGCCACCCATGCCAATTACGCCGGCAAATTTATCAGGAATCGCCCGCAAAATGGAATAAAACGGGGTGAAATACCAAACTGGCGCAATGTGTTCTGGTGTTTTCATTGGATCAGCCGGAATGAAATTCGCGTGTTCTAAAAAGTAACCGCCCATTTCTGGCATATAAAAAATCACTGTCGCAAAAAACAGTAAAAATACTGCCATGCCAACTACGTCTTTTACCGTGTAATAAGGGTGAAAAGGAATGCCATCAACAGGATGTCCCCAGGGATCTTTTGATTTTTTGATGTCCACGCCGTCTGGATTGTTTGAACCCACTTCGTGCAACGCGACAATGTGCATGAAAACTAATAACACTAAAACCAATGGCACTGCGATAACGTGAAACGCAAAAAAGCGGTTCAACGTCGCGTCAGAAATAACGTAATCGCCACGAATCCATAACGCCAAATCGTCGCCAATAACAGGAATTGCGCTGAATAATGAAATGATAACTTGTGCGCCCCAATACGACATTTGTCCCCAAGGCAATAAATAGCCCATGAACGCTTCTGCCATCAATGCGACAAATAACAACATGCCGAAAATCCAAATCAATTCGCGCGGTTGTTTGAACGAGCCATAAAGCAATCCTCGGAACATGTGCAAATAAATCACAATGAAAAACGCCGATGCGCCTGTCGAGTGCATATATCGCACCAGCCAGCCCCAATTCACGTCGCGCATAATGTATTCAACCGAATCAAACGCCAATTTCGCGTCGGGTTTGTAATTCATCGTTAACAAAATACCCGTCACGAATTGATTTACCAAAACCAATAACGCGAGCGAACCGAAGAAATACCAAAAGTTAAAGTTTTTTGGCGCGTAATAATGCGCCATGTGTTCATTCCAAACTTGTGCTAGAGGGAAACGGTCTAAAACCCAATTTCCACACATTCTTAAACGAGTCGGTTTTAAATTCATGCCGATTTCTCCTCAGCCGCTTCGCCGATAATAATCTGCGTGTCGGTGATATAACGATAAGGGGGAACTTCTAAATTGGTTGGTGCCGGAACGCCTTTATAAACCCGTCCCGCTAAATCGAACCAAGAACCGTGACACGGACAGAAAAAACCACCTTTCCAATCTGCGCCTAAATCATGCGGGGCGACTTCCGGTCTAAACGTAGGCGAACAGCCTAAATGTGTACACAATCCAACGGCTATAAAAATTTCCGGTTTCATTGAACGCGCGGGATTTTTACTGGATTCTGGTTGACTTGATTCGTCTGATTGTGGATCGCGCAATTGACTGTCTAAGGCTTTCAATGTTGCTAAAACCTCAGGCGAACGCTGTAAAACCCAAACAGGTTTTCCGCGCCACGCCACACGAATCAATTGTCCAGCTTCTATTTTGCTAATATCTACTTCAACCGGTGCGCCTGCAGCCATTGCCTTGACGCTCGGTTGCATTTGCGATAAAAAAGGAACGGCTAAATAGCCTGTACCGACCGCCCCGACTACGGTTAATGCCGTAGTAAGAAACTGTCGTTTTGACTTATCAACGCTTTCGTCAATCATTTAAAAACTCTCCTGTTTAATTTTATATTTTTATTTTTCTGTTTTTATTATCTCGTCAATATACCACTAGAACACTATGCGTTTGAAGCCTTGATAGTGATTAAAATTACATTATCATTTCAATTTAAATGAGAAAAGGCACATTTCGCGCCTTTTCATAAATTTAAGGTGGTGCTTAAACTTTTTCTTTTCCTGCGGGGCGAATCAAGCGAATGCCCAATTCTTTTAATTGCTCGTCAGTCACAACCGCAGGGGCACTGACTAATGGACACGCAGCAGATTGTGTTTTTGGAAAGGCAATCACTTCACGAATCGAACTCGAACCCGTCATCAACATGACCAAACGATCCAAACCAAACGCCAAACCGCCATGCGGTGGCGCACCGTATTTCAGTGCGTCGAGTAAGAAACCGAATTTTTCACACGCTTCTTCTTCGCCAATGCCCAAAATTTCAAACACGGTTTGTTGCATCGCCGTCCGATTGATACGAATCGAACCGCCGCCAACTTCCGTGCCGTTCAACACCAAATCATACGCTTGCGACAATGCCGCCGCTGGATTGGCTTTTAATTTTTCAGCCGAACAACTTGGCGCGGTAAATGGGTGATGAATCGCTGTGAAACGTCCCGCTTTTTCGTCCCAATCAAACATCGGGAAATCAATCACCCAAACAGGTTTCCAATCGCCTTGAATCAAATTCAAATCGTGACCCAATTTAATCCGCAACGCGCCCATTGCTTCATTCACGACGTTGGTTTTATCCGCGCCGAAAAACAATAAATCGCCATTTTGAGCGTTGGTTTTCGCCAATACATTTGCCCAAACGTCCGCCGCTGCCAATTTCACAATCGGCGATTGCAAACCTTCCACGCCCGCGTTTATGTCGTTCACTTTGACATAAGCCAAGCCTTTCGCGCCATAAATGCTGACAAATTTGGTTAAATCGTCGATATTTTTACGGCTTAATAATTCGTTGCCATTCGGCACGCGCATCGCGACGACCCGACTTTTCTCATCATTTACCGCCGAACTGAACACTTTAAATTCAACGTCTTTCATGAAATCGCCAATATCGACGAGTTCTAACGGAATCCGCAAATCAGGACGATCCACACCAAAGCGCGACATTGATTCAGCATACGTCATACGCGGGAAAACGACATCGAGTTCGACGTTAATCACTTTCGCAAACAACTGACGAATCATTTCTTCCATGATGTTCATGATTTGACTTTCAGTCATGAACGACGTTTCAATATCAAGCTGAGTAAATTCAGGCTGACGGTCGGCACGTAAATCTTCATCACGGAAACAACGCACGACTTGGTAATAACGGTCAAACCCCGCAATCATCAGCATTTGTTTATAAAGTTGCGGCGATTGTGGCAACGCGAAAAATGAATTTTCGTGCGTGCGGCTTGGCACAATATAATCGCGTGCGCCTTCGGGCGTGGCTTTGGTCAAATACGGCGTTTCAATTTCAAAGAAGTCGTTGTCGTCCAAATAATTCCGCAACACGCGCGTCACGTCACGACGAACGCGCATTTTTTCTTGCATCACGGTTTTACGCAAATCTAAATAACGGTAACGCAAACGCAATTCCTCGTTCACTTCGATGTCGCTTTCAATCGGGAACGGCGGCGTTTCAGATTCGTTCAGAACTTCGATGCCTTTTGCCAAAATCTCGATTTCGCCGGAGTGCATATTTTTGTTAATCGTACCTTCGGGACGGTGGCGAACTAAGCCCGTAATTTGCAAAACGTATTCACTGCGAACGTGTTCGGCGACGGCAAACATTTCGGGAACATCGGGATCAAAAACAACTTGAACCAAGCCCGCACGGTCGCGTAAATCAATAAAAATAACGCCACCGTGATCGCGTCGGCGATGAACCCAGCCGCAAATTGTCACAGTTTGGTCAAGTTGTTGGGTATTAATTTCGCCACATTTGTGGGTTCGCATAGGTTTTTCCTTCGGTTGATAATTTAATTAAACCATCATTATAAATAAAAAAAGGGCTACGTTGCCTCTTGTTGATTGTTAATTCACTCGAACAGCTTCTTTTCCAAGCCAAACTTTCAACTCATGCAGGAGTTCATCGGTTGTTTCAACACGCCACGTATCGCCAAAGCGTAAAGTCGCACGCGCTTTTTCGGAAAAATAATCAATTTGCACAAGGGTTTCACCACCTTTGGCAGCTTGTAAAATATCGGCGAGCTTTTCAAATTGTGCGTTATTATTTTTGAGTGTGAGCTGCAAGGTTCTTCGTGCGGTTTCAATTGGATAAATTTTATCCACTATCAATAAAGGCACGTTTAAATAAGCATCTAATGCCAAATTCCCTTCAATAATTAATAAACGATCTTTGTACTCGGTACTGAAAAATTGCTTATTTTCATCATAATTTTCGCGGTGTGCCACAATTTCTAACCGTGCCGTATTGTCATCGATAATCGCAAATCCGCGTGATTTACCCTGTTTATTTTGGCGAGAACCAATGTCAATGGCTAATCCCGCAACTTTAACTGGCATTGAGCGACGATTTGGTACAATTTCATTAATAAGTTGTGACAATTTTTTTGGTGCAAGTTCACGTAATTCCTCAGCGTATTGATCAATTGGATGCCCCGTCAAAAACAAACCTAAAATGGATTTTTCTTCACTGAAATGAATTTTTTCTGACCACGCATCAACCGTTGTCGCATAAGTTGGTGTGGCCGATTCTTCTTCATTTGCTTCGCCGCCACCCAATCCAAATAAATCACATTGTCCCGCAAGTTTCATTTTGCTTTGATGTTCAGCCACTTTTAATGCCGTTGGTAATTCAGCTAAATGGACTGCACGATTTGTATTGAATTCATCTAATGCACCCGCTTTAATCAATGCTTCTGAAACACGTTTATTGAATTTTCGTAAATCGACTCGCTGGCACAAATCATATAGCCCTAAAAATAGCCCATTCGTTTTGCGCTCTTCAATCATGTCTAAAATTGCACTTTCGCCCGCTCCTTTTAACGCGCCTAAACCGTAAATTAACTCACCTTGATCACTAACGGTAAATTTAAAATCGCACGTATTAATCGACGGTGGGATGATATTTATTTTTAGTAATCGACATTCTTCAATATTAATAACAATTTTATCGGTATTATCCATATCGGCAGAAAGCACTGCCGCCATAAAAGCGGCCGGATAATGCGCTTTTAACCATGCCGTTTGATAAGCAACCAGAGCATAAGCGGCTGAGTGGGATTTGTTAAATCCATAACCAGAAAACTTATCAACTAAATCGAATACATAATTGGCTATTTCTTCTGTAACTTGATTTGCTAATGCCCCACTAACAAAAACGGCACGTTGGTTCGCCATTTCCTTAGCGTCTTTTTTGCCCATGGCGCGGCGTAAAATATCCGCACCACCAAGCGTATAACCTGACAATTCCCGCGCAATTTGCATGACTTGTTCTTGGTACAAAATAACGCCGTTTGTTGGTTCTAAAATAGGTTCGAGAATCGGGTGTGCGTATTCAGCAGCTTTGCGTTTGTGTTTCACATTGACGTAATCATCGACCATTCCAGATTCCAGCGGGCCTGGACGAAATAAAGCCACTAACGCGATAATATCGTTGAAACAGTCAGGCAATAATTTTTTTATTAACTCTTTCATGCCGCGTGATTCAAGCTGAAAAACTGCCGTCGTTAAGCCTTTTTTCAATAAATCATAAGATGCAAAATCATCACGTGGAATTTGACTAATATCGATTGGTGGCAAGCCTTTTTTCGCATTTTGTGCGTCGATGGTTTGCAACGTCCAATCAATAATCGTTAGTGTCCGCAAGCCTAAAAAGTCGAATTTCACCAAACCGACTGATTCCACATCGTTTTTATCGAATTGCGTAACTAAATTATTGCCTTCATAGTCACAATAAAGCGGCGAAAAATCGGTTAATTTTGTCGGTGCAATCACCACGCCGCCTGCGTGCTTTCCTGCGTTGCGTACTGTGCCTTCCAAAATCAACGCCATATCAATCAACGTTTTAACATCTTCTTCGTTGTTATAGGCTTGCTGGATTTCAGAACTGTTTTTAAGTGCATCTGAGAGCGTAATTCCGACTTCGGCAGGAATCATTTTAGCTAATCGATCAACAAAGCCGTAACCTAAACTCAAAACTCGTCCCACGTCACGAATCACGGCTTTTGCTGCCATCGAACCATAAGTAATAATCTGTGAAACTTGGTCACGCCCATAATGATCAGCTACATAATCAATGACTTCGTCGCGCCGATCCATACAGAAATCAATATCAAAATCAGGCATAGAAACCCGTTCAGGATTCAGAAATCGCTCGAAAAGTAATTCAAATTCAATGGGGTCTAAATCAGTGATTTTCAAAACGTAAGCAACCAGCGAACCCGCACCAGATCCACGACCAGGACCAACGGGAATATGGTGATTTTTTGCCCATTGAATAAAATCGGCAACAATCATGAAATAACCTGAAAAACCCATTTGTGTAATCACATCGAGTTCGATTTTTAGGCGTTCGTGATATTGATTTTCATTTTTAACGCTGTGATGCTTTAAACGTTCAATCAAGCCTTTTTCTGATTCAGCGATAA
Organism: Methylococcaceae bacterium; assembly: GCA_014191975.1. GTDB lineage: Bacteria > Pseudomonadota > Gammaproteobacteria > Methylococcales > Methylomonadaceae > UBA10906. The sequence goes on along the minus strand of BJHG01000026.1, from coordinate 19,088 downwards.
TGAAATCGTTAATCGTCATACCTTCTGGCGTAGGAAAATCAGGTAAATAATTTTTACCTAACGTGAGCGTTAAAGAGCAACGCTTTGCAATTTCAACGGTGTTTTCTAAGGCTTCGGGAATATCTGCAAATAACACTGCCATTTCTTCCGCGCTACGCAGATATTGCTGATTAGTATAATTTTTTGGGCGACGTGCATCGTCTAAAACACGCCCCTGATTAATACAAACCCGAATTTCATGTGCCGCAAATTCATTTTGCTTAATAAAGCGCACATCATTTGTGGCAACAACAGGCAAATTTAAGGCAAGCGCGACATCAATGGCTGCCGCAATATAGGCTTCTTCATTTGGTTTCCCGACGCGCTGTAATTCTAAATAAAACCGATTCGGAAACAGATTTCGCCAATACATTGCAAAATGCAATGCTTCATCTTTTTTATCAGTAACCAATGCACATCCAATATCGCCTTCCATCGCTCCGGATAATGCAATTAAGCCGTCGTGATTTTGTTCAAGCCATTCGCGTTTTAGCATCGGCACACCGTCTTTCGATTGACCGAGCTGGTATGCTTTCGACACCAGCTCAGTTAACGTCACATACCCTTTGTGATTTTGCGCAAGCAGTGTTAAACGGTATGGATTTTCCGATGCAAGGGAATTAAAAATGAGAACATCTGCTCCTGCAATTGGTTTGATACCTTGTGAGGTCGCAGTTTTGTAGATTTTCACCAAACCAAACAAATTGACGTGGTCTGTCACGGCAACAGCAGGCATTTGCAATTCGGTTAATTTTTTAACCAATGGTTTAATTTTGACTAAACCATCGATTAACGAAAATTCAGTGTGAACTCTAAGATGAATAAATTTGGGTTGCATGAAGATTTTAATAACTTAACGGCGGTTGCTTTTGAGTAAATATTACAGGATTGATCATGGTAAATCTTTACATAAACTCACAACCTGAATAAGTTGAGTACTGATTTATCAAAAATTATTCGCACTTGGGTTGATTTTGCTAGAATGGTACAAACAAACACAGGACGGATTAGCTGCATCGTTGGCTAGTCCAATTTTTTTATCTTAAATTACCAAAAGAAACTCGTGGACATAAAACACATTAGAAACTTTTCTATCATCGCACACATTGATCATGGAAAATCAACACTCGCTGACCGCTTCATTCAACTTTGCGGCGGATTATCTGACCGTGAGATGTCATCACAAGTTCTTGATTCAATGGATATTGAAAAGGAACGCGGTATTACCATTAAGGCGCAAAGCGTCACACTAGATTTTAAAGCTGCTGATGGCGAAACGTATCAATTAAACTTCATCGATACACCGGGACACGTTGATTTTTCGTATGAAGTTTCACGTTCATTAGCCGCGTGCGAAGGCGCATTACTCGTCGTCGATGCCGCACAAGGCGTTGAAGCACAAAGCGTCGCGAATTGTTACACCGCGATTGAACAAGGTTTAGAAGTTGTTCCTGTTTTGAATAAAATTGATTTGCCGTCAGCTGAACCCGAACAAGTCAAAAATGAAATCGAAGAAGTTATTGGTATTCCGGCTGACGAAGCATTGATGATTAGCGCGAAAACAGGTTTAGGCGTTAAAGACGTTTTAGAGCAACTCGTTTTAAAAATTCCTTGTCCTGTTGGCGATCCAGACGCACCATTGCAAGCGTTAATTATTGATTCTTGGTTTGATAGTTATTTGGGTGTTGTGTCACTCGTTCGGGTGATGAACGGAAGCATTAAACGTAAACAAAAAATTACAATTATGTCTACAGGCAGATCATTTCTGGCAGAAAAAGTAGGTATTTTCACGCCAAAACGGGTCGAAAAAGACATTTTAGGTACGGGCGAAGTCGGTTTTTTAGTTGCTGGCATTAAAGATATTTTCGGTGCGCCTGTCGGGGATACTGTGACAGGCACAGATAATCCTTCAACCGAGCAATTAACAGGTTTTAAAAAAGTTCAGCCTAGGGTTTTTGCGGGACTTTATCCCGTCAGTTCTGATGATTACGAAAGTTTGCGCGAATCGTTACAAAAATTGAATTTGAATGATGCTGCATTACAATTTGAACCTGAAACTTCGCAAGCATTAGGTTTTGGATTCCGTTGTGGATTCTTGGGAATGTTGCACATGGAAATTGTGCAAGAACGGCTCGAACGGGAATATAACGTTGATTTAATAACCACTGCGCCAACCGTAATCTACGAAGTGATTACGCAAACCGGTGAAACGGTGATGGTCGATAATCCTGCGAAATTACCTGAAAATGGTACGATTCAAGAAATTCGTGAACCCATTATTCGTGCGAATATTCTTGTACCAGAAGCGTATGTTGGCGCAGTAATTACACTATGTATTGAAAAACGGGGCGTACAAAAAGATATGCAATACGTCGGACGACAAGTTTCATTACATTATGAAATTCCATTAAACGAAGTTGTTTTAGACTTTTTCGACCGTTTGAAATCTGTGAGTCGTGGTTTCGCATCATTTGACTATGAATTTTTGCGTTTTCAAGAAGCCGCACTGATTAAACTCGACGTTTTAATTAACGCAGAAAAAGTAGATGCCTTATCAATGATTGTGCATAAAGACTCAAGTCAGCGACGTGGTCATGATTTAGTTGAAAAAATGAAAGAATTGATTCCGCGTCAGATGTTTGAGATTGCAATTCAAGCCGCAATTGGCTCCAAAATTATTGCACGCTCGACGGTGAAAGCAATTCGCAAAGACGTCACGGCTAAATGTTACGGTGGCGATATTTCGCGGAAGAAAAAACTTTTACAAAAACAAAAAGACGGTAAAAAACGCATGAAACAAGTGGGAAATGTTGAGATTCCACAAGAAGCGTTTTTAGCAGTTTTGAAATTGAACAAAGAATAACGGCGGCGATTATGGATTTTGATTTTTCATTTTTTTTATTTGTGGCGACAGTGATAACTGGCGTAATCTGGGGATGTAATGCGTGGTATTTAAAACGCCAAAATATTCCTTATGACATCGAAAAAGAGCCACTTTTAGTTGAATACGCTCATTCGTTTTTCCCTGTCGTGTTGATTGTATTTTTGTTACGCTCTTTTATTGCTGAACCTTTCCGTATTCCGTCTGCTTCTATGATGCCGACGTTATTGATTGGCGATTTTATTTTAGTGAATAAATTTATTTACGGCATTCGCATCCCTGTGATTAACAAAAAAGTCATTGAATTAAACACGCCACATCGTGGAGACATTGTAGTTTTTCGTTATCCTAAAAATCCCGAAATCGATTACATCAAACGATTGATTGGTTTACCACATGATAAAATTTCCTATATTAACAAACTCTTAACTGTTAATGATCAAATAATTTCCGAAACCGCTCTGGGCGAATTCCAAGGGGTGGGTCAGGGTGAAGACATGACTGGTGCGATGAATTTCTTAGAGAATTTAACAGGCATTGAGCATCAAATTTTAAATCGTGATGGCGTACAAAGTGTTGAATTTACTTATACCGTTCCTGAAGGTCAGTATTTTATGATGGGTGATAATCGCGATAACAGTAACGACAGTCGTTATTGGGGAACAGTTCCCGAAGAAAATTTAGTTGGTAAAGCCTTTTTCATTTGGATGAGTTGGGATTGGCAGCACAAAGGTGTCGATTTTTCAAGACTTGGGACAATTTTGAAGTAAAAAAAGACAACAATGTTTACTGAAATCCTAATCTACTGCGAAAAATTAAGCCGTGAATTCGACACAATTTCGCCTGAGCGCAAAGCCGTTTTAAACTCTTTAGGTTGTTACATTCAACAGAAAATCGATACGCAAAAATCGATTAATTTACTGTTTGTTTGTACGCACAATTCTCGACGTAGTCACTTTGGGCAAATTTGGGCGACTGTTGCGGCAACGTTTTTTGATATTAAAAATATTTCGACTTTTTCAGGCGGTACAGAATCGACACGTTTTAATGAAAATGCGATTGCAGCTTTAATCTCGCTTGGCTTTGAAATTAGCAGTGACATCGAAATTGAAAATTCAATTTTCACTGTCCGCTTTAGTGAAAATCAAGCGGTAAGTTGTTTTTCAAAACGTTATGACAATGCAGCGAATCCAACTACAAATTTTGCCACAATCATGACGTGCTCTGATGCGGAACAGAATTGTCCGTTAATTTTTGGCGCGGATGAGCGTTTCGGAATTTGTTATGACGACCCAAAAATATTTGATGAGTCACCGTTACAAAAAGAAAAATATCTCGAACGTTGCGAACAAATTGCGCTCGAAATGCTGTTCGTATTTTCAAATATAAAACACTGAAAATGACTACTTCGCAACATAAAAACACCTTTATCCAATGGTTTCGCAGTTCATCGCCTTATATTCAAGCGCATCGAAATAAAACATTTGTCATTAATTTTGGTGGTGAAGCGTTGGAAGATGATTTTTTTCAAAATTTGATTCATGATTTTGCATTGCTTAGTAGCTTAGGGGTTCGGCTCGTTTTGGTTCACGGAATTCGTCCGCAAATCGACGTGCGTTTGCAAAAAATGAATCATCCCGTTCATTTTCATAATCGTTTACGGATTACCGATGATGCGGCGTTGCAATGCGTGAAAGAATCCGCAGGTTTGGTACGTGTTGAAATTGAAGCGTTGCTTTCAATGGGATTGACGAACTCCCCGATGGCAAATTCTGAACTCAAAGTGATTTCAGGGAATTTTGTTGTTGCAAAACCCATTGGCGTAATTGATGGAATAGATTACGCACACACAGGGGCAGTTCGGCGCATAAATAGCGCGGCAATTCACGCGCAACTCGAACAGAACAATCTGGTGTTAATTTCACCGATTGGTTATTCACCCAGCGGTGATGTGTTTAATTTATCCGCCGAACAAGTCGCAACAGCCGTTGCAATTGCGTTGAAAGCCGAAAAATTAATTTTCTTAACCGAAGAAAGTTGTGTTGATGCAAATGGAAATTTGATTGCTCAATTAACCACTGATGAATTGAAGCAAAACGTGGAATTAAATTTTTCGTTACAAGCGGCAATTGAAAGCTGCGACGCTGGTATTGCCCGAGTCCATTTAATAAATAGACACATTGACGGCGCATTATTGCAAGAACTCTTCACTCGCGACGGTGTTGGCACGTTAATCAGTTCTGCGCCTTATGAAATCTGCCGTGCGGCAACATTAAATGACATAGGCGGTATTTTGGAATTGATTAAACCGCTCGAACAAAAAGGTATTTTGGCGAAACGTTCACGTGAAAAAATCGAAATGCAAATTGGGGATTATATTATTCTCGAACGTGATGGTTTAATTATCGGTTGTACTGCATTACACATTAACAAAATAGAAAATTGCGCCGTGTTAGCTTGCCTTGCAGTACATTCGAGTTATCGTGATAGTGCACGCGGACAACGACTATTTTCAACGGCTTTAAACATTGCGGAAAAACACAGTCTAAAAACGCTATTTGTCTTATCAACACAAACGGTGCAATGGTTTATTGAACGGGGCTTTACAATTTGTGAATGGACGAATGTACCTGATTTTTTAAAAGCTCTTTATAATCCACAAAAAAACGCCAAAATCCTTTTCAAATCCCTTTGAGTGATTTTCAAATGAAATCTCCTTGCTTATCCTTATTACAAATTTCTGATATACACGTTTTACCTTTACCAGAAGATAAATTATTGGGTGTTAAAACAGAGCATTATTTTCATGCGGTATTGGCGAATGCTTTTACTAAAAAATCAGATTATGATTTAATTTTATTAACTGGCGATTTGGCGCAATCACCTTGTGAAGCCAGTTATCAACGCGTTTTACAAAAGATTGAAGAGTACGAAATTCCCACGTTGTGTTTGGCTGGTAATCATGATGATTATCCGTTGATGCAACAAATTCTAAACACCGAACACGTAAATTGTCAGAAACAAAAAATAGTCGGAAATTGGCAAATAATCATGCTTAACAGTCAAATCATCGGCAGTGACGCGGGGCGATTGGAGCAAACGGAATTGGATTTTTTAGAAAAATGTCTAAATGAAAGAAGCGATTTATTCACCCTGATTGCGGTGCATCACAATTGTTTGCGAACCAACAGTGCGTGGCTTGATACGATGACGATTGAAAATAGTCAAGTATTTTTAGACATAGTGGCGTGTTATCCGAAAGTTCGCGTCATAACCAATGGACATATTCATCAAGAAATGAATAAAAAATTTGGTGATGTTTCTATATTTGGAACACCTTCGACCTGTTTCCAATTTGCGTTAAATAGCGCCGATTTTGCAATGGATAGAACACCACCAGGGTATCGAACTATCGATTTGTATGACGATGGCGAAGTCTCTTCAATCGTCTATCGCCTCGATACAAGGCTTAATGAGCTGGAATTACACGCTGAAGGTTATTAATGCCTAAGATTTTTCGATTATGTTACTTGGTTGTACCTTTGCTTCTTTCAAGTTTTTCTGTTTATGGCGAACCGGATTCTGAAACAGAGGCGCTGTTAAATATGAGCTTAGAAGAATTGATGGAACAAACGACATCTATTTCTACAAAAAGTGAAAAACTGTTATCAAAAGCGGCTGCGCCTGTCTTTGTAATTAGTGCAGATGATATTCGACGTTCAGGCGCGGCGAATATCGCAGAATCCTTACGCATGGCTCCGGGCGTAACAGTTACCCAAATCAACCCACACGATTGGAATGTCAGCATTCGTGGGTTTAATGACCAATCCGGCAATCGTTTTTTGGTTATGGTCGATGGGCGCAGCATTTCAACTAATGCTAGTTCAGGAACATTTTGGCGTGATTTACAATCAATATCGATGGAATCCATTGAAAAGATTGAAATTGTTCGTGGTGCGGGTGGCACAATTTGGGGCGTGAATGCGACGAATGGCGTTATCAACATCATCACCCGTTCTGCTTTAAATACAAAAAATGCACAATTAACAGTGGGCGGCGGTTCAGAACAACAAGGATTTGGACGTTTTGATTACACCAAAAAAATCACCGAATATGCCAGTGTGCGCGGTTATGGCAATTATTTTAATGTTGCCGATGCAAAAGGTGATAAAAATTTTAAAGGAAGTTCTGGTTCAGGCTGGACGAATGGAGCGCGTTTTGATTGGAATAACACACAAAACGATATTGTGATGGCGGATGCGAGCTGGATAGAAAATAATGATGAAGAAACTGGCTTATTGACACTATTAAAACCACCTTATAACCAAGCGATTAACAACGATTCTTACAATCATCAAAATGGACATTTTTTGACAAAATGGGATCACTATATAAACGCAAAAAATCGTTGGGCAGTTCGCGCATTTTATGAACACGTCAATAACAAAGATTTTATGCTACAAATTAAATCAGATATTTTTGATGTAGATTTCACGCATTATTTTTCTTTTGGCGAACGTAATAATGTGACGTGGGGCGGTGGTTATAGACGTACCAATAACGATATCGGCAATTCAACCATGATTACACTCAATCCTGCTGTTTTTAGCAATGATATTTATAACGGATTTATTCAAGATGAAATCGCATTAGACAATGATAAGCAATGGTTTTTTACGTTGGGTTCAAAATTTTCGTATTACAGTCAAACACGTTTTGAAGTTGAACCAACTGGCTCATTAAGTTGGCATATCAATGATAAAAATACATTATGGTCAAGTATTTCACACGCGGTTAGAGTCCCAGGTAATGGTCAAACGAGCAATACGTCTTACTTAATTTATAATTCTCTGCGGAATATTGGTGGTGCGAAAGTTCCGGTTATGGCACAAGGCACAGGCAAGCCTGGCATTGATGCAGAAAATGTAAATATGTATCAAATGGGTTGGCGTAGTGAGCTTAATAGGGGATTAACCGCCGACACGACTCTTTTTTATTCCCAGTATGACAGCATTATTAGTCCGTTTTTCGTGGGGTCACCAACGTTTAATAACAGTTTAGGTATTCCTGCGATTATTCAAAAAGGTTTTACAGACAATAACTTAAACGCACAAAGTTATGGTGCTGAACTAAGTGTGAATTGGCAAACCACCGACTGGTGGCGGAATTATTTGAGTTACGCATTCATTAACATCGATGTGCAGCCTTCTTATGCAGGGCTAAAGGCGGGATTTTACGACATAAATCGATTTGAAAAATCCACGCCACAACATCAGGCTTCATTACGCACCAATTTTAACGTCACACACAATATTGATTTTGATATCTGGTGGCGTTACGCAGGTTCAACCATGGTAAATAAAAGACCCATTAATGCCTATTTTAATACTGATATGCGAGTGGCATGGCGACCCGTGAAAAGTTTGGAATTGTCATTGATTGGACAAAATTTAATTCAAACGCAACATCTCGAATATCAAGGCGATTTTTTACAACCGCAAGCCACTTATATTTCCCGTAGCGTTTATGCAAAATTCAATTGGCAATTTTAATGGCGATTTCAAAAGAAAATAATCTCAGAAAAATAAGTTGTCATTATTAAGCGAAGTGGAAAATACAATTACCCAAAATTTAAAAAGGAAAAATTATGTTACTTATCCCTGCAATTGATTTAAAAGAAGGAAAATGTGTGCGTTTGCGTCAAGGGCGCATGGAAGATGACACCGTGTTTTCAGATAATCCTGTTGAAGTGGCGGGACGTTGGGTTGAAGCAGGCGCAAAACGCATTCATTTAGTCGATTTAGATGGCGCGTTTGCTGGAAAACCACGCAATGCAGAAGTGGTTCACGCAATTGCCAAAGCGTATCCAAATTTACCCGTGCAAATTGGCGGTGGCATTCGTGACGAAGCCACGATTGAAGCGTATTTAAACGCGGGCGTGCAATATGTCATTATCGGCACAAAAGCCGTTCAAGAACCGCAATTTGTCCGTGAAATGGCGGCAAAATTTGCCGGTCACGTCATGGTCGGTTTAGACGCGAAAGACGGAAAAGTTGCCACCGATGGTTGGGCAACGGTTTCACAATTCGACGTAATCGAATTGGCATTGGGATTTCAAGAAAATGGCGTTGCTGCGATTATTTACACTGACATTGCCCGTGACGGCATGATGCAAGGCGTGAACGTCGAAGCCACGGCTCGATTAGCACGAGCGATTTCAATTCCTGTTATTGCATCGGGCGGCATTACCAATTTAGACGACATTTACGCGCTCGGCAAAGTCGCAAACGACGGCATTATCGGGGCGATTACAGGTCGAGCAATTTATGAAGGCACATTAGATTTTGCCGAAGGTCAAAAAATTGCAGACACGTTTTAGGAAATCAAAATGAGCCTAGCAAAAAGAATTATTCCCTGTTTAGACGTAGACAACGGGCGTGTTGTCAAAGGCGTTAAATTTGTCGATATTCGTGACGCAGGCGACCCCGTTGAAATTGCGCGACGTTATGACCGTGAAGGTGCAGACGAAATCACGTTTTTAGACATTACCGCAACGCATGATAACCGTAACACGATGGTTCATGTTGTCGAACAAGTTGCCAGTGAAGTGTTTATTCCGCTTACAGTGGGTGGAGGGATTCGCACGTTAGAAGACATTCGCCGAATGTTGAATGCTGGCGCAGATAAAGTCGGCATCAACAGCGCAGCAATTTTCAATCCTGATTTTATCAGAGAAGCCGCTGAAAAATTCGGTTCACAATGTATCGTGGTAGCGATTGATGCCAAAAAAGTCAGCGGCGAAGGTGAACCGAATCGTTGGGAAATTTTCACACACGGCGGACGCAAGCCAACGGGATTAGATGCAGTTGAATGGGCGCGAAAAATGGTCGAATTCGGTGCTGGTGAAATTCTTTTAACCAGCATGGACAAAGACGGCACAAAATCAGGTTTTAATTTACCTTTGACGCGAGCGGTGAGTGAAGCCGTTTCTGTGCCAGTGATTGCATCAGGCGGCGTGGGTAATTTAGACCATTTGGCAGCAGGTATTTTGGAAGGCAAAGCGGATGCCGTTTTAGCAGCAAGTATTTTTCATTTTGGCGAATACACGATTGGACAAGCGAAACAACGGTTGCGTGAATGCGGCATTGAGGTGCGTTTATGAGTTGGCTAGATGAAATCCGTTTCACTGAAGACGGCTTAATTCCAGCGATTGCCCAAGATGCGAACACAGGCAAAATTTTAATGTTTGCGTGGATGAATCGGGAGTCGTTGGCGTTGACAGTTGAAAATGGTTACGCGGTTTATTGGTCACGTTCACGTCAAAAATTGTGGCGCAAAGGGGAAGAATCGGGACATCAACAAAAAATTATTAGCATTCAAATGGATTGCGACGAAGATGTTTTGCTTTTGAAAATAGAACAACAAGGCGGCATTGCGTGTCACACGGGACGTGAAAGTTGTTTTTATCGGCAATTGATTGACGGCGAATGGCAAACAATCGAAAACGTGTTAAAAAATCCCGATGACATTTACAAACATTAAACGCGCTTTTTTAATGGCGTTGTTGCTCAATACAACAACGCTTTCTGCACTCGAAATAGAAAAACTCGATTTGCCTGAAATGGGCGATTCTGCTGGCACGTTAATCAGTCCTGACGAAGAAAAAAAATTAGGCGAGATGTTTTTTCGCAGTTTGCATTCGCAAGTCGAAATCAATCAAGACAGTGAAATTCAAGATTACATTCAAACCATCGGCGAAAAATTAGTTTCTCACAGCGATACACCAAGTTATCCGTTCCATTTTTTTGTGGTACTTGAAAATAACATCAACGCTTTCGCGGGACCAGGCGGTTATATCGGTGTGAATTCGGGGCTGATTTTGATGACGGATGCCGAAAGTGAATTGGCATCGGTAATGGCGCATGAAATTGGTCACGTTACGCAACGCCATTTATATCGGTCTTATGAAGCGAGTTCGCGGCTTTCAATTCCTATGATGGCAGCAACATTGGGCGCAATTTTGTTAGGTTCACAATCACCGCAAGCAGGGCAGGCGGCGATTATGGCGATTCAAGCGGGTAGCGTTCAGTTTCAAATCAATTTCACTCGTGAACACGAAGAAGAAGCCGATAGAGTAGGGATGCAAACTTTGTCGCTTTCAACTTATGATCCGCGTGCGATGCCAACATTTTTTGAACGCTTGCAGCAATCAACACGTTATTCGGGGCAAAATGTTCCCGAATTTTTACGAACTCACCCAGTCACGGCTTCACGAATTTCTGATTCTCGTGGTCGTGCTGATAATTATCCTTACAAACAATATCCCGATTCGCTGACTTATCAGTTAATTAAAACAAAATTACAGGTTGCGCTCGCTAACGATAGCAACGATGTGAAATCTATTTTGCAAGCACGATTGACACAAGGTTTGCAGGAACAACGCACCGTCGCGCAATATGGTTTAGGTTTATTGGCATTGAAAACACAGAACTTTGCTGAAGCCGAAACGACATTCCAAAATTTAACAAAATCGTTTCCTGAACAATCGCATTACGCCGCCGCTTTGGCACGAGTGGCTTTAGAATCAAGCAATTACAAATTAGCATTAAATCGTTATCAAAAATTAACTACGCAATTTTCTGAAAATGACGCGATTAAATTGGAATATGTGCGAGCGTTATTAAAAGCAGGTGAACCGAAAACGGCGAAAAATGTGTTGCAAACGGTGTCATTTAAAACGCAAAAATTGCCCATTTTTTCTGAAATGTTGGCGCAAATTTACGGTGATTTAAATCTGCCTGCCGAATCACATCGTTATTTGGCGGATTATTATTTTGTGATGGGTGCAACGCAACAAGCTATTTTGCAAATTCGTTTAGCACAACAAATTCGCGGAATTAGCCCACAAATGCAGTTTATTTTGCGTGATAAATTGACATTTTTCATGACAATTTACGAACAAGAACGACGGTCTTAATTCCGAACCAAACGCACTGCACCTGTGTCTTCCGAATAAGAATAATAGGTTGCACCGTAATAAAAATGCGTCATCCAGCCAAAAAAAGCATCCATCGCATAACTCGACGCTGCCCAAAATTGATCATTCGCGGTTGCAGGAAAAACAATAGAATCAATTGCAATAGGCGACTGTGTTTGATCAACCAAACTTCCCAATTCTTTAACGCTTGGTACTCGCCAGGGTTTGCCCGTTAAACGCGCTTGATTTGCGGCACGTTCTAAACTTTCTTGAAACATTCCATAAAAAGGTGAACCGCTACAGGTTGTGCCGTTCCATTTCAACCCTTCGATACAACGTCGCCAAATTAAACCCGTTTGCATATCAAACACTTCTTGTTGATTATCCGAAATGACGTATTTTTTGGGCGTTAATGTGCCACTGACCAACCGAATCGTGGCTTGAGTATTTTTATCTTGTTCATAAACGCGCCCATCATCAAAATAAATTCCCCAAACATCGTTCGGATTTTTTGCATAAGGTGTTACTGACCAATAAATTTGATTGGTTGAATTCGGAAAGAAATTTAAATCAATCGTTGGATTTGGAAATGGCACGCTGTAATCGACAATACTTTGTAATTCATGAATGTCAGGCAATCGCCAATTTGTGACACCACATAATTTTTCGTTATTTTTTTCTTGAACAAATTTATCGGTATTTGAAAATGAATATCGCTCATTTTGGTTTTGTGCTGTTTTCACTTCCCATAAAAAGCCCGTGACATTATCTTGAATGCACGCCCAATTTGTTGCTTCGAGCGGTAATTTTTCACCTGTCGCACTGATTTTGGTAAAGCTAAATCCCGCGTGACCGTCTTTGTTATCATTGTTTAAAACATCGCGTCTGAATTCAGCATCTTGGCGGGGGTAGGTTTTAATGTCGCAACTATTTACATTAAACGCGCCATCGGAACAAAATGTAATACCCGTATCGTTGAATTTTGTTTCTGAAAATTGGCTGACACAACCGCCATTTTCAGTGATTTTCGGTAATTGACAGCCCGTTTCGGTTTCAATTTTGGGTGATTCAACAGATGGTATTTTGGGTGGCTCAATAATCACGATTTTTTCAACGATATTCACGTTTATTGTGTCAGTTGAAGTCGCGTTTTTATTATCTTTCACGGTGAGCTTAAACGTTAATGTGCCAATTTTTTTTGGACTACTGAAAGTGGGATTAACGGTTTTTGGATTTTTCAAAGACACTTTTGTGCCTTTTGTTTGTAACCACGAATACGTTTTTATCGTGCCATCTGAATCATTACTTTGTATGCCTGAAAGTGTGACGTTAGTTGAAATGGCAATCGTTTGGTCAATACCCGCATCAGCAATCGGTTTTTGATTAGCCACATGAGTTGTCGTGGTTGCCAAAATTGCTGAAATTAAAATTGTTTTCTGAATCTTGGATAAAAAAATCATATTTTCCTTCTCTAAAATGAAAAATGGGACGCTTTACAACGCCCCCTCTTTTTAAAAAGTTAACAGAAAAGCTTAATGAGACATGGTCATTCCACCCATGCCGCCAGTCGTTCCTGTTCCACCCGTTGCAGGTGTTGTTGGAGCAGGTTTATTGCTGATTACAAACGTTTCAGGTTTTGGCGCAGGATGATCTGTTGCAACGCCTGTTGGCGAACCGACAAAACTTTTCGCCATTGTATGACACAAATCACAACCAATAACTTGACCTTTGGCGACTTTAATCGCTTTACCTTTCGCATTGGTCAATGTTCTATCGACTAACGATTTAGATAAACGAGTCCCTTTGTGGTCTGCGCCATGACACGCCGCACATTGATCTTCACCGTCAGGACCTACTTTTTTAGCAAAGTCATTGTGCCAGCCACCATTGAATTTAGCACTTGCGCCTTTGTCGGTGTTTTTCGCCGCACCTACTGCATTGAAATACCAAGATTCATCACCAACTGGGTGCATCCCATGAGGACCTGCGAGGTACGCTTTGGCACTGCTTGAATTCACAACCGTACCATCACGCACACCTTGTCCAACACCTAAAACACTTGTGCCGCCATCAGTAGCCACTAAGCCTGTTTTGAAATCGTCTTTAACGTGACAAACCGAACATTCTGCAATGTTACCGTCATAACCTTGCAACTGTTTCGCTGTTTGGTTGTCATTGGCATTGGGTTCTTGGTTGGGCCAAATTGCATGTGAACCACCGTGACACGTTGAGCAATTCAACGCCCCATTTGCGCCACTGCCATGAACATCAGCACTTTTACGATATAACGCTTGTGAAACAGGTACGCCTTTGTAGAACGTATTGCCTTTTTTAGCCGCTAAACCCGCTGCAACATCAGCGTCAGTTGCTGTTGCTGGTTCAAGACGGTCTTCTTTCGTTGGCATGACCGCAAAACGGGCATTGGCTGGGTCACGGCTGTAACCTGTTTTATCACCAGTTGCCCACGCTTGACGCAAAACGCCCGCACTGAAATTTTCACCTTTGCCATCTTTGGCTTTGTTACCATCGCCAACGTGACATGAACCACAATTTGGATTGTCTAACCAAGGACGACGGAAGTTAATGGAGTCTTTAACGTAAGCCCCGCCACCTGTTAAGTTAGCGTTATATTTGTCGTTAGGATAAACGTTACCCACTGCCAACATATCACCGTGACAGCTATCGCATTTCAAACCCGCTGTGTGATGAATATCGCGGTAACTTTTCTCGGTTGCGCCTGTGTGGCATTTGGCACAATTTTCTTCGATGGCTACGTTTTCACCAACTTTTACCATTAGCTCCCCATTTTTATCCGCAGGGAATAAATCAGTTCGCCAATTGTTCTTTTTGGTGTCATAAGTTTGAACAGTCGGTTTCGTTAAATCACCGTTTGCATCCGCTGTTAAAGGCACGCTGTTACCATCATTGTGTTGAGAATCCCAACCACGACCACCTAACATTTTAGGATGTCCGCGTTCATCACGAATCAAATCGCCTTTTTTATGCGCTAAACCGTCTGCACTTGCCGACGCGCTTGCGTCTGCTTTATAAACTTGCATTTTTCCATGGAAAGCATGGAAGGCTTTTGAATAATCGGAACGGTTTGTTTGTGCGACACGAGCGACAACGCCAACATCAAATTTCAACGAACTTTGATGATGTCCCGAACAGAAATACATCGGTTGAGCGCGAGATTTGCCTTTGTCATCGGCATACGAATCTGCAATTTGCGTTGAATAACTGGCAGGCCATAATTTACCCGTTGCAGGTGTTGGCCCGAAGTAGACCATGTAATCGTGCATGATTAACGTGTTAAATAACGCCGCTTTTTCTTGTTCGACCCATGATGTGCCGCCTTCTTCTTGTGCTTCACGGAAATTTAAACGCACTTGCAATTTCCAACTTGGATCTTTATCCGCATCAGCAGGTTTTGTTGCGCTTGTGGTCGTCGTTGGTTTTCCATTAGCATCCACTTTTACCCAACGCGATTCTTTGACGCGATCTTTACGCAAACCATTTTGATCACGTTCGATGTAGCTTTTGCTTTTTGGGTCATTCACGGCTTTATCTAAGTTTGTGAATGTTGGATTGTCGTCGATTTTGTCGTCGAATTTATTATGAATCGCAGGCGGCCAAGGTTTTGTTGCATCGGTGCCTGGATCAAAACTTCCAGCACCTGTTGCCGCTCCTGGTTTGCCATCGGGAGCGACTAATTCAGCCGTTGTGACAGGCATCCGCCAAACGTCTTCATCACCTGCAATTTTGCCTGGTGTATGACATTCACGGCAGCGCGTTTCCGAAGCCGTTGTATAAACTGCGTCGGTTTTTGCAACCGTTTGACCACCAACTTTCGCTTCCACACGCATTAACGGATAAGGATTTGTACGTCCTTGGTCGTCGATGTCGCTAGCAGGTAAAAATTGCGCGGTGAAATTTTGTTTTTCGTGGCTGTAGCTAAACGCTTTAGGATCATTTTTCACATAAGGCGCAGCACTTCCTGGCATTTCACGCATACCGAGTGCTTTGTCGGAATTACCTCGAACACCTTGATCGGGTAACGCTGGCATAAACGCAGGGGCATAACGATTTTGTTGATCGGTAAATGCTATGCCTGTTTCGGCAATACCTTGTTCGACAGCGACAGGTTGATGAATTCTGTCCCATTGTTCTGATTTACGAATTTTTGCTTGACGATAATCTTGTCCCGCAATAAAAACGTTTTTCGTTGGTTTTCCCGTTGCAGGATCGAGTGTGCTGGCTTGCGTATCGTAATTTGTGCCAACTTTATTTTGGTCAAATAAGTTTTGACTAGTTGAATTGATTGAATTTTTGCCAGCGGGATCGTTGGCATTTGACGCGGCAGAATACGCCAAACTTACATTGTTACTATCGAGTAAGATAGGTTTGTGTTCGACTTTTTTGATAACTTGCGCGTTCAATGAGTTGTAGTTAATCATTGAATTATAAGGCAAATGAATTTGACTTCCGCCTTGCATTCCCATTTCTTCATAAGGAAAAACAACGAGCGCGTCTGTATCATTACCACCGCTTTTTGTTGGCATTCCTTCGCCAATTTTGGGCGCAACTTGTTCAGGGACTTTACCGTTTGGATTTGTGCCAATTGGTGGAATGACAGAAATCGTCATGTTGTCAGAACATTGATTTGAGCCATCTGTAACGGTTAATTCAACCAAAAATTTCCCAACGGATGTAAATTGGTGATTGGTTGTCGCTTGTTTAACATCCGCTGAACCGTCGTTAATTGACCAAATCGAATCGCCTTTTACTTTTGTGCCTTCAAAAGCCAGTGAACTGCCGACGGTAATTTCGGTGTCCATTGCAGGTTTTGTAATCGCACAGGCGGGAACGGTTTTACACGACGCATCTGTGCCGCTTACAGGTAGTAAAACTTGAGATTGTGAATTGTCTTGGGGATTCGTGACTTCAAGGCGAACCATACACGGAACACTTGTCGCGCCCAGCAATTGCATTGAAAACGCATTTTTTGCATTGCTGTTGGAGGTGTAAAGAATGATGTTATTCGCGGCATCATAAGCCGTGACTTTTGCGCCTGCTGAAATCGTTGCAGCCGTTTTACCCGCGACGACAACTTTTCCAATTTTGGTATCGTATTTTGCAGTAGCTGTAATGGGTTTTGCGGCAGCTTGTACAAGGTACGGTGACATCGCCATCGTTGCCATCATTGGCGCGAGCGCGATTAGACCTAATCTGCGCTTTTGCCGAAATGACGGCGGTATTTTTTCATTGGGCATAAACCCTCCTGTTGGATTATTTTTATCAAAAAATGTTGTGGAACTAACAACCTTTTCTTTTTTGCAACAATTGTGCCGATAAAAAAAACCTTATTTTTCAATTCATTATTTTTATAATTTAGAAAAGTGGTTGTGATTTTGTGCCTTTTAACACACATAAAAATGTAATTTATGTGATATGCCGCAATTCGATAAGCTGAAGAATTTTTTGAAACAAAAAATCGGCAATAACTGATTTATTTAATTGGTTTTTTTTCTTTTGGTTCAAATCGTGCTATTACAGTTGAAATTCTTGTATTCACTTTCAACAAAAAACCTTATTGATGCGTTTTATTTGGCACGTTTTTTTTTCAATGCTTCTCTTTATTTTGTCGATTCCTAACGGATGGACGGCAGATGGCGAAGATTTGTCTGATTTTGCGCCGATTATTACAGAACCCGTAATTACTCCTGCCGTTGTTATCACACCGAAACCTGTCGTGACACCTACGCCTAAGCCCATTGCAACAAACGCTCTTTCTGACACGCCTGTTTTACATCCTGCGATTCCGTTACTCGATGAAGAAGGCACGCACGTTTTAACGTCAAAAAAACCTTACAGTTCACGCATGAGTTGTAATGGTTCAGGTTGTCACGACATTGACAAAATTTCGCACGCTTATCATTTTGAAATGGGGCGTGATGAAAGCGACGATAAATTTGGGGGGCGACGTGGATTTTCTGCATTGACTTCACCCGCGTATTTCGGCGGTTACAGTTGTCAAAATGGTAATAATCCTTCGTTTTTAAGCAAAAAAACAAACGCAAAAGAAGCGGATTTTTTAGATTACGGCGCAGTCGGTTTGATTAAAAATTGTGAAGAATGCCATGCAGGTGGCGGTTTTTCCGAAAAAGACCGAGCAGGAAAACGTTACGACTTAACGCCTGAAAATGCTGTTTCACTTTTAGATAGTGATTATTTCGAGTGGAATAACAAAAAACTTGAGCAATGGAATTGGAAAAAAAGCGGTGTAATTGAACCAGATTGTTTGATTTGTCATGTGGATTTTTCACAATTTAAACGCCCTGTTTCTGATTGGAAAAATCAACGCAATGTTGAGCTGATTAAAAAAGGGTGGTTTCGTTACGCAAATTCGTCGATGTTGGCATTTTTAAATATGTCGCCCAATAGCGAAAATGGAAAAACGCTGTTAACGCTTGAAACACCTGAAGATTCTGAACCTGTTTTGAAATGGAATTTAACGGCGTTTAATGAAGATGGAAAAACGTTAATTCCGATACGCCGTTTTCCTGCCAGTGAAAATTGTATGCTTTGCCATGAAACTAGTGAAAAAAGACGCGGGTTTTATGGTTTTGGTGAAGCGGTGAAAGTAGAAATAAATGTTTTTGATACGAAAGACGATGTGCATAAAGGCAAATCTTGGACAGAAAAAGGCGTAACCCGTTCAATTGAAGATTGTTCTGTTTGTCATGCCAAAGGCGCGTTTAACACCGAATGGGATTTGAATGCAGACCATAATTTTTTAACAGGTTTTTCGGATGAAGATAGCCGCCGCGATTTGAATAATCAGCCTAAACCGTTGTCGTGTGAACATTGTCACGGTGGTAAAACTTACGGCAGTGTTGAAGCGCCTGCGTTACCACATTCTGGACAAAAAACCTTACTCGATGCACATCGTGAATTATGGCGAAATCGTGATGACATGACAGGGTATGCTGAAAATACCTTGAATCGCGGCGTGCAAGTGCATTTCAATTCCGTTGCGTGTCAAACGTGCCACATCACAAAATTGTTAGTGCGTGTTTTAAAAGTCAGAAATCTGCTTTAAAGCCGTCCGAGCATCAAGTTTATCATCGCAATATGTATGAACGCCGTACTTGAATCGGTTAAGACTTCATAATCTTTACTTAAACGGCG
>BJHG01000025.1 GCA_014191975.1 Methylococcaceae bacterium | reverse complement strand
CAAAAAGACTACCCGCATTGTCCATCAATTCCTTTTTCCATTGACTTACCTGGGTCGGATGGACTCCGTTTTCCTGGGCGATCTCATTGATTGTCTTTGTGCCTTTAACCGCTTCCAAGGCAATCTTAGCTTTTTGTGATCCTGTAAAAATCTTCCGCTTGCTTTCACTCATTTGCCACTTCTCTTTTTTCGACAGAGTATAGCTTAAACTATTGTCCGGATTTCAGGGTCCACTATACTAAATAAAAGCCAGTTCAACTCAGTAAAACAGGGAAATATATCTCACTCCTCAAGTAATACGGATTTTACTTAGCTCTTAAATTCGCATTTAAAAAATATATCCTGATTGATGTATAGCAATCAATTTGTGATTCAAATCCGAGTAACTAAAGCAGGTGTTTTTAACATTTTTTTTGAAATAAAACGCTGATAAAACACAAGTGATGCGTTATTATCGTGTCAACATGAGGCATGCGTCTCATCGCTTTAATTTTTAATCACATGGAGAAAACGCAAATGACACAAGACGAATTAAAACGCAAAGTCGCTGAAGCCGCATTACCTTACATAAAAGGTGTACCTGTAATTGGCGTTGGAACAGGTTCAACGGTTAATCATTTTATTGATTTTTTAGCGAATTTTAGAAACGACATTGAAGGTGCAGTCTCTAGCTCTGAAGCCAGCACGCAACGTTTAAAAGCGTTAGGAATTCCCGTTTTAGATTTAAATGATGTTGGCACGTTAGACATTTATATTGATGGTGCAGATGAAGTAAACCCACACAAACAATTGATTAAAGGCGGTGGTGCCGCGTTGACACGCGAAAAAATTATTGCAGCGGCAAGCAAAAAATTTGTGTGTATCGCTGACGAAACAAAATTAGTGGATGTATTAGGTAAATTCCCCTTGCCTGTTGAAGTTGTACCAATGGCACGCAGTTATGTGGCGCGTGAATTAGTGAAATTAGGTGGACAACCTATTTACCGTGAAGGGTGTATTACCGATAATCATAATGTCATTTTAGATGTACATAATTTGAGCATTGTTGACCCAACGAAATTGGAGAATTTAATCAACAACATTACAGGTGTTGTGATGGTGGGGATTTTCTCAGCACGTCCCGCTGATGTTGTTTTGGTCAGCAAAGGCGATCAAATCGTAACCTTGTAATCCGTGCATTTTCGGAGTGCAAATCTCGGTTTGCACACCAAACTATCTGTCAAAACTCCAATACAAATTCATGATTCCTACTCACGTATACAAATTTTTATTTTTATTACTTATCACAACGATGTCAGCGTGTGGTTTTCATCCACACAATTCCTATTCGTTACCGCTTGAATTAAAAAGTGTTTTCCTCGAAGGCGGCTCACCTGCATTACGTGAACAAATGCGCCAACAATTACGTAATTCTAAAAGTGAACTTTCAGAATCACTCGCCACATCGAGCATGGTGATTAAATTATTTGATGAACAATTTAAACGGCGTGGTGTTTCGTTAAGTGAGCGTGGAAAAACCAACGAGTTCGAGTTGATTTACCATATTGAATATGAACTCACGACACCCAAAGATGCAATTTTATTAGCACGTCAACCATTGGAAATTCGCCGTGATTATTATAATGATCAACAAGCTGTTTTAGCGCGTGATAACGAAGAAACGACATTGCGTTCAGAAATGGCTCAACAAATAGTACGAACGTTGCTAAATCAAGCGCGTTTCACGTTAGAAAAAAGTGAAAAATAATGCGCGCCAAGCCTGAGCAATTAAACACCTCGTTACAAAAAACACTTGGAGCTGTTTATTTAATTAGTGGTGACGAACCATTACAAATTGTTGAATTATCGGATTCAATTCGACAAGCGGCAAAACAGGCAGGTTTTTTGGAGCGTGAAATCTTTTCAACCGATACGGGGTTTGAATGGTCAGAAATTACGACATCGGCACGCTCAATCTCCATTTTTGGTGATAAAAAAGTGATTGATTTGCGTGTTCCGACAGCAAACTTTGGTAACGAAGGTGGAAAAACACTGATTTCACATTGTGAAAAGTTGCCAACGGATACGGTTTTATTGATTACTTGCGGCAAATTAAATGCCGCTGCAATGAAAACAAAATGGTTTGAAGCGGTTGATAAAGTCGGCGTGACAATTCAAGTCAAACCACTCGAAGGCGAGGAACTGATTCAATGGTTACAAAATCGGCTGCAACAACGTGGCTTGAACGCAGACCGCGCTGGACTTTTATTATTAGCAGAACGCGTTGAAGGAAATTTACTCGCTGCCGCGCAAGAAATAGAAAAACTGTACGTTCTTTATGGCGCAAGCCTATTGACACAAGCTCAAATTTTCGACGTGGTGGCAGACAGTTCCCGTTATGACGTATTCAAACTAATTGATGCGATTGGCACAGCGAATCCGAATCGCATTTTTAAAGTTTTAGCAGGTTTGCGAAATGAAGGTGTCGCGCCACCCGTTGTACTTTGGGCATTAATGCGTGAAGCGCGGACATTATCAAAAGTCAAAATCGAACTCGCCGAAGGTAAGAGCAAAGATAGTGTGTTTCGGAATAATCAAATTTGGGATAAACGCGCTGGCGTGATTGAAAAAGCCATTAAACGCTTACCACACACAAAATTATTTGAAATTTTAACTCTCAGCGCGAAAGCAGATCGTCAAGCAAAAGGTCAAGAATCGGGTGACGTGTGGGAAACCATTTTGGCGGTGTGTTTGTTGTTCACGGCATAACTATTTTTGAGAAATAAATAAATGAAGCAACTTTTTCGCACAAAAAAAATTACACCAGAATTTGAAAATACATTAAGTCGCTGTTTATCAAAATGGGATTTAACATTTTTAGGCATTGGCGCGATTATCGGCACGGGGATTTTCGTTTTAACAGGCATTGCCGCCGCCACACAAGCTGGCGCAGCGGTTGTTTTATCGTTTGTTATTGCAGGATTTGCGTGTACTTTTGCGGCATTATCTTATGCCGAATTAGCTGCCGCAGTCGGTGGTTGTGGCAGTGCATACGGTTACAGTTACGCGGCGTTTGGTGAATTGGTTGCATGGATTATTGGCTGGGATTTATTGCTTGAATATGCCATTTCCGTTGCCGCTGTCGCAAACGGTTGGGCAGGTTATTTTAATAATGCACTGACAGCAATCGGTTTTGGCTTGCCTGATGCGCTCACGAAGGCGCCTAAACTTGGCGGTATTATCAATTTACCTGCATCACTAATTATTTTAATTTTGATGGGCTTGTTGATTGTGGGTGTAAAATACAGTTCAAAAGTCAACAACATAATGGTCGTGGTGAAATTGCTGACAATTGCGGTATTTATTGGCTTGGCGAGTTTTAATGTTAATCCTGAAAACTGGCATCCGTTTATGCCATTTGGTTGGTTTCAAACCCTGCCCGATGGTAAAACCACAGGCGTTTTGGCTGGCGCATCTATTGTCTTTTTTGCTTACGTTGGATTTGATGCCGTTTCGACTGCTGCTGAAGAAGCTCAAAACCCGCAAAAAGATTTACCGTTTGGCATTGTTGTTTCGTTGATTTTTTGTACCGTAATTTATATTTTAGTTTCTGGTTTATTGACAGGCGTGGTGCATTACAGCGATTTAAACGTGTCATCGCCTGTTGCCCATGCGTTGCAATTATTGGGTTACAATTGGGCATCGGCATTAGTTGCAACAGGTGTCATTGCAGGTTTAACAACGGTCATGCTGGTTTTATATTACGGTTTAACGCGCGTTATTTTTGCAATGGCGCGAGATGGTTTGTTACCCGAATTTTTCAACGAAGTGCATGAAAAAACACAAACACCTATTCGTGTGATTGTTATGTGTGGTGTGATTATGGCTATTATTGCGGGTTTGATTCCACTGGGTGATTTAGCCGAATTAGTTAATATTGGAACGTTAGCCGCGTTTGTTTTGGTTTGTTTTGGCGTAATTGTTTTACGCTTCACGCAACCCAATTTAGTGCGACCATTTCGTTCACCCTATAGCCCACTATTTCCGGCATTGGGCATGATCTCATGCAGCGCATTGATGGCATTTTTACCTGCCCAAACGTGGTGGCGTTTTTTGATTTGGCTAGCGATAGGTTTAGTGTTTTATTTTGTCTATTCCAAACAACACAGCAAACTCAACAAGCATCGAATTAACTGAAATTTGTTATACTTTCCTTTTTTGAACTAACCTAAGAAATTATTATGGCTGCTCAATATATTTATTCAATGAATCGCGTGGGAAAAATCGTCCCACCTAAAAAATACATTCTTAAAGACATTTGGTTGTCTTTTTATCCTGGCGCAAAAATTGGGGTTTTGGGGTTAAACGGTTCAGGTAAATCGACGCTTTTACGTATTATGGCGGGTTTAGATACTGAAATCGAAGGCGAAGCCATTCCGCTCAAAGGCATTAAAATCGGTTATTTATCCCAAGAACCACAACTTGATCCAACTAAAACGGTGCGTGGAAATATCGAAGAAGCGGTTGTTGAAATCAAAGAAGCGTTGGCGCAACTTGACCAAGTTTATTTGGATTACGCTGCCGAAGACGCCGATTTTGACAAACTCGCTGCAGACCAAGCGCGTTTGGAAGATATTATTAATGCTTGCGACGGTCACAATTTAGACCGCAAATTAGAAGTTGCTGCTGACGCACTACGTTTGCCCGATTGGGATGCGGATGTGAGGAAATTATCGGGAGGTGAAAAACGCCGTGTCGCACTTTGCCGTTTATTACTTTCAAATCCTAATATGTTGTTGCTTGACGAACCGACCAACCACTTAGATGCAGAATCTGTCGCGTGGCTTGAACGATTCTTACACGATTACACGGGAACAGTTGTTGCCGTGACGCATGATAGATATTTCCTCGATAACGTTGCGGGTTGGATTTTAGAATTGGATCGTGGGTCAGGTATTCCGTGGGAAGGCAACTATTCAAGCTGGCTTGAACAAAAAGGCGCACGTTTATTGTTAGAAGAAAAACAAGAATCGGCACGTCAGAAAGCAATGAAAGAAGAATTGGAATGGGTGCGCTCTGGCTCGAAAGGTCGTCATGCGAAAAGCAAAGCCCGTTTGGCGCGTTTTGATGAATTATCATCGAGCGATGTACAAAAACGTAACGAAACACAAGAAATCTACATTCCACCTGGTCCAAGATTGGGCGATGTGGTAATTGAAGCAAACGGCATTTCTAAATCGTTTGGCGATAAATTGTTGTTCAGTGATTTAAATTTCAAATTGCCACAAGGCGGCATCGTGGGGATTATCGGCGCGAATGGCGCGGGTAAAACTACGTTATTCCGCATTATGGCTGGATTTGAACAACCTGATTCGGGCGAATTAAAAATTGGCGAAACGGTCAAACTCGCTTACGTTGACCAATTGCGCGACGACATGGACGCGAAAAAAACTGTGTTTGAAGAAGTGTCCGAAGGCTTGGATTTAATCACCGTTGGCACTTATCAAACACCGTCACGCGCTTATTTGGGTCGCTTCAATTTCAAAGGCGGCGACCAACAAAAATTCATCGGTGATTTGTCGGGTGGTGAACGAAATCGCGTGCATTTGGCGAAGTTGCTCAAAACAGGCGGAAACGTATTGTTACTCGACGAACCAACAAACGATTTAGACGTTGAAACCTTGCGAGCATTGGAAGATGCGGTGCTGAATTTCCCAGGTTGCGCGGTGGTTATTTCCCATGACCGTTGGTTTTTAGACAGAATTGCAACGCACATTTTAGCGTTTGAAGGCGATAGCCAGGTGGTTTGGTTTGAAGGCAATTACGCGGATTATGAAGCGGATCGTCATCGTCGTTTAGGAACCGATGCGGATTCCCCGCGTCGTTTAAAATATAAAAAATTATCTTAACTTTTAGGTTTATAAAAATGAAAATATTTATTCAACTCATCCTTCTGTTGGCTTTTAGTTCTTCTGTATTTTCGGCAGATAAGGCTCCAATTGGTTCGTGGCAATTAAGTACAACAACTCAACTTGAATTAACGTCACCGACAACAGGTCAAAAAATCAAAAGTACGCAATTGAAAGGTTATGAGTTTGCGACATTTCAGAAAGACGGCAGTTATGTTTCTTCTGAATGGTTGAATAAACTTCTTGTCGTAACGGGCAGTAGTGGTGATAAGCCGAAATATATTCCGTTGAATTTTTATGGGCAATGGTACAGCAGAACGAGTAGCACTTATTCGGTGACATTTGATAAGTTTTTGATTTTTTATCAAGATGACAAGTTTGGCATTACAAATATCAATTTTTTTGATCGAATTGGATTTCTACAATTTGTTACAGCCAATTTTGGCGTGATTTCATCACCATCAGTTCAAGTAGTTTCTTATTCAGATGATGGCAGTGTTAGTATTTTAAAATCGCTTAAAGGTACAAAAAAAATGGTGGTTAGAGCATCTTGGAAAAACGGTGATGTTTCCACGAGTACAGACGTTACGATGACCGAAACCTACACAGGAAAACCATTTATTCAATCTACTTGTTGCGGAACTGATGTTGCACAAAATGCAACAGACAGTGATAAGTTTATGGCTGATATTGGTAAGCTACCAGACGTAAAAACAACAACAAGCGGATTGAAATATATTGTTCTTCAAAATAATGTTGGCGGTGTAACACCTACAGCACCAACCGATACAGTGATTGTAAATTACCGTGGTTTTCTGCCTTCTGGAAAAATGTTCGATAGCGAGGCATCTGCGAGTTTTAAATTGAATAATGTTATCGCTGGTTTCACAGAAGGACTACTAATGATGAAAAAAGGGGCTAAATACAGATTCTTCATGCCTTCAAATTTAGCTTACGGAGAAGCAGGAAGTTCAAAAATACCTGGGAACTCAGCGTTAGTATTTGGGAACTCAGCGTTAGTATTTGATGTTGAATTACTCAGTATCACCCCACAAACTGTTGCTACAGCTGCTCCAGTCGCCCCCTAATTTCGGAGTTTAACTCGTGACCAACGTCCAAGATATTTCCAGTCCAATAACCTCTTCGGAAAAACGTGCTATCGGCTCACTTGCGGGTATTTACGCCTTGCGAATGCTGGGGCTGTTTATGATTTTGCCCGTGCTGTCGTTATTTGCCAAAGAATTAGACGGTGCAACGCCGGCGTTAATTGGTTTGGCGATGAGTATTTACGGTTTACCGCAAGTGCTGTTGCAAATTCCATTCGGTTTGATCTCAGACAAATTTGGTCGCAAAAAACTGATTATTATTGGCTTAGTTTTATTTTTTTCGGGTAGCGTCGTCGCGGCATTATCGACAGATATTTATGGCGTTTTAATCGGCAGAGCTTTGCAAGGCTCAGGGGCAATTTCAGCCGTCATTATGGCGTTAGTCGCTGATTTAACCCAGGAAGTTCACCGTACCAAAGCAATGGCAACGATTGGAATTAGCATTGGATTTTCGTTTGGTGCAGGAATTATTGCGGGTCCGATTATTGCGGCGATGTTTGGCGGTGTTCACGGCGTTTTTTGGACGACAGCATTTTTAACCTTATTGGCGATTGCTACGGTTATTTTTATTGTACCGAATCCGGAAAAATCAAAATTACATCGTGATGCCGAATTTGTGCCCACTGACGCGATGACAGCGTTAAAAAACCCTGAGCTTTTACGTTTGGATTATGGCATCTTCATTTTACATTTAATTTTAATGGCGATTTTTGTCGTCGTGCCAACGCTAATGCGAAATACAGGATTGGAAGCGGGTAGCGAATGGAAAGTATATTTGCCTGTTTTTGTGATTTCAATGG
Organism: Methylococcaceae bacterium; assembly: GCA_014191975.1. Classification (GTDB taxonomy): domain Bacteria; phylum Pseudomonadota; class Gammaproteobacteria; order Methylococcales; family Methylomonadaceae; genus UBA10906. The sequence goes on along the minus strand of BJHG01000025.1, from coordinate 19,368 downwards.
CGTTGATTGTACCGTTCATTATTTTGGCTGAGAAAAAACGTCAAATGAAAAAAGTTTTTTTGGGCGCAATCGCCACGTTGTTAATTGCAGCGATGGGATTCGCTTTTTTACACGAAAACTTGGTCTCGTTAATTGTGTTTTTAAGCATATTTTTCTGTGGCTTTAATTTACTCGAAGCCACCCTGCCCTCACTTGTTTCAAAAACCGCACCTGCTGATTTAAAAGGCACAGCGATGGGCGCGTACTCAAGCTCACAATTTTTAGGTTTGTTTTGTGGTGGATTAGTGGGTGGCTGGTTTAATGGACAATTTGGTGTGACAGCAGTTTTCCTCGTTTGTGCGGCATTGATATTAAGCTGGTTTATTATTTCACTCACGATGAAAGAGCCTCGTTATTTAGCCAGCTTGTTGATTTCAATTGACACGCTGAACGAAAATAATTCAGAAGTATTTGTGACCGAAATTCGCAATTTTTCAGGTGTCGAAGAAGTTATTTTTCATCATGACGAAACCACCTTATATTTGAAAGTTGATAATCAATTAATTGATAAAGAAAAACTGCAAGCGTTGATAAATAAACATATTCAGACTTATTCTCATATTGTTTAGAGCTACCTATTTATCTTTAATTCAATCGTGTAACATCAACCTTATTTTTATTTTTTAACCTTAGTTTTACTCACTTGGAAAACAACATGAAATTTACAAAAACATTGGCAATAGTGGCCATTATCAGCGCATTAACCTTAATTGGCTGTAGTTCTGACGAAGAAAAAGATGCGAGTTTGACAGATGGCAGCTTAAACGGCGGCATTAACGATGCATCAACGAACGGATTCGGTGATGGATCAGGTGCGAACGGCGGACGTTTTGGCGCAAATGGCAAATATGGTGCGAAAGGTGCAAACGGTTTACCACCGGAATTTAGCGATCCAAACAACCCACTTTCAAAACGTACGATTTACTTCATGCTCGACAGCAGTCAAGTTCAACAAGATTTCATTCCTGTCATTGCCGCACACGCACGTTATTTATTAGCAAATCCTAGTCAACACATTGTTTTAGAAGGTAACGGTGATGAACGCGGTTCGCGTGAATACAACATTGCACTTGGCGAACAGCGCTCAAAAACCGTTGCAGGAATGCTCAAAGCACAAGGTGTTTCTGAAAGCCAATTAGGTATTGTTAGCTACGGTGAAGAAAAACCTATGGCAATGGGACATGATGAATCCTCTTGGGAATTGAACCGTCGCGTCGAACTTGCTTACTAAAATGAAAAAACTTCCTGCGCTTTTATTTTTTGTAAGTTCATTTTCTTTGGCAGACTCTCTTGCGCCTGTGATTGATAATTCGGTTTATCCAAGCGGCACACCCGCTGTGATACCTATTTCAGTTAGTGCGCCGATGAATAGCACATTTGAATTGATGAATCGATTGGATGAAGCGCAGGCTGAAATTCAGCAATTGAATGGCAAACTCGAAGAACAAACGAATTTAATTTCTGAAATGAAAAAGAAGCAATCGGCAATGTACGCAGATTTTGATGAACGTTTGCAGCAAGTTGAAAATAAAATGAGTGGTGCTAAATCAACCGTTTCTTCGGCAGAAACAAACGCGCCAGCGGCAAAAGAACCCGAACCTGTTAGCGCGCCACCAAAATCGATTGTACCTGCGGTAAGTTTACAATCGCCTTATCAACAAGCGTTTGAGATATTTCGTAGCGGTCAAACAGCCGAAGCAATCGCCCAATTTAGTGCCTTATTAAGTAAGGATCCGACAAATCCATTAGCGAATAACGCGCAATTTTGGTTGGGTGAAGCATATCGCATGAATAAAGATCTGCCATCAGCGAAAAAAGCATTTAACGCTGTTTTAGAAAAATATCCTACCAGTCAAAAAGTACCTGACGCACTTCTTAAATTGGGCTCAATCGAAGTGGAAGCAAGAAATTCGGCAAAAGCGAAAGAGTTTTTTACACGCGTAATTACCGACTTCCCCACCACAAAATCCGCTGAAGTTGCTGCTAAAAAACTACAGCAACTTAACGGCGTACCGAACTAAATGTTACGAATTACCGAGATTTTTTATTCTCTTCAAGGCGAGTCTAATGCGGTCGGAATGCCAACCGTTTTTGTACGTTTAACAGGTTGCCCCTTGCGCTGTAATTATTGCGACACCAGTTATGCGTTTTCGGGCGGTGTGAAAATGTCGATTATTGATATTCTTGCTGATGTTAAACAATACGAATGTAAAAATGTTTGTGTTACAGGCGGTGAACCGTTAGCGCAACCCATGTGTTTAGAATTATTAACGCAATTAGCGGACGAGAATTTTAATGTCTCTCTTGAAACCAGTGGTGCGTTAGATGTATCAAAAGTTGACACTCGAATTATCAAAGTAATGGATTTAAAAACACCAAGTTCGGACGAAGTTGAAAAAAATCGTTATGAAAATATCGAATTTTTAACCACGAAAGACCAAGTGAAATTTGTAATTGCGGACGATGACGATTACAAATGGTCAAAAAAAATTATGACGGATTATAATTTGGTGCACCGTTGCCAAGTTCTATTTTCGCCCGTCGTACCAACACAAAACCCAACCGAATTAGCAGAAAAAATTTTAGCGGATAGATTACCCGTTCGTTTTCAAATTCAACTTCATAAACTCTTGTGGCAAGACGCACAAGGAAAATAATAAATGCAAAAAAAAGCAGTTGTTTTACTTTCAGGCGGACTCGATTCTGTAACCGTTTTGGCAATGGCACAAACGCAAGGTTATGAATGTTTTGCGCTAAGTTTTGATTACGGGCAACGGAATAAAGCTGAATTACAAGCAGGTGAAAAAATTGCCCATGATTACGGCGTTACGCGCAAAGTTGTCAGCTTGGGACTTGGTTCAATTGGTGGTAGCGCGCTGACAGATTCCGACATTGCAGTGCCACAAACGTTGGAAACAGGGATACCTGTCACTTACGTTCCTGCACGAAATACAGTTTTTTTATCTTTGGCATTGGGCTGGGCAGAAGTATTACACGCCCAAGATATTTTTATCGGCGTAAACGCAGTGGATTATTCGGGCTATCCTGATTGCCGTCCTGAATTTATCGCCGCGTTTGAATCCCTCGCAAATTTAGCGACAAAAGCAAGCGTTGAAGGCGAACCGTTCAAAATTCACACGCCACTGATTCATTTGAGCAAAGCTGAAATTATTTCGGCAGGTACAAAACTGGGTGTAAATTACCAACAAACCGTTTCGTGTTATTCTGCTAACGAAAATGGTGAAGCCTGTGGAACCTGTGATGCTTGTCGATTACGCAAAGCGGGGTTTTTAGCGGCAGGAATTGAAGATTCAACACGCTACGTAAAAAACTAATTCTTATTTTTTAACTTAACCAAGAGGCAAAACCATGAGCAAAGATATTTCCAGTACAACCTTGATGTACGCCATTTTATCGGTTGAAGATTCAGTCAATACACAACAAGATTATTTGGAATCCGGTGAAATTCCTGATGAAGAAATCGAAAATGAGGAAGAAATTTTGGGTGATTTGGAACAAGCCTTAATGGAACTTATCGACGTTTATAAAGTTCGCCTCCGCACAGAACCTGATTTACCAGCCATAGAAGATTTACTTGGCGGCTCTGAAGGTTAAATGATGATAACGATTTATGGTTTAACAAATTGTGATACCGTCAAAAAAGCACGACTGTGGTTTGATGAACGTCAACTTGAATACAAATTTCACGATATTCGAAGTGGCGGTTTGACGCTCGAAACGTTAAAACAATTTTCAGCACGGCTTGATGATTGGCAAATTTTGTTAAATCGTAAGGGAATGACATGGCGAAAACTTTCACCTGAACAGCAAAAATGCTGTACAAAGATTGAAACTGCGTTGCCGTTAATTGCTCAAAATAGAACGCTGATGAAACGCCCTGTTATTGATAATGGGGTAGTTTTGTTAGTCGGCTTTGACACTCGAATGTACGAAAAACATTTGTTATGACAGATACACTGGCACTTTTAGAGGATTTAATTCGCCGTGAATCAGTAACACCAAATGATGCAGGTTGTTTAGATTTAATCGCCAATCGTTTAACACCATTGGAATTTCTTGATGAACGATTGAATTTCAATGACACTGAAAATATATGGCTTCGTCGTGGTGATGCAAAACCGCTGTTTGTTTTTTTGGGTCATACAGACGTTGTACCCGTTGGCGTATTGAGTTTGTGGGAATCACCACCGTTTGAGCCGACCATTCGTGATAGTCAATTATACGGGCGTGGCACGGCCGACATGAAAGGTGGAATCGCTTGTTTCATAACAGCGGTCGAACGTTTTATTGCCAATCACCCAAATCACGAGGGTTCAATAGCTATTATGCTCACCAGTGATGAAGAAGGCGCAGCAACAAATGGCGTTGTGAAAGTGGTCGAAGTGTTAGAGAAACGCGGAGACAAAATCGACTGGTGCTTAGTTGGTGAGCCATCGAGCTACAAACAAATTGGTGATGTAATTCGTGTTGGACGACGTGGTTCATTGTGTGCAAACCTAACCGTTCAGGGTGTTCAAGGTCATGTTGCGTATCCTGAATTAGCGGATAATCCGATTCACAAAATAACGCCAGCATTAAACGATTTAATTAATGAAATTTGGGACGAAGGTAATGAGTTTTTCCCTGCAACGAGCTTACAAATTTCTAATTTTAACAGTGGTGTAGGTGCTGAAAATGTTATTCCTGCAAATGCGAATGTACAGTTTAATTTGCGTTTTAGCACTGAATTAACAGCTGAAATTATTAAGCAACGCACCGCCGAAATTTTAAATCAACATGGTTTGAAATATGACATAGTTTGGCGGTTGTCAGGCAATCCATTTTTAACCTCAAAAGGCGCATTAATTGATGCAGCACATTCGGCAATTAAATCCGTAACAGGTTTACAAACGCTTGATGATACAGGTGGCGGAACATCAGACGGACGATTTATCGCACCAACTGGCGCACAAGTAATTGAGCTCGGCGCTTTAAATGCCAGTATTCATAAAGTTAATGAGCATATTGGTATTGCTGATTTAGAAATTCTGAGTACAATTTATGAGCAAATTTTGATAGATTTATTAACCAAGTAAAAATATTAAGTATCACTTTTGGAGAATACGTTTTATGAAAACAATTAAACAAACATTGACTTTTTTTGGTGTATTACTTTTTTGCATGCCTGCAATAGCGGTGACAGATATGTCGGCGCAACAAAAATTTCTTGAAGCGAAAGTGTCTAATCATCAAAAAGAAGGTGAACACACAAACCATTTGACTCCCGTAGATGAAAATAAAAAGTTTCACGGTGTTTTTTACGGTTTTCTGCCTTGCGACAATTGCAACGGAATTAAAGCTACGCTGTCTTTAAAAGATAACAACAATTATTTACTCGTAACACAGCCAGCAAAAGAATCTTCAAGAGAATTTTACGAAAAAGGTAAATACAGTTGGGACGATGACAATAAACTAACTTTGCTCACGCCAAAAAATAGCGAATCGAACACGAAAATGTATCGTATCAAAGACGAAGGGACGCTAATCCAACTTAACGACGAAGGAAAACAATTTACCGGTGATAAAGCCGATAGTTATATTTTACGTCGTAGCGATACCATTCAAAGCCGCGAAGTTCATATTCACTAAATAATTCAGCCGTATTCACATTAAACACAGGTCTTATGCATTTACTTCAATTAGCACGACAAGCGATTCTTACGCCTGCAAACATTCAAGATTCCGACATCGAAAAATTGATGAATCACCTGCTGAGTGCAGAAGTGGATGCAGCGGATATTTATTTTCAATCGAGCCATTCAGAATCATGGGTACTCGAAAGTGGCATTGTAAAAGAAGGTCATCACAGCATTGAACAAGGCGCTGGTGTGCGTGCGGTTTCAGGTGAAAAAACAGGTTTTGCCTACAGTGATCGTTTGGAAATCGCCGTTTTGTTTGATGCTATTAACAACGTAAAAGCAATTACCCGTCAGGCGCAAAACGCACAAGTGAATTTGAAAGCGATCGATAAAAATGCGCGGGTTTTATATCCCACTTTAAATCCATTAAAGTCGCTCGAAGATCAACAAAAAATCGATTTTCTAAAGCAACTCGACACTCAAACTCGCGCGTTAGATTCACGCATCGAAGAAGTCATCATTAGCTTATCTGGTGTTCACGAACATATTTTGGTTGCAAATCAAGATGGACATTTATTAGCGGATGTTCGGCCGCTCGTGCGTTTAAATGTCACTGTTATTGTCGTTGAAAATGGTAAGCGCGAACAAGGCAGTATGGGCGGTGGTGGGCGATGTGATTATTCAATGTTTTTTGAACAAGAAACGGCATTAAATTATGCAAAAGAAGCTGTGCGCCAAGCCTTAGTTAATTTAGAAGCTGAAGAAGCCCCTGCTGGAAATATGACAGTTGTTTTAGGTTCAGGTTGGCCTGGAATTTTATTGCACGAAGCGATTGGACACGGTTTAGAAGGCGACTTTAATCGCAAAGGCACATCCGCATTTAGCGGACGAATTGGTGAACGGGTTGCATCTTCATTATGTACGGTTGTGGACGATGGCACCTTATACGGAAGACGCGGTTCCTTAAGCATCGACGATGAAGGTACGCAAACCGAAAATACCGTGTTAATTGAAAATGGTATTTTAAAAGGTTATATGCAAGATCGTTTAAACGCCCGTTTGATGGGCGTTTCACCAACGGGTAACGGTCGCCGTGAATCTTATGCTCATTTACCAATGCCACGCATGACTAATACTTATATGCTTGCGGGACAGCACAATCCCGAGGAAATTATCGCATCAGTGAAAAATGGGTTATATGCGAAAAATTTTGCGGGTGGACAAGTTGATATTACGTCAGGGAAATTTGTATTTTCTGCCAGCGAAGCCTATTTAATCGAAAATGGAAAAATAACGCGCCCTGTCAAAGGTGCCACGCTAATCGGCAATGGTCCTGACGTTTTGACAAAAGTTTCAATGGTCGGCAACGATTTAGAATTTGATAGTGGTGTCGGAACGTGCGGTAAAGATGGGCAAAGCGTGCCAGTTGGCGTCGGTCAACCCACGTTGAAAATCGATGGCTTAACCGTTGGTGGAACACAGATCTAAGATTTTTCCTAATAAAAAACCGCCAGATTAATTAGCGGTTTTTTTTTGGAAATGCGCTATTTTAGTTTAACAATTGTGTAATCTGAATCGCTGTAGCTAAAGCTAAACGTGCCGCCTCACCTGTAACTAAAGGTTGCTCACCCGTTTTAATACAACCTAAAAATTGCTGAATTTCTGCGAGAAGCGCGTCGCTAGTTTCAAACGTTGCTTCTTCGCTGAGAATTTCGGGGACTCCAGGAAACATTTCTTTGTCACCCGTGCGGTATTTTTGCAAAACTCGATTTTGAAAATCGACCGACGCATACGAACTAGGTCTAAATAAACGCATTTTACGTTCAAGTTTCATACTGATTCGACTCGCGGTAACATTCGCCACACAACCATTCTTGAATGTTAAGCGTGCATTGGCAATATCGGTTCCTTTTGTCAAAACCGCTGTACCACTTGCGTCAATGCGTTCAATTTCTGAATTTACTAACGCTAAAATAATATCAATGTCGTGAATCATTAAATCCAACACTACGCTGACATCATTCGCACGTGGATTAAAAGGTGATAAGCGATGTGATTCAATAAATAACGGTTTTTCATCTTTATCTAATGCCAAAATAGCTGGATTGAAACGCTCCAAATGCCCAACTTGCAGAATTAAATTTTTCGCTTTGGCAATTGCAATTAATTCATCCGCTTGTTCAACGGTCGTCGTAATCGGTTTTTCGATTAAAACATGTGAACCTGCGTTCAAAAAATCTTTCGCTACTTGGTAATGCAAGGTTGTTGGAACAACAATACTAACGGCATCCACATTACCCAAAAGCGACGAATAATCTGTCAATGCTTGTGCGCCATGCTTTTCAGCAGTCGTTTTCGCGGTTTCTTCGTTTATATCAACAACCGCGACGAGTTCACATTCAGGCAAATTCGCGTATTTTTCTGCATGAAATTTCCCCAAATAACCCGTGCCAATCACAGCACATTTTAATTTTTGCATTTTTAATAATCCTTAATATACTGAACAATATATTTTTAATAAACGTGAAAAATCGGTGCGTGAGATTTCTTGCGCACCTAACCCCACCAAATGTTCACTGCGAACTTGGCAATCAATTAGTTGAAAGTCTAATGATTGTAAATAATGAACGCAATATGTGAATGCGACTTTTGAAGCATCACTGCGCGTACAAAACATCGATTCGCCAAAAAATACGTTACCTAACGCAACACCATATAAACCGCCCACTAATTCACCGTCATGCCACGCTTCAAATGAATGAGCAAAACCCTCTCGATGTAATTTTGAATATGCACGTTGAATATCTGCACTAATCCATGTCCCTTCAGCATTGACACGCAATTCAGCACATTTTGAAATGACCAAATCGAAAGCCTGATTTGTAGTTACATCGAATTTTTTTTGGCGTAATGTTTTCGCTAATCGTTTTGATATATGTAATTTTGCAGGAAATAAAACAAGGCGTGGATTCGGTGACCACCATAAAATCGGTTCGTTGCCACTAAACCATGGAAATACGCCCTGCCTATAGGCGTTAATTAACCTTTCACTCGATAAACAACCACCAATAGCCAATAAACCATTTGGTTCACACAACGCATTGCGTAAAGGTGGAAAAGGTTGCGAGGAATTATTTTCATCCAGAACAACCAATTTCATCATTATAAATCTAAAAACTTTTCAGCATCTAATGCGGCCATACAGCCTGCACCAGACGAGGTAATTGCTTGCTTATAAACTGAATCCATCACGTCACCTGCTGCAAAAACACCTTCAACACTCGTTGATGTGGCGTTGCCTTCGATACCACTTTTCACCTTGATGTAACCGTGATTCATGTCAAGTTGACCAGCGAAAATTTCGGTATTTGGTGTGTGTCCAATCGCAATGAATACACCATGTACGTCGATTTCTTTGGTGGAACCATCTTTATTTTTAATGCGAATTCCCGTCACGCCCATTTCATCACCTAAAACCTCATCAAGTTCACTAAACCACTCAATTTCGACGTTGCCATTTTTAGCTTTTTCTAACAATTTTTCAGATAGAATTTTTTCGCTGCGAAATTTGTCACGGCGATGAATCACAGTAACTTTTGAAGCAATATTTGACAAATAAAGCGCCTCTTCCACAGCCGTATTTCCACCACCAATAACCGCAACAGGTTTATTGCGATAGAAAAAACCGTCACATGTCGCACACGCTGAAACACCACGCCCTTTGAAGGCTTCTTCGGAATCTAAGCCTAAATATTGTGCTGATGCACCCGTTGCAATAATGAGTGCGTCGCAAGTGTAGTTGCCGTTATCACCACTTAATTTGAATGGACGCTGAGACAAATCGGAACTGTTAATGTGATCAAAAATAATTTCAGTATTGAACCGTTCAGCATGTTTTTGCATCCGCTCCATTAATTCTGGACCTTGCAAACCTTCAACATCACCAGGCCAATTATCCACTTCAGTAGTCGTAGTCAGCTGTCCACCTTGTTGCATTCCCGTGATAATAACAGGGTTTAAATTAGCCCTAGCTGCGTAAATGGCGGCAGTATAACCTGCAGGTCCAGAGCCTAAAATCAATAAAGGGTAATGTTTGATAGCAGTCATGAAATATATCCAAAATAAGAATTAAAAAATAAAACCAAGTCAAATTATGGCGGTGAAATAGCATTAGGTAAATGTTTATTGCGTTATAATTTGTGTTGTTTTAGATGCGGCAAATAAAAAATGGAGAATGCAATGAGTGCAAATTATGATGATGAGCGTCACAATTTGATTTTGATGTTAGAAGAATTAGACCATCGCCTAACGACAATAACAAATGATGTGCGTCATACAGATGAAACAATGGAAAAAAATTCTGAAAAAATAGCAACTCAAAATGAAAATAATGAAGTGCAGGATTTTTTAGGTAACTCAGCACGAGTAGAAATTGCCGCAATTAAACAAGCCATTGCACGAATTGATGCCAGCGAATATACACATTGCAAAACCTGTGGTGAGACGATTCACCCAGAACGCTTAAAAGCCGTACCATTTTTAACTCAATGTACTAAATGTGCGTACTTGGCTGAAAAACACTAACTTTAAAAATAGGAAAAATTATGATTCAAATGGTTAATCTCAAGGCGCAATATGCCGAAATCAAAGACGAGGTTGAACGTGGCATTGCAGAAACAATCGAGAATTGCAGCTTTATTTTAGGACCCAATGTTCAAGCCTTTGAACGTGAAGCAGCGGAGTATTTAGGTGTAAAATACGCCATTGGCGTAGCGTCTGGAACAGATGCGTTACATTTAGCGTTAATTGCCGAAGGCATTGGTGCTGGGGATGAAGTCATCACAACGCCATTCACCTTTATTGCAACCGCTGAAGCAATTAAATATGTTGGTGCAATTCCTGTATTTGTCGATATTGACCCACGTACGTTTAACATTTGCCCGAAAGCGATTGCAGCTGCGATTACACCAAAAACAAAAGCGATTATGCCTGTGCATTTGTTTGGTCAACCTGCCGATATGACAACGATTTTGGCATTGTGTGAAAAACATAATTTGAAATTGATTGAAGATTGTTGTCAATCGTTTGGTGCGAGAATTAACGGCAAACAAACCGGCACAATCGGTCATGCATCTGGCTTTAGTTTTTTTCCCAGTAAAAATTTAGGTGCATTTGGTGATGGTGGTTTAGCGACGACAGATTGTGACGAAACGGCGGCCAAAATGCGCCAACTTCGCAATCATGGATCGGAGGTGCGTTATTACCATGACATTATTGGTTACAACAGTCGCTTAGATGAAATCCAAGCTGTGGTTTTACGGGCGAAACTCAAACACATCGACAAATACAATGAAGGTCGTCGCCGTGTTGCGCATTTATATTCAACATTATTAACGGATTTTCCCCTAGAAACACCGTTTGAAGATGGTTTAGGTGAACACGTTTATCATCAATATACGTTGCTTTGCGATAAACGAGATGACGTAATGGCTGCGTTGCAAGCGAAAAAAATCGGTTGCGCCGTGTATTATCCTGTACCGCTACATCAACAAAAAGCGTTTGAAATAGAATGCGCTGGAATGGTTTTACCCATTACGGAATCTGTGATGAAACGTTGTTTTTCGTTGCCAATTTGCCCATTCTTAACCGATGCTGAAATTCACGAAATCTGCGCGGTGATTAAAAGCGTTTTTTAAAAACGCAAAAAAGCTAACGCGTTCGATTTCAATTCGTTAGCTTTTAAAATTGCTTAACGCTTTTGGATTTTGTTCTTTTGCATAGATAAACGCTCTACTTTTCGACGCTCAAAAAACTGTACAAAAATAAATGTCAGCCATGACACCAAAACTAAGCCACCTAATAAGCCACTGTAAGACATTTGCCATGGAATGTCTGCTGTCATCATAGAGAACTCGGACATCCCACCAATTCCAGCAATGACATTTAAAGGCATAAAAACAAAACTAATCAATGTTAAACGCTTCAAATCTTTATTTTGATTAACGTTAATAAAACCAACCGTTGCATCCATTTGGAAATTGATTTTATTTACCAAAAACGACGTATGACCATCAAGCGATTCAATATCACGTAAAATTTCACGCACATCTTCGTGTTGAATTTCGGATAAAAATTTGCCACGCATCAAAAACGATAATGCACGACGTGTATCCAAAACATTACGACGTATTCGTCCGTTTAAATCTTCCTCTTCTGCAATCGCAGCAAGAATTTTCGCAGCTCCTTCATCGGTCATATAAGATTTAAAAACTTGTCGACCAACCGCTTCCAATTCAGTGTAAATATCCTCAAGCGCATTCGCCGAATACTCAACATCGGCCGCATACAAATCGAGAAGTAAATCTTTCGCGTCAGAAATATAATCAGATTCAGCACGAGCTCGAAGACGTTGCAAACGAAATGCAGGTAATTCTTCACTACGAACTGAAAAAAGGGTGTCTTTTTTCAACACAAATGCAACGGCAACATTTCGAGATTCGTCTTTTCGATCAAGCAAAAAATCCGAATGTAAATGCACTTCACCATTATCTTCAACGTAAAAACGTGCACTCGTTTCTAAATCCGTTAACTCACTTGGATTCGGTAAATCGACATCAAAAACATCTTGCGCCCAATTTAAATGCTCATCTTCAGGCATCACCAAATCAATCCAAATCGGTTTAGCGTGTATTAAATCCGCTTTGGTTTCAATTGGAATTTGGCGCAACAATCCTTCATGTAAATCAAAAACGCGAATCACCATATTTCTATTTTTAGGACGGAAATCGGCGGCTAATTCCACACGTGTGTCATAAGTCATCGCAATCAAAACCTCTTCTTTACGATTTTCAGGAATTAATTCCCACACAACTTTTCGATCATCTGGTGAAAAAACTTCTAACATTTGAACTAATGAATCAGTGTCTAACTGTTCAAATAAACGCTGTAATTCAACAAGATTTTGTTTCCTTACTAATTCCTCAACAAGTCTATGCCTCGCTAACACCCCGCGCACATTTAAAATTGTTTCTTGTGTGTAGTTTTCGTTGGCATCGCTCATTGTAAAATCCATTGTTTGTTTGGAATATTTAGTGAGAATTATCACATAAAGCGCAACTCGCCCACTTCTTCACTCACATTTATCACATCGCCAGCCAGAAATTGTCCAGCCAAAATCAGTTGTGCGAGGGGATTTTCAAGCTGTTGTTGAATGGCACGTTTCATCGGTCTTGCGCCATAAATCGGATCAAATCCCGCTTCGCCCAATAAATCCAACGCCGCATCTGAAATTTCAAAACCAATGTCACGTTCTTGCAAACGCCCGCGTAAATAATCGATTTGAATGGTCGAAATCGCGCGAACTTGCTCGCGTTCCAACGAATGAAACACCACCGCTTCATCGATACGATTGATAAATTCGGGTCGGAATTTCGTGACCACAATATCCATCACCGCTGATTTCATTACGTCATACATCGCCTCGCCCGACAACGCTTGAATAACTTCCGAGCCAATATTGGAAGTCATCACAATAATGGTGTTTTTAAAATTCACCGTGCGACCTTGCCCGTCGGTCAAACGCCCGTCGTCCAACACTTGCAACAAAATGTTAAACACGTCGGGATGCGCTTTTTCAATTTCGTCGAGCAAAATTACCGAATACGGTTTGCGGCGCACTAATTCCGTTAAATAACCGCCTTCTTCATAACCGACATAGCCTGGAGGCGCACCGATCAAACGCGCCACGGAATGTTTTTCCATGAATTCCGACATATCAATTCGCACCATTGCGTCGAGCGTGTCGAACATAAACTCGGCTAACGCTTTGCACAATTCGGTTTTGCCTACGCCAGTGGGTCCTAAAAATAAAAACGAACCATTCGGACGATTCGGGTCAGAAAGTCCCGCGCGTGAACGACGAATGGCGTTGCTCACGGCTTTCAACGCTTCTTCTTGTCCGATGACGCGCTGTTTTAAATGCGTTTCCATTTCAAGCAATTTTTCGCGTTCGCCTTCCAACATTTTTGAAACCGGAATCCCCGTCCATTTCGACACGACTTCGGCGATTTCGTCTTCGGTGACTTTGTTGCGTAACAACGTCATTTTTGACATATCGACCGTGACGGATGCGGAAATTTGTTTTTCTAAATCTGGAATAATGCCGTATTGCAATTCGGACATTTTCGCTAAATCGTTGCTACGTCGCGCGGTTTCTAAATCCAAACGCGCTTGTTCGAGTTTTTCTTTAATTGCGGCGGAACCTTGCAACGCGGATTTTTCAGCTTTCCAAATCTCTTCTAAATCCGAATATTCTTTTTCGAGTTCGCCAATTTCTTGTTCCAAAACCTGCAAACGTTTTTTTGAAGCGGCATCTTTTTCTTTTTTTAGCGCAACTTGTTCGATTTTTAGTTGAATCAATCGACGATACAATTTGTCCATCACTTCGGGTTTGGAATCGATTTCCATCCGAATTCGACTGCCTGCTTCGTCGATTAAATCAATGGCTTTGTCGGGCAGTTGGCGGTCAGAAATATAACGGTACGATAACGTTGCCGCCGCCACAATCGCGGGGTCGGTAATATCAACGCCGTGATGGACTTCGTATTTTTCTTTCAAGCCGCGCAAAATCGCAATCGTATCTTCAACACTCGGTTCATCGACTAAAACTTTTTGAAAACGTCGTTCTAATGCCGCGTCTTTTTCGATGTATTTACGATATTCGTCCAACGTCGTCGCGCCAACGCAATGCAATTCACCTCGCGCCAAAGCGGGTTTGAGCATATTGCCTGCGTCCATTGCGCCTTCGGATTTACCCGCGCCGACCATCGTGTGTAATTCGTCGATGAACAAAATGACTTGTCCTTCTTGTTTCGCCAAATCATTCAAAACCGCTTTCAAACGTTCTTCAAATTCGCCTCGAAATTTTGCGCCTGCAATCAACGCCGCCATATCGAGTGACAAAACTTGTTTGCCTTTCATGCCTTCTGGCACTTCGCCGTTGACAATGCGTTGCGCTAAACCTTCGACAATCGCGGATTTACCCACGCCAGGTTGACCAATTAACACAGGATTATTTTTGGTGCGACGTTGCAACACTTGAATCGTGCGACGAATTTCATCATCACGCCCAATGACAGGATCCAGTTTTCCTTGTTCGGCGCGTTCGGTTAAATTCAGTGTGTATTTATTCAACGCGCCACGTTGATCTTCAGCATTTTGTTCATTGACCGCTTCACCACCACGTAATTTTTCAATCGCGGGTTCGAGTAACGCTTTTGAAATGCCATGTTCTTTGAAAATTTCGGTTAATGAACCTTTTTCATCCGCAATCGCCAACAAAAATAATTCACTCGAAATAAACGTGTCATTACGTTTTTGCGCGAGTTTGTCAGTGATATTCAATAAACGATCGAGTTCGTTTGATAAACGTACATCGCCGCCCGTACCGCTAACGCTAGCTAAACGATTTATTGCCGCAACCAATTCAACGCGCAAACTTGTCACGTTGATATTACTTTGCGCGAGTAATGGTTTGGTGCTACCGCTTTCTTGATCGAGTAACGCCAATAATAAATGCGCAGCTTCTATAAACTGATGATCGCTACCCAACGCCAAACTTTGCGAGTCAGCTAATGCTTCTTGAAATTTACTGGTTAATTTGTCCATTCTCATTGTGTTGCCCTAGGAAGTGAATTTAGTTAGTTATAACTATGGTGCAAAACTGAGAATTTCCAACTCTTTAAACTTAAAAAATTTATTTTTTTAAAGCACGTTGCCTACGAGCATCTTTGGGATCCGTTTGCAGTGGACGATAAATTTCAATTCTATCGCCATCCTCAACTTTTTTTTCTAATGTACACGGCGTTGAAAAAATGCCCACACTCAACGAATCTAAATTTAATTCTGAGAACTGCGTCAAAATTTCCGATTCTAAAATCGCATTTCCAACCGTGCAGTTTTCAGTAACTAAAATTGAAATCAATACTTGTTTTTCTGGTTTAGCGTAGGCAATTTCGACCTTAATCATTTACATACACTTCTTTTGCGCGTGCAGTAAAAGAAGCCACCATTGTGTTACAAATTTGATTAAAAACCGCACCAAATGCCAAATTTGCTAAAACGCCTGACATTTCAAAATCTAAATCGAGTGAAATTTTACTGGCACCTTCTCGCAACGGTAAAAAATTCCATTCACCTGACAAATGTGCAAAAGGACCATCAAGTAATTCAACAACCATTTTCTGACCCAATTCAAGTGTATTGCGGGTTGAAAACTTTTTTTCAAAGCCCCCTTTTGAAATTGAAATCTCTCCTTCAATAATATTTTCACTGTGACTTAAAATGCGTGTGCCGCTACACCACGGCAAAAACTGTGGATAACTTTCGATGTCGTTGACTAAATCAAACATTTGTTGTGCGGAAAATTTTACCAATGCGCTTTTTTCGATACGTGTCATTTTCACAAAACCCCAACAACGTGTAAAAACACAAAGAAAATAGATGCTGGTGCAACGTAACGAATTAACACGCGCCACAATTCATAACTCGGTTTGCAAGGCATCTGTAATTCACTTTCACTGTGCTCACGCATCATAATCCAACCCGCAAAAACAGCGATACAAAACCCACCAATCGGTAACATTAAATTCGCAGTGACGTAATCGAGCAATTGAAAAATCGTGCGATCAAAGAAAAGAACATCTTTCCAAATATTGAACGAGAAAACCGTTCCAAGCCCTAAAAACCAAGTGCCTAAACCTGTCCAAATACAGGCTTTTTCGCGGGTGAAATTTTTATTTTCAACCAGCCATGCAACAGCGGGTTCAATCAATGAAATTGACGAGGATAAAGCAGCAATAACCAATAATACAAAAAACAAAATACCCATTAACCAACCGCCAGTCATGTTGCCAAAAGCAATTGGTAATGTTTGAAAAATTAAACCTGCACCTGACGCGGGATGTAATCCATGCTCAAAGACCAGCGGAAAAATCGCAATGCCTGCCAATAACGCAACAACGGTATCTGCTGCTGCAACTAAATAAGCGGTTTTTGCAATCGACACATTTTTCGGCAAATATGCGCCATAAACCATAATCGCGCCCATGCCCAAGCTCAACGTAAAAAAAGCATGCCCCATTGCCGTTAAAACAGAATTGCGTGTTAATTTGCTGAAATCTAAATTAAACATGAAATCCAAACCTTTTTGATAACTGTCTGTCGTCATCGCATAGCCAACCAACAAAATCAGCAATACAAATAAACTCGGCATCAAAAAACGGGTCGCTTTTTCGATACCGTTATTAATGCCACGCGCCACAATCCACATCGTCGCAGACATAAAAACACTGTGCCAAAAAATCAATTGCAAAGGACTTGCGGTCAAATTGTCAAATAAGGTTTGAATTTGTGCCGCATCGCCATCAAAAAAACTGCCCGTGAACGCTTTCAAAATATACGCCGATGCCCAACCTGCAATCACACTGTAATAAGATAGAATTAACACACCAGCAATGACACCCATCCAACCGAGATAATGCCAATTTTTGTCGGCTTGCGCTTCTTCAGTCAAAAACGTCATCGTTTCAATTGGATTCCGCTGACTACGTCGCCCAAGCATTGTTTCGGCAATCATTATCGGAATTCCAATCAACAAAACACACGCTAAATAAACAATAACGAATGCCCCACCACCATTTTCCCCCGTTATATACGGGAATTTCCAAATATTGCCCAAACCAACGGCTGAACCGGTCGCAGCTAGCATAAAAGCAAATCGTGATGACCAGTGGCTATGCGTTTTAATATTATTTGTTGTCATATAAAGTTCTCTTGTGTGTTTATAAATGGCATTCGTTGAATAATTTAAAAAGGCGAATTGTTATAATGATTCAGTGTTACGTTTAACGCCTTCTTTTTTGCAAAAATTTAAGATGGACATTTTAATCCTAAAATCATTAACCCTCATGACAAACATTCATTCAGACAAAATTTTAATTCTTGATTTCGGCTCGCAATACACACAGTTAATCGCTCGCCGCATTCGTGAAATTGGTGTGTATTGCGAAATTTATTCGTGCGAATGCACCGACGCAGAAATTCAAAATTTCGCACCAAACGGCATCATTTTATCGGGCGGTCCTGAAAGCGTCACAGAAGGCAACACGCCGCGTGCGCCGCAAAGCGTTTTTGAACTCGGCGTTCCTGTTTTAGGCATTTGCTACGGCATGCAAACCATGACCGAGCAACTCGGCGGCAAAGTCGAAACATCTAACCACCGCGAATTTGGTTATGCACAAATTCGAGCGCGTGGACATTCCAAATTACTGAACGGCATCGAAGACCATCTTTCTGCGGAAGGTTTTGGCTTGCTTGACGTGTGGATGAGCCACGGCGATCGTGTGGTAAATTTGCCTGAAGGTTTCAAATTGATTGCAAGTTCAGAAGGCGCACCGATTGCGGGAATGGCTAACGAAGACAAAGGTTTTTACGCGCTCCAATTTCACCCAGAAGTCACACACACAAAACAAGGTGGACCGATTTTGTCACGGTTTGTTTTGGAAATTTGTGGCTGCCAAGCGTTATGGAATTCCAACAATATCATCGAAGACAGCATCAAAGCGGTGCGTGAAAAAGTCGGCACCGACGACGTGATTTTAGGACTTTCTGGCGGCGTAGATTCGTCAGTGGTTGCGGCATTATTGCACAAAGCAATTGGCGACCAATTGACCTGCGTGTTTGTCGATACAGGTTTATTACGTTTGAATGAAGGTGACCAAGTGATGGCAATTTTCGCGCAACATTTAGGCGTGAAAGTGATTCGTGTGAATGCCGAAGAACGTTATTTAACGGCATTGGCGGGCGTAAATGATCCTGAGAAAAAACGTAAAATTATCGGCAATTTGTTCATCGAAATTTTCGACGACGAAGCATCCAAATTGGACAACGCCAAATGGCTCGCACAAGGCACAATTTATCCCGATGTCATCGAATCAGCGGGCGCGAAAAGTGGCAAAGCACATCTCATCAAATCGCATCACAACGTCGGCGGCTTGCCTGAAAATATGATCTTAAAATTGGTCGAACCGTTACGCGAATTATTCAAAGATGAAGTCCGAAAATTAGGCGTGGAACTCGGTTTACCTGCGGACATGGTTTATCGTCATCCATTTCCTGGACCAGGTTTGGGCGTGCGTATTTTGGGCGAAGTGAAAAAAGAATTTGCGGATTTATTACGTCAAGCCGATGCCATTTTTATCGAAGAACTTTATAAAAATGACTTGTACGACAAAGTCAGCCAAGCGTTTGCGGTGTTTTTACCTGTAAAATCTGTTGGCGTTATGGGCGACGGGCGACGTTATGACTATGTGATTGCTATTCGCGCCGTGGAAACGATTGATTTTATGACCGCACGTTGGGCGCATTTGCCGTATGAATTTTTAGATTTGATTTCACGCCGCATTATTAACGAAGTCGCAGGAATTTCGCGTGTGACTTACGATATTTCTGGTAAACCACCCGCTACAATTGAGTGGGAATAACAGGTTTTTATAAAAACTAAACTTTTCAAGCACTTGCTTTTCACCACTCTAATCATCTGGTAAATGCAAGTGCTTGATTTTGCTACACCCCACTCGCCCAAGTTACACAAAAACTTACACAAACGTGCACCTACTCAAAATCGTACGTT
>BJHG01000024.1 GCA_014191975.1 Methylococcaceae bacterium | reverse complement strand
CTATCGCCGTTTAAGTAAAGATTATGAAGTCTTAACCGATTCAAGTACGGCGTTCATACATATTGCGATGATAAACTTGATGCTCGGACGGCTTTAAAGCAGATTTCTGACTTTTAAAACACGCACTTAGTGATTTTTTCGCGTCAGCTTGTTGATTGTAGAGCGATTGCCAACGATTCAAGGCTTCGATTTCGTCTTTGGCTTCGCTGTCGTTTTTGATTTCTTTCAAACGGGCGGCAACGGTGGCTTTGCTGATTTTGTCGAGTTCGGAAAATAAACCGTCTTCGCCACCGTGATCTTCTTCAAGTTCGGTTAATTGCGTGGCGAGGTTTTCAATATCACTTTCTAAATCGTTAATGGCTTGCTGTTCTTTTTCAAAATAACGCGCAATCACTAGATTTTTCGGTATCAAATCACACATCCAACCTTTTGCTTTGCCTTTTTCAAGTAAGCGATAAGTTTGTGCTTTCCAACCCTCAGCAGAAATTAAATAAACATCGTCTTGCATCGTCGAATCCCAATAATCCATGAGATGCTGATAAACGTCGTACTTATCAATCAACGGCTGATTTTCATAACGTGCAAGCAAATCTTCTGAAAGCGTTTCGATAACTGAGCGCGGATGACAACCCACTTCCAACGATTTTAATAACGTAATGCGACTATTTTCCCACACGCTAAAAACCGCATTCATGTTTTCGATAAATGTCACAAATTCGCGGTGTTCATAAATCGTCGATTTAATCGCGGATTTTTCAACAGATAACGCGACATAATTCGGGCGAATTGAGTTGAAAAGCGTTTGCCGTAATTGTGGGCAAATTTGCCAATAATCCTGCAACGCATCAACATCGGCAACAGGAATGCCGCCTTTTAAATGCGCTTCAATATCTTGTAAATCTTCAGCTTGCTGACTGTCGATGTAGCGCGGCAAATTCAAGTTTAATTCATTTTTTTCAATTTCATCAAAACTCACCATGCGCGAAAATTTCGGCATTTCGATTTGTTTTGTCCAAACATCGACGATTTTGTGAATGTCCATCGCCCGCAAGCGATTTTTGTTGCCATCTTTTAAAAATCCCGCGCTGGCATCAATCATAAAAATGCCTTTGCGAATCGGCGCGTCGTTTTTATCAATCACGATGATGCAAGCGGGAATGCCTGTGCCGTAAAACAAATTTGCAGGCAAACCGATAATGCCTTGAATATAGCCTTTGCGAATCAATTTGCGGCGAATATCGGCTTCCGCGTTGCCACGAAATAACACGCCGTGCGGCAAAATACACGCGCCAC
This sequence comes from Methylococcaceae bacterium, assembly GCA_014191975.1. GTDB lineage: Bacteria > Pseudomonadota > Gammaproteobacteria > Methylococcales > Methylomonadaceae > UBA10906. Next base: position 27,823 of record BJHG01000024.1, on the reverse strand, counting down.
GCCCTGTACTTTTGAGTGAACGAATGATGTGCAATAAATACGCATAATCGCCTTGTTTTGCAGGTGGCGCACCGAATGTATCAAAACGCCCAAACGCATCACCCAAAACATCAACGCCATTACTCCAACGCTTATCGCTAAAAGGCGGATTCGCCACGACATAATCAAATGTTTGTAATAAATCACCCTCTTTAAATTTTGGGTCGGCTAACGTGTTGCCTTGAAAAATTAACGCGGTGGGATTATCGTGCAAAATCATGTTCATTTGAGCAAGTCCAGACGTTGCAACGTCTTTTTCTTGTCCATACAACGTGACTTTTACGCCTGTTTCATCGCCGACTTTTAATAATAATGAGCCTGATCCGCATGTTGGATCGTAAACAGTTGTGGTGCTGGTTGCATTTGAAATGACGAGAATTTTGGCAATAATACGACTGACTTCAGCAGGCGTATAAAATTGACCTTTGCTTTTTCCACTTTCTGTTGCGAAATGACGCATCAAGTATTCGTAAGCGTCGCCCAAAATGTCGTCGCCTTCAGCGCGATTTTTAGAGAAATCCAGCGCAGGGTTTTCAAAAATAGTAATCAAATTGGTTAAACGTTCAACCATTTCTTTACCTGAACCTAATTTATCCGCGCTATTAAAATCAGCCATTTCAGCCAATTTATTCGCACTTTTAAGCGGGGAAATAATCTGTTTGTTAATTTGGTCGCCAATATCTGGCGTCCCTTTGAGTGCGACCATATCGGTAAAACTGGCACCTTCTGGGATGACAATTGGCGCATAAGGAACGCCCGCGTATTTGTCACTGACGTATTTGATAAACAGCATCGCTAACACATAATCTTTGTATTGTGACGCATCCATGCCACCGCGTAATTCGTCGCAGCTTTGCCAAAGTGACGAATAAAGTGCTGATTTTTTTAGTGCCATTTTTAGTTTCTCATTTTTGAAAAGTCTGCGGGCAATAAAAAACCCGCGAAGTTTAAAACCTAGCGGGTTTTTCGGTATTTGGTGGAGTCAACCGAACTACGCACTTTATATTTTAATTTTATCGCCAAACAGAAATGCAATAACTACAAATTATCCATGCCAAAACAGCCGAAGTTGCTCAACTTTGAAATGGATATAGATTCTAGAATATTCCCCTTGTTACTCGGGATTGCCCTGCTAAATCTGCAAAAGTTTGTACACTTGAATAATCCAGATACATTAAAATCTCCTGAACTGATTCCGCTTGATTGTAACCATGCTCAAACCAAAGTTGTCCATTTTTCTTTAAATAATTTTGCGCTTCCGTAGCAATTTTTTTTATATCTGACAAACCATTTTCAGCGGAAATTAAAGCGGATTTTGGTTCAAAACGAACATCACCTTGTGTTAAATGCTTGTCATTAAAAGGAATGTAAGGTGGATTGCTCACAATTAAATCAAATTCCATTTTTGGCACACATGAAAACCAATCGCTTAAAATAAACGCAATGTTTTCGCAATCGTGTTGGTTAGCATTTTTTTTCGCTATTTCTAGCGCAGCGGCACTTTTATCAACAGCAATGATCTGTGTATTTGAGCGTTCGGCTGCCAGTGTGACGGCAATTGCACCAGAACCCGTCCCTAAATCTAAAATTTTAAACGGTAAATCAATTGGGATTTGTGCCAAACAGTGTTCAATTAAAATTTCAGTATCTGGACGTGGAATTAAAACCTCTGTCGAAACATAAAAATCACGAGACCAAAATTCACGTTTACCCGTTAAATAGGCAATCGGAACACCCTTTAAACGCTGTGAAAGAAGTGTTTCAAATTTTAAAACCAATGTTTCGTCAAGATTTTTATCATTCCATGCACGTAAATAACTGCGATTTTTTTCTACAATAAATGCTAATAAAACTTCAGCGTCTAAGCGTGGCGAATCTGAAATTGTGAGAAGCAAATTCGTGGCACTATCGAGTATGTTTTGGATTGAAACCATTAAAGATTAAGCAACCGATTGGTTTCAATCTGGGTTTTTTTGCGGAATAATAAGAATTTCCAACGTCGCCCGCCACATTGCTTCCAAAGCATTGCAGAACGAATTCCTGCTAATAAACAGGCGCGAATTTTAAGTGCTACCTCTTGACGTTGTAAAATCTCTGGCACACCATTTACCATAATGCGTGGCTGTAATTTGCTCACTGTTTGCACATAAATATCTCCCAAATTCGCCAGCACATTTTCATGTAACAAATTGAAATGATCGGTTTGTGCTTTTGCACGCTCAAGCCCAATTGAAATTGTTTTGAGCATTGCGGTTTGCTCACTTAATTTGCTTTCCAAAAAAACTAACGAAGCTGAATAACGCGCTTCATCTGGATACGCAATTTCATAACCTGTTAATTGTGAATCAAGGTGTTCCAGTCCCAATTTAAGGTTTATCAAATCGCTGCCATAAACATCTAACACAGAATCAGATTCTGTTTTTAGCAAGCTACCAATTAAGATTTTAAATGCGTGTTCATCAACTTTCCCCGTAGTGGCTAATTGTTGAACTAGGGCGGCGGCTTGTGCAATGCCCGCTAACGCTATAACTTGATTGGTTAATGTGTTGAGTTCCATTTGTGTCACCTAAAAAGTGAAAGTGTTAATAACGCGAAGATTTTTTGTTTTGATGATGCGGTGGTTTTTTACCTGAAAAAATAATTAACAATGACCACGCAATTAAAAAGCTCACACCACCTAATGGTGTAATTGCACCAAAGCCTGGAAAATCTAAAAGTACCAATGCGTACAAGCTGCCCGAAAACAAAATAATACCCAAAAACATCATCCCACCTGCCCATTTTAGCAATCGTGATTGTGGATCATATTGCTGTATTAAGGCAATGGCAATCAAACCGAAAGCGTGCCACATTTGATAGGTTACACCTGTTTGATAAACCGTTAGCATTTCAGGGCTAATCATTGCCTTCAAACCATGTGCGCCAAATGCACCGAATGCCACACCTAGAAATGCGCTCATTGCGCCAAGAAATAAAAAAATAGAAGGCATATTACTTTTCCAAAAGTCGCGGCATAAGTTGAACTAAATTACAGGGACGTGTACGTGAATCAAGTTGCGTTTGAATAATTGAATCCCAAGCCATTCGACATGCACTTGCTGAACCTGGAAGGCAAAAAATATAGGTACCATTCGCTACACCAGCAACAGCACGAGATTGAATTGTTGAGGTTTTAATATCGGCAAAAGAAAGCCAGCGAAATGTTTCACCAAAACCGTCTAATACTTTATCGAGTAATGGCGTAATAGCTTCGGGTGTTCCATCACGACCTGTAACGCCTGTGCCACCTGTACTAATAATGACATCAATTTTTTCGTCAATAATCCACTGCGAAACAATGGCGCGAATTCTATAAATATTGTCAGGTACGATTTTTCTGTCGGCGACAACGTGACCAAAATCTTCAATTCCTGTAACCAATATTTTACCAGACGTGTCATTGGTTTCATTACGTGAATCTGAAACCGTCAAAATAGCGATGTTTAAGACTTTAATTAAATGATTTGATGTGTTCATTCCATCGACCCTGTTAATTTGCCATTTTGAAAAATACTGTTTTTATATTCTGAGCCGTCTTGACTCCATTCTGTAGCGAGGCCTTCAAGCTTGCCATCGTAAAAATAGATTTCATGGCTTTGCTGTCCATTTTCGTACCACATTTTTGCAGTGCCATTTTGTTTACCATTTTTAAAATGAATCTCAGCTTTTTTTCCACCGTTATGGTCAAAACCTACAAAAAGACCTGTAAATGGTTTTTTTTGATTGTATTCGTAAGCCAGACCATTAGCGTGTTTTTCGATATTCGCTGTCACACGCTCTTCAGTATCATTATTTTGATCTGAACTACAACCTGAAATAAGTAAACCTACAATAAGTGAAAATAGTATTTTTTCCATAAAAACCTCTCAAATTTTTATTGCTTAGGTTTTATACGACGCTTTTTCGTTTTTGTGGGCATAGTAGCGACTTCTTTGATTTTTTTAGGACGCATTTTTAATCGTGCAAACACCAAGCCGATTTCAAACAATAACCACATCGGTACAGCTAAAAGTGTTTGTGATAACACGTCAGGAGGTGTTAAAAACATTCCAATGATAAAGGCACCAACAATGACATAAGGGCGTTTTTCAACCAAACTTTCAACCGTCGTAAAACCTGACAACACAGCAACAATGGTGAAAATTGGGACTTCAAAACATACCCCAAATGCAAAAAATAATGCCAGAACAAAATCTAAATAAGCTTCAATGTCAGTCATTACCGTTACACCAACAGGTGCGGCAGAGGTAAAAAAACTCAACGCCATCGGTGCAACTACAAAATAGGCGAATGCCACCCCACAATAAAACAAAATTGTACTGATAATTAATAATGGAAAAATAGCACGTTGTTCATTTTTATAAAGTGCGGGTGCGAGAAATCCCCAAATTTGATACAAAATGAATGGCACAGATAAAAAAATTGCCGTTACCAGTGATAATTTAAAAGGTGTCATGAAAGGCGATGTGACATTTGTCGCGATCATAGTGCTATTTTGTGGCAAATGCGCGATTAACGGCTGTGCTAAAACAGCGTAAATATCGTTCGCATAAATCGACAATGGTAAGGCAAAAAATACAATACAAAGCACAATGCGTAATAATCGATTTCGTAACTCAATTAAATGTGTAATAAAAGGTAATTCGTTAGAATGTGAATTATTCATGGGATATTTTTTTTGATTTAACACTTAAAACATCATCAGAAATAGGCTCTGGCTTTGATGTTTCTAGTGGAATTTTTTCGTCATCGAGTAAATAATTCATCGATTCATTTTCTTTTAACAATTGACGGATTTCTTCAGCGTGAAATTCTTGGTTAATTTCAACTTTCACATTTGCAATCATTTGCTGAATTTTTCCAATCCAAAAACCAGCAACTCGAGCTACTTTTGGCAATCGTTCTGGACCAATTACAAGCAAACTAACCAATCCAACCATCACTAATTCTGAAAATCCCACATCAAACATATTTAAATCACTCTCTATTCTTGTTTTTATTAGGTGTATTATCACATTGATGACAGTTTGAAGTTAATTGCTGTGATAATAAAAAGTCGAATGTGAAGCATTCAAACTCGACTTTTTAAGCGTAGATGAAAATTATTTCACTTTACGTTTTGCCGCAATTCGTAACCGCAACGCATTCAATTTGATAAATCCAGCTGCATCTTTTTGATCGTAAGCACCTTTATCATCTTCAAAGGTTACAATGTTTTCGTCGAATAAACTGTCTGTTTCTGATTCGCGTCCAACGACAATTACGTTGCCTTTGTACAATTTCAAACGCACTTTGCCGTTCACATTAAGTTGCGACTCATCAATCATCGTTTGCAGCATTTGGCGTTCTGGACTCCACCAATAACCGTTATAAATAATCGTCGCATAACGCGGCATTAACTCATCTTTCAAATGTGCGACTTCGCGGTCAAGCGTCAACGATTCAATCGCGCGATGCGCTTTTAGCATAATCGTTCCCGCTGGTGTTTCGTAACACCCGCGTGATTTCATGCCAACGTAACGATTTTCAACAATATCCAATCGTCCAATGCCATTTTCGCCGCCGATTTTGTTCAAATGCTCCAACACGGTTGCTGGCGAAACGGGTTCGTCGTTAATCGCCACGATGTCGCCTTTCGCATAAGTCAGCTCAATGTAAGTCGCTTGATTTGGTGCATTTTCGGGTGAAACCGTCCAACGCCACATCGTTTCTTCGGGTTCTGTCCACGGATTTTCTAATACGCGACCTTCGTAGGAAATGTGCAATAAATTCGCGTCCATCGAATAAGGCGACGATCCGCCTTGTTTCATTTCGACGGGAATGCTGTGTTTTGCGGCGTAATCCAGCAGCGATTGGCGCGAATTCAAATCCCATTCGCGCCACGGGGCAATTACATGAATATCTGGACGCAACGCATACGCGCCGAGTTCAAAACGTACTTGATCATTGCCTTTGCCAGTCGCGCCGTGTGAAATGGCATCTGCGCCTGTTTCATTGGCAATTTCAATCAAACGTTTAGCAATCAACGGACGTGCAATTGATGTTCCCAAAAGATATTCACCTTCGTAAACCGTGTTCGCGCGAAACATGGGGAATACGAAATCACGCGCAAATTCTTCACGCAAATCATCAATGTAAATTTCTTTAATTCCCAACGCTTGGGCTTTTTCGCGAGCGGGTTCGACTTCTTCCCCTTGTCCTAAATCCGCTGTGAACGTGACCACTTCGCATTGATAAACATCTTGTAACCATTTCAAAATGACCGACGTATCCAAACCACCTGAATACGCTAAAACTACTTTTTTTGTGTTTGACATGTTTTAAAATTCCAAATTTAAATATTAAACCAACTGATATTCTAACTTAATTAGCACTAATTTCTTTGTCCTCAAATCTATCAAGTAAAATTGCTACAAGCATATCGCTCATGACATTCACAACAGAACGGCACCGCGCAATAATCCAGTCAATTGTTGCAATCAATGGAATCAACGCGATAATCAGCTGCTCTGATAAACCAATCGTACTTAAAACTAACGGTAACGCAATCAATCCAGCTTCAGGAATTCCTGAAACCCCAGCCCCAACCATTACGGCAGCTGCGACAATTAAAAGTTGTTGCGACAGTTCTAAATTAAAACCGAGTGCTTGGGCTAAAAATAAAGCTGTCATCGCTTCATACAAAATAATGCCATCGTTGTTTAAATTGGTTCCAATTAAGACCGATAACCGCGACGAACGTGTTGAAACATTCATCTTTTCTGTCAAGCAACGCAACGTTACAGGAACGGTAGCTAAACTACTATTTGTCGAAAAACCCATCAATATTGCGTCTGCACCGCCACTAAAATAACGTTTAATTGGCATTCTTCCGACGACACTTGCCATTAACGGATAATAAATTAGGCTATGAATAAACAAGCCAGCTAAAAGTGTGACCAGAAAAATACTTAGCAAAATAAAAATACTTAATCCTGATTTGCCAACGACTTGTGCAACAACACCTGTAATCGCAAACGGAATCGCCAAAATAACCCACGACAACATTTGAAGTAAGACGTGATACGTCTCGGTAATTAATTTTTCCAACAAATGAATTCCCGTGTTATCACCAACATAAGCGTGATGTTTAACGTAACGCAGTGCACTTCCGATTAACAAAGCCATCAAAATAACGGAAATCACATTATTTTTTATAAACGGATCAAGCATATTTTCAGGGATATAACTCATCACGTTTTTCAATGGATTAAGCGTTACGCCTTCTGGAATCATTTTTACTATTGTTTTTGCAGCTTCTGGTGATAATTGCGCCGTCAACTCACTGATATGATTAGTCCAAGATTCACCTGGTGTAAAAACGTTCATAATCGTCAAGCCAATAAACATGGCGACCATCAAATTAAACCCACAAATTCCCAGTAATCGTCCACCGTGACGGAAGTTAATTTCGGTATGGATGAAAGCATCTAAAATGGCGACAAAAATTAAGGGTGTGGCGAGTGTTTTTAATAAACGAATCACCAGCATACCTAATTGTCCTAACGTTTCATTTTTCAGAAAACCCGATAAATAAGACTCTGTGCCAAATACTACGCCAAGAAATGTTCCGATACTAACGCCGATAAAGACTTGTAAAGAAAGTGGGAGTTTTTTTCTGATTAACATGATGAAATGAATCCGAGGCTAAAAATTTGAGTTAAAAAAAGGCGTGATAAAAATCACGCCTTTTCTTTTTAGTAAACGTTATCTTTTCATAATGCTAATGCCTTTGAGTAATGTCAACGCTTCATTCAAAGCGTAATCTTTTGCGTCTGTTGCGTCTTTTTCTTTCGCATTAGCTTCTGATTCAGTCGTTGCTTTTTCCTTTTTATTTTGTAAATGATTCGACAAATCCGATTCTTTTACAGGTTTGAAATCGGATTTCTCAACCGATTCCAATTTCATCTGAGCCAATACAACATCAGGCTCGATACCTTCTGCCTGGATCGAGCGACCTGATGGTGTGTAATAACGGGCAGTCGTTAATTTTACGGCTGAACCATTGCTGGTTGGTAAGATTGTTTGAACCGACCCCTTGCCAAATGATTTTTCACCCATGATTATGGCGCGTTTTGAATCTTGCAAAGCACCCGCCACAATTTCAGAAGCCGAAGCCGAACCTGCGTTAATTAAAACTACCATTGGCGCGTCGTCGATTAAATCATCTGCCGCCGCGTTGAAGCGCATTTCAGAATTTGGAATTCGTCCTTTGGTATAAACAATTAAACCGTCACGCAAAAACGCATCACTCACATCAACTGCCGCATTTAAAACGCCACCTGGATTATTGCGTAAATCCAAAACCAAACCTTTCAATGTGCCACCATTTTCTTTTTTCAAACCAGATAACGCTTCTTTTAAACTCTCGCCAGTTGAAGATTGAAAACTGCTGATACGCACATAGCCGTAATTTTTGTCTAAAATTTTACTTTTAACACTTTTGGTTTTGATTATGTCACGAATAAGCGAAATTTTTAATGGTGCGTCAGAGCCTTCGCGCACAATGGTCAATAAAATTTTACTACCTGCTTCACCACGCATAAGTTTAACGGCATCAGCTAAAGCCATACCCTTTACAGGTTTATCATCGAGGCGAATAATCAAGTCACCGGCTTTAACGCCAGCGCGTTGAGCAGGTGTGTCATCTATTGGAGATACCACTTTGACATAGCCATTTTCCATTGATACTTCGATACCTAAACCACCGAATTGACCTGTCGTACCTTCTTTTAATTCTTGATATTCTTCAGCAACCAAATACGCTGAATGGGGATCTAATCCGCTCAACATTCCTCGTACGGCATACTCTAATAATTTTTTATCTGAAACGGGTTCGACGTAATCTTGCTTAATACGCCCAAAAATTTCAGTAAATGTTTTCAAATCTTCCAATGGCAAAGTTGTTAATTCTGTATCGTCTACACCATGTGTGGCTTTTTCGGCAAAAACATTAACACTCATGCAAATAACACCGCTCAATGCAATGCTTAATAAATACATTTTTTTCTTTTTAAACATCATTTCTTGTTATCCAAATAGTTTTTTAAATTTAATTTCTAAATCTGTTTTATTTTTACTTGCACCATTCCATAGGATCAATTGCTTTGCCTTTTTTACGAATTCCAAAATACAAACTTGCTCTATCATGACCACCACTTAAACCGACTGACGCAACCACATCACCTGAACTTACTATATCGCCGACTTTCCTGTACAAACTCTGATTGAACGCATAAAGACTAATATAACCCTTTCCGTGGTCAACGATAATAATTAAACCATAGCCACGCATCCAATCAGCATAAATGACCTTTCCATCAGTGATACTGTGAATTTCAGTGCCTTCTGGAGCAGCAATGATTACACCATCTAATTTCCCTTCTTCTCGTGCAGAACCGAATTTCTGCATCAATTCACCCATAACAGGAAAAGGTAATTTTCCTTTTAATTTTGTAAAATCATCTTCTAAATTTGGGAAATTATCATTTGATGAAAGTTCTTTTAATTGCGTTTCTTTTTCCTTGTGAATTGTTGTAATGGCAGGCTGTTCGTCATCGAGAATTTTGACTTTGGATAGCATAGAAAGCTGCACAACCTCTTCTGCATCTAAACGTTTCTTACGCAATTCTCGTGCTTTTTCAATTTCAGAATTTAAATTGTTATTTGACGATTGTAAGGTCGAAAGCAAATTTTTCAATGTTGCTTCACTGTCTTTTAATCGATTTATTTGTTGTTCATTCGATAGAAAATCTGGCGTGGCTTGTTTTAATAATTGAATACGTTGTTTTTTAATTGATTCAACTGAATTTTGTTCAAGCTTTGTTTGTGTCAAATTTTGTTCAAATTGTGCAGTTTCAATTTCATTTTGTTTTTTTAGCTGTTCCAGATGGTGTAATGTTTCACTTACGCTATTTAGTTGATTCACGCGCCGCGCATTCAAGTAATCGTAATATGCCATCATTCGACTGGCTAAAATGGAGTTTTGTTGATTAAGTAATAACTTAATCCGTTCTTTATTTCCCATCGCATACATCGTTTTAACTTGACCTGCGAGTTCGTCATTTTGCTTGCTAATTTCTAATGTCAACACTTGAACTTCTGAGTGGATTTTTGCTAGATTTTGTTTTTGTTTAACCGTTTGATTTTCTAGCGTCCTTAATAATGCCGATGTGTTTCCGTATAATTTATCGAGTTCAGCAAGTTGTTCATTAAGTAATACAGATTTATCGACTGAAATCTCAGCGTGACTGTTCGCTACGCTAAAAATAAAAAACAAACTAAAAAAAAATTTAAACATTAGCACAACAACGATTTGCCGTTCATTTCAGCGGGTGGCGTAATGCCTAAAATCGCTAACATCGTCGGTGCAATATCGGCTAAATTGCCGCCTTCCGCCAGCGCACCATCGCCTTCCACATAAACCAACGGCACAACATTCGTGGTGTGCGCGGTGTGCGCTTGATGTGTATTTTCGTCGGTCATTTGTTCGATGTTGCCGTGATCCGCCGTGATTAACATACGTCCACCGACTGAAATTAAGGCATCGACAATACAGTGCAACGAATAATCAATCGCTTGCACAGCTAAAATGGCTGCCTCTAAATTCCCCGTGTGTCCGACCATATCGCAATTCGCGTAATTGCAAATAATCACGTCGTGCTCTTCTTCGAGAATGGTTTTAACCAAATGATAAGTGACTTCGGGCGCACTCATTTCGGGTTGTAAATCATACGTTCTGACTTTCGGCGAGGGGATTAAAATGCGGTCTTCGCCGACAAACGGTTCATCGCGTCCGCCGTTAAAAAAGAACGTAACGTGCGCGTATTTTTCCGTTTCAGCCAAACGCAATTGCGTCATGCCGAGTTGCGACAGATATTCGCCCAAACTATTTTTAATTTCAACCGACGGAAACGCAATCGGATAAGTAAATTTTTCGTGATATTCGGTCAGCGTCGCAAAATAACCCGAATGAGGCGCGTGATTCCGTTCAAATTTATCAAATGTTGGCTCGGTAATCGCTTGGCTAATTTCACGCGTGCGGTCGGCACGGAAATTCATAAAAATCACAGAATCTTCCAAACCAATCGAAATCACGGATTCGGGATTCGCGGCGATTAACGTTGGTAACACAAATTCATCCGATTCACCGCGCTCGTAAGCCGCTTCTAAACCTGATTGAGCCGTTGTCGCAAAATAGGGTGCGTCGGCTTGCATCAATATTTTGTAAGCGTGTTGCACACGCTCCCAACGATTATCACGATCCATGGCATAAAAGCGACCCGTCATTGACACGATTTTGCCCACGCCCAATTCCGCCATTTTATTTTCTAAAAATACGAAGGAACTTTCGGCACTTTTTGGCGGCACATCACGTCCATCTAAAAACGCATGAACGTAAATTTTTGTCAGACCTTGTTTCGCGGAAAGTTCCACCATCGCGGCAATTTGCGCTTCGTGACTGTGAACGCCACCCGCTGAAAGTAATCCTAAAATGTGCAACGCTTTATCATTATTTTTCGCTGTGTCCACGGCTTGACATAACACCGGGTTTTCAAAAAAACTGCCGTCCACAATTGCGTCGTTCACTTTTGAAAAATCTTGCGGCACATAACGCCCGCTGCCAATGTGTAAATGTCCGACTTCGGAATTTCCCATTTGTCCGTCTGGCAAACCGACAACCTGACCAGAACATTTTAAATACGTCATTGGATACGTTTTTTGCAATCTATCCCAACACGGTGTTTTCGCCAGTGCAATGGCGTTATTTTCAGTTTCTGGTGAGTAGCCGAATCCATCAAGAATCAATAAAACTAGCGGCTTAATGCGTTCAACCATGATTTTCCCTGCTTATAAAAATTTTATTTACACATGCCCGAAAATAAAATCTATTGAAATATTTCAAAATCTAGCTTTTACACATAGCAAGACTATGAATCAAATTAACGAATCGATTTGCAATGCTAAACCAAGAATTAAAATGGAACAAGGCGAGAATTGATTGCTGATCGCTATACACTAATCAGGACAAATTTTTTGAACTGAGATTACAAAATATATTTTTAATTTCGCTATTCACCAAAACAACTCGAAAACCCTTCTGATAACGGTGCATCAAAATCATCGTGAATCCGAATTTTGTTTTTATATGCGACAACCTTTCTTTGTTTCACTGTTTGTTTTTGTTGTTTTTTTGGTTATCTGTCAGTGAGAAAGTTTGAAGTACAAATTACATAATTTGCTCAATATTTAACGGTTTTTAGTTCTTTCATTTTAGACTTTTTCATGGGCAAGAGAAATTTGAATCTACTTTCTTCGACTGCCTAGCGTGACTTTTAAAAAGCATAAGCGTCGGGATTCGTTTTACGTTGACGTAATCAAATTGACCTAATTACCCCTCGATGTTGAATTGATGGAAGATTACAACTTGAAGGACATTGTAAAACGTGTTTTTATCAGTAAATTTACAACAGTAATACGTGTTTTCACGCTGCAAAAACAATCAGAAATTATTGGGCAGAAGATTCAGGTTGTTATTTAAGCGAGCAGGAAATAAGTCGCCCGTTTTATAATTAGAAATAATTTCACATTAAATCACACTAAATAACATGGCAAAAAGAATCCGCAGTCGCAAAAAAACCTTTTCAGATATTCCAACACTCGCCACCATCGAATCGTTAGCCCACGACGGGCGGGGTGTGACGCACGTTGACGGCAAAGTTGTGTTCATTGACGAAGCCTTACCGACGGAACAAGTCGAATTTATTTACACCGACAGCCGCAAAGATTACGCAGAAGGCAAAGTCGTAAATTTACTCACTCGCGCTGACGTTCGCGTCGATGCTCCGTGTCCCCATTATGGCGTGTGCGGCGGCTGTAGTTTTCAACACGTCGAAGTGACCGCGCAAATTCAAATCAAACAAGAATTATTGTCGGAACAATTTAAACGCATCGGCAAAGTCGAAACGCCTGAATTATGGTCGCCGCTGGTGGGTGAACATTGGGGTTATCGTCGCAAAGCGCGAATGGGCGTGAAATATGTCGAGAAAAAGGGTCGAGTGTTGGTCGGTTTTCGTGAACGTCGCAATCCATTTTTAGCTGAAATCAATGGTTGCCCTGTGATGCACCCGATTGTTGGCACACGTTTGATTGAGCTGGGCGAAATGATTGAAAGTTTAACGATTCGGGACAAAATTCCGCAAATCGAAGTGGCGATTGGTGACGAAAAATGTGTGTTGGCGTTCCGCGTTTTGGAGCCACCCACGTTAGAAGATAAAGAAAAAATGCGGGCGTTCGCACACAAAAACGACATCAGCGTCTGTTTGCAATCCAAAGGCCCCGATACGATTGTGCCGCTCGACGGTGAACCCGAAGTGATGTTGACGTATGCGCTGCCCGATCACGACATTGAATTTAAATTCCGTCCCGCGATGTTTACGCAGGTGAATTACGGCATCAATCGCCAAATGATTATCCGCGTGTTGGATATTTTGCAATTGACCAAAGACGACAACGTGTTGGATTTATTCTGCGGGCTGGGGAATTTCACTTTGCCGATGGCGAAATATGCGGGGCGTGTGGTGGGTGTGGAAGGCGATCAACCGCTCGTCAATCATGCCAAAGAAAATGCGCGTCACAACAACATCGAAAACGTCGAATTTTACGCGGCGGATTTAACGAAAGATATTAGCGGCATGACGTGGGCAAATCAGCGTTACAACAAAATTATGCTCGATCCATCGCGAGCGGGTGCGTCGGAAATTTTGCATCATTTGAAACGCTGGCAGCCTGAACAAATCGTTTATGTGTCGTGCAATCCATCGACATTGGCGCGTGACGCGGGAATTTTGGTCAACGAATTGGGTTATAAACTGGTCAAAGCGGGCGTGATGGATATGTTCCCGCACACTGGACACGTTGAATCGATGGCGTTATTTGTGAAAGGCTAAATCATGCACCATTCTGATATTACAATTATTGGCGGCGGCGTAATGGGTTTGATGACCGCTCGCGAATTTCTCAACGCAGGCGCAACTGTCACCGTGTTGGAAAAAAATGAATGCGGACAAGAATCGTCGTGGGCGGGCGGTGGCATTTTGTCGCCGCTTTATCCTTGGCGACAAGCGCAATCGATTACAGATTTAGTGTTGCCGAGCATTCAACGTTATTCGGAACTCGCCGCGCAATTGCACGCCGACACGGGAATAAATACCGAATGGACGCAAAGCGGTTTATTGATTACGCAAAATCCGGATGATGAATTGGCGCAGCGTTGGTGTGAAAATTCGCATCTAAAAATGGAAACTGCTAACAGCGCACACATTCAAAATTTAAACGCGCAACCTAACAAACCGATTTTTTTGCCAGAAATTGCTCAAATTCGCAATCCGCGTTTTCTGCAAGCCTTGAAAAAAGACGTTTTAAATAAAGGCGTTCATTTGATTGAACATTGCGAAATTACCAATTTCACGCTGAAACACGCGCATATGCATGATATTCATACGAATCACGGTAGATTGGCGGTGAATGAAATTATCATGGCGGCGGGCGCGTGGACACGTTCGATTTTTCAAGAGCATTTGATTGGCATCCTCGACGCGCCCGAAATTTATCCTGCAAAAGGGCAAATGTTATTGTTCGACGCGCCACCCGACACGTTGCAGCATATTGTTTTAGATGGCGATCGTTATTTGATTCCACGCCGCGACGGTAAAATTTTAGTCGGCAGCACGGTTGAGCACGGTATTTTTCATAAAATGATTACCGTTGAAGCACACGATCAACTTTCGCACTTTGCGACGACGTTATTGCCTGCATTGAAAACCGCGCAGCTCATTAAACATTGGGCGGGCGTGCGCCCTGCAACGGAAAATGGCGTGCCGTATATTGGACGACATCCTAACATTCACAATTTGAGTTTGAACGTTGGGCATTTTCGTAACGGGCTAACAATGGCTCCGACTTCGGCGCAATTATTGGTGGATTTAATCTTGATTCGACCACCCGTTGTGAATCCTGAACCCTATCAATTTTTTAAACATTTACCGAAAAAATCACTATGAATCCTTATTCTTTACTTCGTCCGTTATTATTTTCGGTTGACCCTGAAGCTGCCCACGATTTGAGTTTAAAAGCCTTAACGGTGACGCAAAATGTGGCGGGTTTTCTCTATCCAAAAGTTCCTGACAAACCTGTCACCGTGATGGGTTTGACGTTTAAAAATCCTGTTGGATTGGCGGCGGGTTTAGATAAAGACGGCGATTGTTTAGACGGTTTTGCGGCGTTAGGATTTGGTTTTTTAGAAATCGGAACGGTGACACCGCGTCCCCAGCCGGGGAATCCCAAACCGCGTTTGTTTCGTTTACCCGAACACGAAGCCATTATTAACCGCATGGGTTTTAATAATAAAGGCATCGATTATTTGTTGGCACAAGTTGAAAGCAGTTCGTACGGGGGCGTTTTGGGCATTAACATCGGTAAAAATGCCGACACGCCCATTGAAAACGCGCTCGACGATTATTTGATTGGGCTGCGGAAAGCCTATTCGGTGGCGAGTTATGTGACGTTAAACATTTCGTCACCGAACACGAAAAATTTACGCCAATTGCAACAAGGCGACGAATTGAAAAAACTGATTTCAACCATGAGAGAAGAACAGTTGAAATTACAGATTCAACACGGACGTTATGTGCCGTTGGTGTTGAAAATTGCGCCCGATTTAACGCCTGAAGAAGTGCGAAACATTGCGGATTTGTTGATGGAATTTAACATTGATGGCGTGATTGCGACGAATACGACAATTTCACGCGACAAAATTTCTTCGCATCTGCTGGCGCACGAAACGGGCGGTTTGAGTGGTGCGCCCGTGAAAGAAATGGCGACAGAAATCGTGCGTTTATTAGCGGCAGAATTGAACGGCAAATTGCCGATTATCGCAGTCGGTGGCATTATGAATGTGGTGGATGCCCAAGAAAAATTAGCAGCTGGCGCGAGTTTGGTTCAAGTTTACACTGGCTTGATTTACCGCGGCGCGAGGTTAATTAGCGAAATTGTGAATGGTATTAAATGACACTTTGAGATTCTACAATTTCAACGCGAGGTGTAATCCCACAAATCAATGTGTAAGGAATCGTATTTGCACAAATTGCAATTTCTTCAATCGGTAAATTCTCTCCCCAAAGTGTGACTTTGTCGCCTGCTTTTGCGTTGGAATCCAAACCCAAATCAACCGTAATCATATCCATTGAAACACGTCCAACTAATGGCACACGTTCACCATTAACCAAAACAGGGGTGCCAATTTTAGCGTGACGTGGATAACCATCTCCATATCCAATTGCGACAACACCTAGTTTTGTAGCGTGCGAACTTACCCACGTCCCGCTGTAACCAACTGTTTCATTAGCAGAAATACTACGTACAGCAATCAAATGAGAATGTAAACTCATCAACGGTTTTAAATTTAATTCTGCCCCGGTTAAATCCGCAAAAGGTGAAATACCAAACAGCATAATGCCAGCTCGAACCCAATCTGCTTGCGAATCTTGCCAAGCTAAAATTCCTGCTGAATTAGCCATACTTTTTTCGCCGACATAATTTGCCGTTAATTCATTGAATAACGCAATTTGCTGCGTTGTTTTTGAATCATTTTTATCATCGGCATTCGCAAAATGCGTCATAAAATTAAGCGGTTTTTTTACACTGCCACAGGCTGTTAATTGTTCATAAATAGCATGAACTTCATGCGCTTTAAAACCTAAACGATTCATTCCTGAGTCTATTTTTACCCATACGGCTAATTGTTTTGATTGTGTTTGATCGTTTAAAATTTCTAGCTGATGCGTGGAATGCAACGAAACATCCAAGTCGTAATCCACTAAGTTTTGTAATTCTATGTGTGTTGTAAATCCTTCTAAAACGACGATTTTCTGTTGGAATCCTGCTTTGCGTAATCGAACACCTTCTTGAACTCGTGCGACTGCAAAACCATCGACTAATCTATTCAGCGATTTTGCAACGCGTAATAAACCGTGCCCATAAGCATTCGCTTTAACCACAGCCATAATTTTGGAATAGGGTGCGGCTAAACGAACTTGTTGCACATTATGGCTAATCGATTTGAGATGAATTACAGCGTAAGTAGTACGAAACATAAAAGTTTATCAAGCAAGGAAATCGTTTCACGATGCGAGTTTCGTTTTAAAATGTCAAGCATAGATAACACTCTTCTTGCTCAACGATTCAAGTTCGTTATTCATTATGTTAGACTTATCTTTATAAAATCAGCTCTCACCCACTTCAATTTTTTAAATAAAAAACGCATGGATAATCTTATTCTCACTCAAGACAGTTTAGTTAGCGTTCACAACTTGACGTTTTCGCGTGGCGAAAAGAAAATTTTTGATGATATTTCTCTCGAATTTGAGCGTGGCAAAATTACGGCGATTATGGGACCTAGTGGTACAGGAAAAACCACGTTATTAAAAATAATTGGTGGACAACTTTATCCTGAAAAAGGTTCTGTAACGATAAATGGGCGCGATGTGCATCATTTGAAACGCGAGGATCTTTACATCTTGCGAAAACGGATGGGGATGTTATTTCAAAGTGGCGCGTTACTAACAGATATGAATGTTTTTGATAACGTCGCTTATCCTGTTCGTGAACACACAAATTTACCTGAATCAATGATTCGTTCATTAGTATTGATGAAATTAGAAGCTGTCGGTTTACGTGGCGCCCGCGATTTAATGCCGAATGAGTTATCAGGTGGTATGGCGCGACGAGTCGCATTAGCACGCGCGATTGCACTCGATCCCATGATGATAATGTACGATGAGCCTTTTACTGGCCAAGATCCAATTTCAATGGGTGCGTTGGTATTACTGATCAAATCACTAAACACAACGTTAGGTTTGACCAGTATTATCGTTTCGCATGATGTTCATGAAACAGCAGCGATTGCAGATTATATTTATGTGTTAGCGGGCGGCAAAGTCGTTGGGCAAGGTACGCCGCAAGAAATTCAAGAATCGTCATCGGAATGGGTTCAGCAATTCATGAATGGTGCCGCTGATGGTCCTGTACATTTTCACTACCCAGCCAAGGAATATATGGATGATTTGTTGCATTCCGAAAAAGCATTTAAACCATTATTCACCCGCCAACGTCCACTCAGTGACAGAAAGGCAAAACGCAAACGGTATTCGTAATGGAATTTTTTCGATATTTAGGCGCAAGTACAAGAACTAGTTTTACCAAACTCGGACGTGCCAGTTTTTTTCTAATAAGTATACTTTCTGGGATTTCTAGCGTTATCGTTCGTCCACGTTTATTGCTTAAGCAATTACATTCAGTAGGCGTACTTTCATTTTTGATTATCACGATTTCAGGCTTATTCGTAGGCATGGTTTTAGGCTTGCAAGGCTTCTATATTCTGTCGCGTTTTGGTGCAGAAGAAACATTAGGTGTCATGGTTGCCGCATCGTTAGTGCGTGAATTAGGACCTGTTGTTGCGGCGTTATTATTTGCAGGTCGTGCGGGTTCCGCCTTAACTGCTGAAATTGGTTTAATGAAAGCTACAGAACAATTATCTGGCATGGAAATGATGGCTATTGATCCGATAAAGCGCATTATTTCACCACGATTTTTAGCCGGTTTTTTATCAATGCCGTTACTTGCTGCGTTGTTTAGCGCGGTCGGAATTATAGGAGGTCAAATGGTTGGCTCTGGCTTATTAGGTGTTGACGATGGCGCATATTGGTCCCAAATGCGAGCCAATCTTGATTTTCAAGGCGATATTATTAACGGTGTAATCAAAAGTGTTGTATTTGGCTTTGTGACATCATGGATTGCGCTGTTTGAGGGTTATGACGCGATTCCAACCGCTGAAGGTGTGAGTCGCGCTACGACGCGAACTGTTGTAAATTCCGCATTTAGTATTTTAGGATTAGATTTTATTTTGACCGCGCTTATGTTTGGAGATAATTGAGTTATGTCGCACACCCACACTCAAGACACATTAGTTGGGCTATTTGTCGCCACTGGAATTGCTAGTTTGTTTTTTCTTGGTTTACAAGTTAGTAATTTAAGTTCATTTTCACACGGCAATACGTTTGAAATCACTGCTCGTTTTTCAAATTCTGGCGGTTTAAAAGTGAAATCCGCCGTTTCAGCCGCAGGCGTTAAAATTGGTAGCGTGAAAGCGATTACATTCGACCCAAAAACTTACGAATCTGTTGTCAAAATGGACATTAACGCACAATATAAAACCTTGCCTGATGACAGTTCAGCCAGTGTTTATACTGCTGGATTATTGGGTGAACAATATGTCAGTTTGGGCGGTGGTGGTTCAGATGAGTATTTGAAAAATGGTAGTAAAATTGAAATTACGAACTCTGCCATTATTTTAGAAAAAGCGTTGGGGCAATTTCTGTTTAAGTCTGCGGAAGAAAAGAAAGGTTCTGGTGACGATAAAAAAGGCAAAAAATGAACAGTAAATTAAACATCGTTTCCAAGGGTAATGGAAGGTGGTTAATTCACGGTGAACTCACTTTTGCAAGTATTCACGGTAAGTTGGTCGATTCACCTCCTTTTTTACGCGGTCGAAAAGATATTATTTTAGATCTTTCACAAGTCACAAATAGTGATAGTGCAGGGCTTGCGTTGATGATTGACTGGATAAAAATTACGCGCCACTATCGCACGCAGCTTCATTTTAAAAATGTGCCAACACAATTACTTAATTTAGCTAAGCTCAGCGGGTTGGAAAAAACCCATTACTTTTCATTCAAACTCAATAACACAAACTAATTCATGGATAAATTGATTATTACTGGTGGCGCACAACTTGATGGTGAACTGCGAATTTCAGGGGCGAAAAATGCCGCATTGCCTATTTTAGCGGCAACTTTGTTATCACACGCGCCTGTTAGCATTGGCAACGTCCCACATTTACACGACATTACCACAACGATGGAATTGCTTGGGCGAATGGGTGTTGGCTTGACAGTTGATGAAAAAATGAACATCCAAGTCGATACCAGTACGATTAATAGTTTTGTCGCGCCGTATGAATTAGTGCGAACAATGCGAGCTTCGATTTTGGTGCTAGGTCCATTACTTGCGCGTTTTGGTGAAGCACACGTTTCGTTGCCTGGCGGTTGCGCGATTGGTTCGCGTCCGGTCGATATTCATATAAACGGTTTGATGAAATTGGGTGCTGATATTACGCTCGAAGGTGGTTTTATTCATGCGAAAGCAAAGCGCTTGAAAGGTTGTCGTTTGATGCTGGAACAAATCACTGTGACGGGAACAGAAAATTTATTGATGGCGGCGGTTTTAGCCGAAGGCATCACGATTATGGAAAATGCCGCGAAAGAACCTGAAGTTACAGATTTGGCAAATTTTTTAAACAAAATGGGCGCAAAAATCACAGGGATCGGCACCGATATTTTGACGATTGAAGGCGTAGAGAGATTAGGCGAAACAACGGTGCATCATAATATCGTGCCTGATCGAATCGAAACGGGAACGTATCTTTGCGCAGCTGCAATTACTGGTGGGCGCGTAAAATTGAAAGATACACGACCTGATTTGCTTGATGCTGTTTTGGCGAAGTTGATTGAAGCCGGCGCAGAAATTACCACAGGTGACGATTGGATTGAACTGAATATGCACGGCAAACGTCCGAAAGCGGTCTCCGTTCGCACGTTGCCGTATCCAGCGTTCCCAACCGATATGCAAGCGCAATTTTGCGCGATGAATGCCGTGGCTGAAGGCTTTGGAATTGTGACTGAAACCGTTTTTGAAAATCGTTTTATGCACGTTAATGAATTACAACGCATGGGGGCAGACATTCGTTTGGAATCGAATACAGCGATTTGTACTGGTGTCAAAAAATTAACTGGTGCGCCCGTCATGGCGACAGATTTACGGGCTTCGGCAAGTTTAGTGATTGCTGCATTAGTGGCGGAAGGTGAGACAGTAGTTGATCGTATTTATCACATTGATCGCGGTTATGACCACATCGAAGAAAAACTTTCGCAATTAGGCGCGACGATTCGTCGTGTGCCGAAATAAGGCGGTTACGATGATTACCATTGCAGTTTCAAAAGGGCGGATTTATGAAGAAGCCTTGCCGTTGTTGGCGAAAATGGGCATTAAACCAATTGATGACCCTGAAACCAGTCGGAAATTGATTTTACCTACAACGCGTGCAGATGTTCAACTCGTGATTATTCGCGCCACCGACGTGCCGACTTTTGTCGAATACGGTGCTGCGGATATGGGCATTGCGGGCAAAGATGTGCTGATTGAACACGGTGCAGAAAATTTATATGAACCGATTGATTTGAACATTGCGCGTTGTAAATTGATGACAGCCGCGCATAAAGATGCGCCAGCGATTTCGGGACGTGTTCGCGTTGCAACGAAATACGTTACGATTGCTCAACAGTATTTTGCGAGTTTGGGCGTTCAAGCTGAAATTATTAAACTTTATGGTTCAATGGAGCTTGCGCCATTAGTGGGTTTGGCAGATTGCATCGTAGATTTAGTTGATACCGGCAACACGTTACGCGCCAATAATTTAGAACCACGCGAATTAATTATGAATATCAGCTCACGTTTGGTGGTAAATAAAGCATCGATGAAAATGAAAAATGCCGTGATTGCGGATTTGTTGGCGCAGTTTGAGCAAGTTTTGGTTGAAAATAAGTCTTAATTTCGCATTCCAAATAACGCAGTTCCAATCCGAACGAGTGTTGAACCTTCTGCAATAGCAGCGTCTAAGTCGTCAGACATTCCAAACGAAAATGTATTTAAATTCAAATTGTTTAACGATTTCACCGTTGCAACTAATGTCCGATACGGTTGACGTTGCGCTACAAAATCAATTTGTGGCGCTGGAATTGCCATCACACCACGCACACAAAGATTCGGTAATTCAGAAATTTCCGAAATCAAATTAGGTAATTCCTTTAGTGTCACACCTGATTTACTTTCTTCATTGCTGATATTAACTTGTATACAAATGTTTAGTGGTGATAAAAAATCGGGGCGTTGTGAGCTTAAACGTTGTGCGATTTTTAAACTGTCAACACAATGAATCCAATCAAAATGTGCAGCTAAAACTTTCGTTTTATTAGATTGAATCGCACCAATGAAATGCCAGGTTATATCAAATGCGCCAAGTTCTGATTGTTTATTCAATGCTTCCTGCATGTAATTTTCACCAAAATGCCGTTGCCCAGCTTGATACGCGCTCACAATCGCGCTCGTAGGTTTCATTTTGCTGACAGAAAGTAATTGTACTGAATTTTGAGGGCGATTATAAAGTTCCTCCGCATCACGGATTCGAGCTTTCATTTGTTTAAGGTTGTCGGCGATTGTAGGCATAATAGGGACTTTAAAAATAAGTAAAAACGTTTTTTATTTTACAACCTTTCAGTTTAACTCGGTTTTTAAAATTATGGATATTGCAGAATTACTTACTTTTTCTTACAAAAATAATGCTTCGGATTTGCATTTGTCAGCGGGTTTGCCGCCAATGATTCGTGTTGATGGTGATATGCGTCGAATTAAAGTTCCTGCACTTGATCACAAAGAAGTTCATGGATTAATTTACGACATCATGAGTGATAAACAACGCCGTAATTATGAAGAATTTTTAGAAACAGATTTTTCATTTTCTTTACCAAATGTGGCAAGATTTCGAGTCAACGCGTTTAATCAATCACGTGGTGCAGCAGCGGTTTTTCGGACAATTCCATCAGAGGTTTTAAGTTTAGAGCAATTAAAAGCACCACTTTTTTTTCAGGAGCTTTGTAAAAAACCACGTGGTTTAATTTTGGTTACGGGACCAACAGGTTCAGGTAAATCAACAACACTCGCGGCGATGATTAATCATATTAACTGCAATGAGTACGCACATATTTTAACCGTTGAAGATCCTATTGAATTTATTCATGAAAGCAAACACTGTCTAATAAATCAACGAGAAGTATATCGAGACACACTTGGTTTTAACGAAGCATTGCGTTCGGCATTGCGTGAGGATCCCGATATTATTATGGTCGGCGAGATGCGAGATTTAGAAACCATTCGCCTTGCTTTAACTGCTGCCGAAACGGGGCATTTAGTTTTTGGAACATTACACACCACCTCTGCAGCAAAGACGATTGACCGCATCATTGACGTATTTCCAGCAGCCGAAAAAGATATGATTCGCTCGATGCTTTCTGAATCGTTACAAGCGGTAATTTCACAAACACTGTTGAAAAAAATTGGTGGTGGACGTATTGCTGCACATGAAATTATGGTGGGTACGTCTGCGATTAGAAATTTAATTCGTGAGGCGAAAGTTGCTCAAATGTATTCCGCAATTCAAACTGGGCGAGGAAGTGCTATGCAAACGCTGGATCAAAATATGAAGGAATTGGTTGATAAAGGATTGATTACGGCACAAATTGCGGCGGAGAAAGCCGTCAATAAAGATTTGTTTCGGTAGTAAATGAAAGGTTTAAATCCAGAACAACAAGCGGCGGTTAAGCAAATTGATTGCCCACTGTTAGTTTTGGCTGGAGCGGGAAGCGGAAAAACCCGTGTCATTACCGAAAAAATTGCTTATTTGATTAAACAAGGTTTACCTGCGCGAAATATTGCCGCGCTAACTTTTACGAATAAAGCTGCGCGGGAAATGCAAAGTCGCGTTTCAAAATTACTCCATGGTTCGGAAGGTCACGGATTGCGTGTTTCGACTTTTCATTCACTCGGTTTGGATATTCTTCGCAAAGAACACAAAGTTTTGGGTTATAAAGCGTCGATTACGTTATTTGATGAGTATGACAAAATTACTATTTTAAAAAGTTTATTCACGCAAAAAATCGGCGATTACGACACCAAACAAGTTGAACAATTCGCTGCGAAAATTGGGCAATGGAAAAATGCTTTTATCACGCCAGAACAAGCAATTGTGTTGGGGGATTTACCCTTAAATTTAGAAATGGCTAAAATTTATGCCGATTACACACGCTGTTTGCATTCTTACAATGCAGTCGATTTTGATGATTTAATTTTAAAACCCGTGCTGCTGTTTCAATCTAATCCTGATGTTTTAACAAAATGGCAAAATCGGATTCGTTATTTGCTGGTCGATGAATATCAAGATACTAATTTAACGCAATATCAATTGGTGAAATTATTGGTTGGTACGCTGGCAAAATTTACGGTGGTGGGTGATGATGACCAATCAATTTATGCTTGGCGCGGCGCACAACCTGAAAATCTAGCGCAATTGCAAACGGATTTCCCACGTTTAAATGTGATTAAACTCGAACAAAATTACCGTTCAACGGGGCGGATTTTAAAAGTCGCGAATCAGTTAATTTCCAACAATCCTCACACGTTTGAAAAACGCCTTTGGAGTCAGTTAGAACACGGCGAGCCGTTGCGAGTTTTAGCGCATCGAAATGATGAAGTTGAAGCAACCCAAGTTGTGTCAGAAATCATGCACCACAAATTGATAAATGGTGCGATTTATAAAGATTATGCGATTTTATATCGTGGTAATCATCAATCCCGTTTGATTGAACAAGCGTTGCGAGAACGCAATGTGCCCTATTTTATAAGTGGCGGCACGTCGTTTTTTTCGTATGCAGAAGTGAAAGATGTGTTGAGTTATTTACGATTACTTTCAAATCAGGACGACGATGCCGCATTTTTACGAATTGTAAATACGCCACGCCGCGAAATTGGTGCGACAACATTGGGAAAATTGGGCGCGTATGCCCGAGAAAGGCAAGTCAGTTTATTTTCAGCGTGTGGCGAAATCGGTTTAAGTTCGCATTTGCACGATGCGCCACGAAAACGCTTACAAACTTTTCATGATTGGATTTTGCAAAAATCGGATTTGTTAAATATCGCTCCAAATAAAATTGAATTAATTACGGAATTATTAGCGCAAATTGGCTATTCGCAGTATTTGCGTGAAGACAGTAATACCAAAGAAACTGCTGAACGGCGCATGAGAAATGTGCAAGAATTATTGGATTGGTTACAACGATTAATCGAGCGAAATACTGCTGAGGGTGAAGAATTTTCGTTGACGGAATTGGTTGCAAAAGTGATGTTGCTCGATGTTTTAGAGCGTAACCGTGAAGATGAAGTGAATGACGAAGTCAGTTTAATGACCTTACACGCTGCAAAAGGGTTGGAATTCCCACACGTTTTTTTGATTGGCGTAGAAGAGAAGATCTTGCCGCATCATAACAGCATCGATGCTGACAGCATTGAAGAAGAAAGGCGTTTGGCATACGTTGGTATTACGCGAGCGCAAAAAACCTGCACGTTAAATTACTGTACGCATCGTAAACAACGCGGAATTTTAGAGGAATGTTTACCAAGCCGATTTTTAGATGAATTGCCTGAAGATGATTTGCTTTGGGCAGCAAGAAAACCGTTATCGGACGAAGTGAAAAAAACGAATAAAAAATCATTTTTCGCAGGTGCCTTGAATATGTTGTCGGAATGAATTGAGGATTTTATGATTGAAAGAAAAAAATTAGGATTTTTAGATCGTTTTTTAACGTTGTGGATTTTTTTGGCAATGGCAACGGGTGTCAGTTTGGGCTATTTTTTGCCCGAAAGTAGCACGTTTTTTAATTCCTTTTCGCGTGGCACCACCAACATTCCATTGGCAATTGGCTTAATTTTGATGATGTATCCGCCATTAGCAAAAGTGAATTACCGCAAAATCGGTACCGTGTTTTCTAATTTGAAATTGATTGGTGTAACACTTTTTTTGATTTGGATTATCGCGCCGCTAGTGATGTTCTCGCTGGCAATTCTGTTTTTTGCGAAATCAACCTGAATACATGATGGGTTTGATGTTAATTGGCATTGCTCCGTGTATTGCAATGGTGATTGTTTGGAGTGAGCTTGCGGGCGGAAATCGTGAATATACTGCTGGATTGGTCGCCATAAACAGTATTTTGCAAGTGTTGTTTTACAGTGTTTATGCGTATGTTTTTATCACTTGGTTGCCACCGTTTTTGGGTTTAAAAGGCTTTGATGTGGATATCACTATTAGCCAAATTGCTAATAGTGTTGGCATTTATTTAGGGATTCCATTTGTGGCAGGAATTGTGAGTCGATTTGGACTAATTAAACTGAAAGGTGAAACATGGTACGAAACAGTTTATGTGCCACGCATTTCACCGATTACCTTGATCGCATTGTTATTCACGATTGTGTTGATGTTCAGTTTGAAAGGTGAATTGATTGTATCGATTCCGTTGGACGTATTGCAAATTGCCACGCCACTGGCGATTTATTTTGCGATTATGTTTTTCAGTAGTTTTGCAATTGCGCGTTATTTTGAAAAAGATTATGCCAAAAATACGGCGATTGCCTTTACGGCGGCTGGAAATAATTTTGAATTAGCGATTGCTGTGGCGATTGGTGTATTTGGCATCAATAGCGGACAGGCATTTGCAGGTGTGATCGGTCCTTTAATTGAAGTCCCCGCGTTGATTTTATTGGTGAATGTGGCATTTTGGTTTAAGGGGGAATTTTACAGTGAATAAAATTAAATATATTTTTGCAGTAACTCTTTTTGCTACCTTGAAAAATAATATATGAAGCACATAAAGCTCAAAACAATAAATTTGAAAAATCATGCTCAATTTAACGAACGTTGGTTGCAGGATATTATTGCCGATGATCCTTCAATTTTAGGTATTGGAGATGTAATTTTAAGAGATAAAGAAAGAATTCATATTGGAGCTGGTCGCCTTGATTTACTTTTACAAGATGCAGATGGTTATGGTCGATATGAAGTTGAAATTCAGTTAGGTAAAACTGATGAATCTCATATTATTAGAACGATTGAGTATTGGGATATTGAGAGGAAAAAATATCCACAGTATGAACACACTGCCGTTATTGTGGCTGAAGATGTAACCAGTCGATTTTTAAATGTCATTGGCTTATTTAATGGGTTTATTCCTATTATAGCTATCCAAGTTACCGCTATTGAAACGCCTGAAGGAATAGGACTGCAATTCACAAAAATTCTTGATACTGTCAAACTTGGATATATTGAACAAGATGAAGAAATTACAGAATTAACAGATAGAAACTATTGGGAAAAACGAGGTACTAAAAATACTGTAGGCTTAGTTGATAAAATTCTTGAAATTTCAAAGTCATTTTTACCATCCGTTAAATTAAGTTACAACAAACATTACATCGGCTTTTGGGTTAATGAACGAGCCTGTAACTTCGCCATTTTCAGACTTCAAAAAAACGCTTTGCGTTTGGAAATAAGACTACCTAAAACAGAAGAAACCGAAAATATAATAATCAATTCAGAACTTGATTTTCTTGATTATGACAAGCGATGGGGAAATTACAGGCTAAAACTTTCAGAAAAAGATATTTTAGAAAAATATGAAACATTAGGAGTTCTATAGTGGACCCTGAAATCCGGACAATAGTTTAAGCTATACTCTGTCGAAAAAAGAGAAGTGGCAAATGAGTGAAAGCAAGCGGAAGATTTTTACAGGATCACAAAAAGCTAAGATTGCCTTGGAAGCGGTTAAAGGCACAAAGACAATCAATGAGATCGCCCAGGAAAACGGAGTCCATCCGACCCAGGTAAGTCAATGGAAAAAGGAATTGATGGACAATGCGGGTAGTCTTTTTG
>BJHG01000023.1 GCA_014191975.1 Methylococcaceae bacterium | reverse complement strand
GTGTTATCCACGCCTGTCTTTCCGCTATAGGCTGATTCCAGACTTTTTTTTAAGCCAATCTAATTCCATATTCAACTGCCCAATTTTGGCATACAGCCGATCCGGATCGCTCTGTGCATTGACAGGCTTGGGACCCCGTTTACCTTCAAAAAGACTACCCGCATTGTCCATCAATTCCTTTTTCCATTGACTTACCTGGGTCGGATGGACTCCGTTTTCCTGGGCGATCTCATTGATTGTCTTTGTGCCTTTAACCGCTTCCAAGGCAATCTTAGCTTTTTGTGATCCTGTAAAAATCTTCCGCTTGCTTTCACTCATTTGCCACTTCTCTTTTTTCGACAGAGTATAGCTTAAACTATTGTCCGGATTTCAGGGTCCACTATATTCTTTCTGTACTTCTAGCGGTATGGAAAAACTTTATTTCGTCAATGCCGCCCGAACACAACGCAGAATCTCATAACTGTACTGCTCGTTAAATTGCTCAAACACAGGTTTGAGTGTATTTTTAAATTCGTCTGGCAAAGCTTTAATTGCTATTTGAATGTCACTTATTTCTTCATTCGTAATTAAAATCACATCCGCCAGCATTAATTCATTTTTCACAATTCCATCTGCTAAATGGATATAAATAGTCGTCGCTTGTAATTTTCGATATTCCGCAATTTCAACGACACTCAATCCCAATTTAAATAATTTAATCGATAATTCACTAGTGCTTAATTTGTCATCATACAGAATTGTAAAAATGTTAATAATCGCTAAAAAATCTTCACCGTATTGCAATAATTTATGCTCACCAACGCCTGATAATTCACCGAATTGTGTTAATGTTTTAGGTTTCATTTCAACCATCTCCATTAACGTTGCATCATGAAAAATGGTGTACGCTGGCACATTTTGCGCGTCGGACAAATCCCGTCGTTTGTCTCGCAACGCATTCCAGAAGCGTGATTTTAAATCTTCAACAACAATTTTTTTCGTAACAGTTTTAGTTCGTGTTGATTTTTCTGGTCGAATTTCATAACGAAGCATCAATTCTTTTTCACCACGCAAAATAGGACGACTTGCCTCTGTAAGTTCCAATGTATTGAAATTCTCAAAATTTACAGTCACTAAATTTCGAGCCACCAATTGCCGAAAAACAGAATGCCATTGTGTTTCATCTAACGATTTACCCATTCCAAAAACGGCTAATTCATCGTGTTTATTCGTTTGAATTCGTATATTTTGAATACCTTGCAAAACATCAATTAAATAACCAACACCAAAACGCTGACCTGTACGAAAAGCACAAGACAACGCTTGCTGGGCTGCTAATGTTCCGTCCCATGTTTTAGGAGGATCTAAACAACAATCACAATTCCCACAGGGTTTTATTAATGTTTCACCAAAATACTGTAATAACGTTTGCCGCCGACAATGCACTTGTTCACACAATGCCAAAATTGAATCAAGTTTATAATTCTCTAAACTTTTGTGCATTTCATTCGCATCAGAAAGCGCAATCCAACGCCGCAAAATCACAATATCAGATAATCCATAAGCCATCCACGCATTCGCGGGCAAACCGTCACGCCCTGCCCTGCCTGTTTCTTGATAATACGCTTCAACACTTTTCGGTAAATCTAAATGCGCGACAAATCGCACATTTGGCTTATCAATCCCCATTCCAAATGCAATCGTCGCGACAATCACTATGCTGTCTTGCATTAAAAATTGCTGCTGATTTTTCTGGCGAACATCTGTTGATAAACCTGCGTGATAAGACAGCGCGTTGATACCTTTTTCGTTCAACCATTCGGTAACAGAATCGACTTTTTTACGCGATAAACAATAGATAATGCCAACATCTCCGTCATGATTTTTACGAATAAAATCGAGTAATTGATGACGCTCTGAACGGGTTTTTGATGCTTGTTTTTGAACAATGGAATAATGAATATTTGAACGATCAAAACCACTGATATAAAGCGGTGCGTCTTCGAGTTGCAAGCGTTGTTGAATTTCAAGGCGGGTTCGCTCATCAGCCGTCGCGGTTAAAGCAATGCGTGGAACGTTTGGAAACTGCTCGTGCAAAATGGATAAACTTAAATAATCAACACGGAAATCGTGTCCCCATTGTGAAACACAATGCGCTTCATCAATCGCAAATAATGCAATCGGTAAAGTTTTTAAAAACATTAACGTCGTTGAAATTTTTAACCGCTCGGGCGCAATATAAAGTAAATTTAACTCACCATTTAATAATTGCTGTTCAACGTCACGGACTTGTTGTGTCGTTAAACTAGAATTCAAAAATGCGGCACGAATACCCAGTTGTTTTAACGCATCAACTTGATCTTGCATCAAGGCGATTAAAGGTGAAATCACAACGCCAACGCCTTCACGTACTAAGGCTGGAATTTGATAACACAACGATTTTCCGCCACCGGTTGGCATTAAAACTAGCGCATTTTTTCCTGCAATCAAATCCTCAATAATTTGCTGCTGTTGTCCACGAAATTCTGGATAACCAAAAACACTTTTTAAAATTTTGAGTGGCGAATTTTTCATTTCTATTCCTGTAAAACAATAATCATTGCACAATATAACCAACAAATGTTTATAGTTGTTACTCATTAAAAATTATTGAAATTTAATAAAAAAGGTATTTGCATGAATTTATTTAAAAAACTTATTTTAGCTTCTGCAATTGGAGCGTGTTTCGTACCCGTTGTGAATGCTGAAATGTCGATTGAAATTACAGAAGGTATTGAAAGTGCGTTGCCCATTGCGATTGTTCCGTTTGAATCACAAGGTGCTGCGCCATTAGATATTAGTAAGGTTGTGGATTCCGATTTAACACGCAGTGGATATTTCAAAACCTTATCGCCACAACAAATGCCAGCAAAACCAACATCTGCAGATGCAATTAACTTTCCCGATTGGCAATCGATTCGACAAAATTACGTTGTTATTGGTCGTATCCAACCGAATGGTGGTCAATATACGGTTGAATTTCAATTGTTCGACGTGGCGAATGGTTCCCAATTATTAGGCTATCGAATGACTTCGACGGCAAACGATTTGCGTAAAACAGCACATAATATTAGCGATATGATTTATGAAAAAATACTCGGTAAGAAAGGTGTGTTTAGCGGTCGAATTGCTTACATTACCAGTACACGCCAAGACACACAAAGTACACATAACTTAATGG
This sequence comes from Methylococcaceae bacterium, assembly GCA_014191975.1. Classification (GTDB taxonomy): domain Bacteria; phylum Pseudomonadota; class Gammaproteobacteria; order Methylococcales; family Methylomonadaceae; genus UBA10906. The sequence continues at coordinate 25,934 of BJHG01000023.1, read as the reverse complement.
TTGCTGATGCAGACGGTGCAAATGCCAAAGCGATTGCAACCTCAATTGAACCGTTAATGTCACCTGCGTGGTCGCCTGATGCAAAGCGTCTTGCTTATGTTTCATTTGAAAAGAAAACCGCCGCAATTTATATCCAGACCCTGGCGACGGGACAACGTGAGCGCGTTGCCGAATTCCCTGGAATTAATGGCGCACCAGCATGGTCGCCTGATGGCTTAAAGTTAGCCGTCACACTATCAAAAGATGGCAGCCCTGATATTTACATTTTGGATTTAGGTTCGCGTAATGTCACAAAATTAACCAAAAATCGTGCCATCGATACCGAACCAACATGGTCGCCTGATGGAAGTCGAATCGTTTTCACTTCAGATAGAGGTGGAAAACCACAGTTGTATTCGATTCCTGTACAAGGTGGTGAAGAAAAACGAATTACATTTAGTGGTAGTTACAACGCTCGAGCTAGTTTTTCACCTGACGGTAAATTTATTACAATGGTTCATGGGAATGGTGGGGATTATCGAATTGGCGTAATGGAAGAAAACTCAAAATCTATTAGCGTTTTAACGACAGGACCATTAGACGAATCACCCAGTTTTGCACCCAATGGCAGCATGGTTTTATATGCGTCACGTAAAGGAAGCACGGGGTATTTATCTGCCGTTTCTACTGATGGACGAATTCAACAAAAACTTGTTTTTGATAGTGCTGAAGTACGCGAACCTGCTTGGTCTCCTAAGTAAAAATAGAGCTGAATAAAATGTTTACATTACAAAAACTGAGATAAAAATGACTCAAGAAACAGGCAAGTTATATATCGTCGCTACGCCGATTGGCAATTTAGCCGATATTACATTTCGAGCGATTGAAATACTAAAAAGTGTCGATTTAATTGCCGCCGAAGATACACGCCACGTCAGAATGTTGCTGCAACATTATGGCATCAATAATAAAGTGATCGCATTGCATCAACATAATGAAGATAAAGCGGCGGCAGAAATTGTCGAAAAATTACACTCCGGTTTGTCAATTGCACTAGTATCGGACGCAGGAACACCGCTAATTAGCGATCCAGGAATGCCTGTTGTCAAAGCGGTTCATGAGGCAAATTTAACGGTTGTCCCTATTGTTGGTGCATGTGCGTTAATTGCGGCATTATCCGCAGCGGGCGTGGCAATTACGCCGTTCACGTTCGAAGGTTTTGCCCCACGCACGTCGTCAGCACGTCGCACTTTTTTTGCCGAGCGGTTGGCTATTTCGACCACGTGGGTTTTTTATGAATCGTGTCATCGGATTTTAGATTGCTTACAAGACATGGAGACCGTTTTACCACCTGAACGCTCTATTGTCATTGCGCGAGAATTAACCAAATTGCACGAAACGATTGTGAAATTACCACTTTCTGAAATGCTCACGTTAGTGGAAAACGATGCCAATATGCGGCGAGGTGAATTTGTTGTCATTGTTGAAGGTGCAGAAAAATTAGATGTTTCTGACAACGTAATTACATCTGAACAAGAGCGTATTTTGAAATTATTACTGACGGAATGTAGTGTTAAAAAAGCCGTCGAATTAACCGTTGAAATCACAAGCTGTAAAAAGAAACCGATTTATCAATTGGCGTTAGAACTCAGCAAAGCAAATTTTGTGCTAAACTAAATATGAAAGAGTTGGCTGGGCAGTCGCCGTTTTATTGTAATGATAGAAGGGAGGAAAGTCCGGACTCCACTGGGCAGAGTGCCAGATAATCACTGGGGGGCGTGAGCCTACGGAAAGTGCAGCAGAAAATATACCGCTAAATTTGCTTCGGCAAGTCAGTAAGGTTGAAATGGTGCGGTAAGAGCGCACCGCGCAACTGGCAACAGGTGTGGCAGTGAAAACCCCACTCGGAGCAAGATCAAATAGGAAAGCATTCGTCCGCCCTGGCGGCTTTCGGGTAGATTGCTTGAGCGACAGAGTGATTTGTCGCCTAGATGAATGACTGTCCACGACAAAATCCGGCTTACAGGTCAACTCTTTCACCTAACAACTACAAAATCTAAAACAATGTATAAAAGGTCCAATAACATTTAGACACAATGTAGTATTTATTTTTAGATGCGCAAAAAATAATTTCTTATGTATACCACATATTTCCAAGTTAAATCTCCCTTGACTAAGCCTAATTTGAAATCTATAGTTAAGAAAATCTAATGCCCAATAAGGCTTTTTTATTGCTTTTAAGAACGGAATAACTTGTTAATGATTCATTTATCGGTAATGCTCGAAGAAGCATTACAACACTTAGCAATCAAACAAGATGGTATCTATATAGATGGCACGTTTGGACGTGGTGGACATAGTCAACGCATTTTGGAAGCCTTAGGCGAAAATGGAAGACTGATTGCTTTTGACCGCGATACAACCGCGCTTGAATGTGAACGCGCTCAACAATTATCTCAAGATTCACGTTTTCAGTTAGTTCACATGCCGTTTTCTGAAATGGAACGCTTTATGATTGATGCCGGTTTGAATGGAAAAATTGACGGGATTTTGCTCGATTTAGGGGTTTCTTCTCCGCAACTCGATGATCAATCACGCGGTTTTAGTTTCATGAATGATGGCGCACTCGATATGCGAATGGATTGTTCACAAGGTTTGTCTGCCGCCGAATGGCTAGCACAAATCGATGAAAAAACCTTAACACACGTTTTATTTGATTTCGGTGAAGAACGCTTTGCACGACGAATTGCCAATGCAATTTTGACAACGCGAACGACTCAACCCATCGAAACAACACGTCAATTAGCGAAATTGATTGAAGATACTATTCCTTTTCGTGAAAAACATAAGCATCCCGCGACACGTACTTTTCAAGCGATTCGCATTGCTATCAATAACGAATTAGGCGAATTGACTTCGGCTTTAGCGCAATCGGCGAAATTACTGAATTTTCAAGGTCGATTGGTGGTTATTTCGTTTCATTCCTTGGAAGACCGTATCGTTAAACGCTTCATGCGCGATGAATCGGGCATAAAACGTAATGTTGGTAAATTACCAATTAAAGAAGTAGACATCGAAAAAGGTGTTTTGAATGTGTTAAGCAAAGCTATCAAACCGAGTGACACTGAAATTGCGAAAAATTCGCGTTCGCGCAGTGCTGTTTTGCGTGTCGCAGAACGAGTTTGATTTTATGATACGTTTTTTTGGATTAAGTATATTGATTTCCATACTGCTGTTATCGGCACTTATGGTTATTTATAAAAAATATAATTCACGCCTTATTTTTATCGAAATTCAAAAACAAGAAAAACATTTGGATCAATACGAAGTTGCGTGGGGACAATTACAACTTGAACTGACTACGCTTGCGGAACAAAATCGTGTTGAACAAGTCGCTCGCGAACAGTTGAAATTAGTGCTACCCACACGCGAAAAAATCATTTATATCAAACCATAATGAAGTATCAACGCCATAAAAATGAAGCCACATTATTGACCTACGATTATTCAGCGCGCCGGCGTTGGCTTTTAGGTGTCATTATCGCGGGAATGTTAATTTTGATTGGGAAAGCGGTCAGTTTGCAGGTTTTTGACAAAGAGTTTTTAAAAGAACAAGGTGATATGCGTCACATCAGCGACGTTCCGGTGTTTGCCTATCGCGGCATGATTCGGGATAGAAATGGTGCCCCGCTAGCAATTAGTACGCCCGTTGAATCAATTTGGATTAACCCGCAAGAATTCAAAATTACGGCGACACGCCAACAAATCAAGCAAATTAATCGCCTACTAAATTTAGATGATGGAAAAATTGAAGAATGTTTAACGGATCCACACAAGCAATTTGCCTATTTAGCGCGACAAGTGAGTCCAAATCTAGCCGAACAAGTGAAAAGCTTAAAATTAGCGGGCGTGTATTCAGAACGTGAATTTAAACGCTTTTATCCAACTGGCGGCGTTGCGGCACATTTAATTGGTTTTACCGATTTAGATGATAAAGGACAAGAAGGTTTAGAAGCTGCTTATGAGCATTTATTACATGGTGTGCCTGGAAGTAAACGCGTCATTCGTGATGGAAAACGGCAAATTATCGATGATATTGAAAATATAAAAGAACCCATCGCTGGTAAAACATTAGAATTAAGTATCGATCAACGCATTCAGTATTTGGCGTATCGAGAATTGGCGCACGCGGTAACCATCAATCACGCAAAATCGGCTTCATTGGTGGTTTTAGATGCGAAAAATGGTGAAATTTTAGCCGCCGTCAATCAGCCGTCTTTCAATCCGAATATGCGAAAAAGTTTAAAAGAAAATTTATACCGAAACCGAGCATTGACCGATGTTTTTGAACCGGGTTCAACAGTCAAACCATTTGTTGTGGCAGCAGCGTTGGATGGACATTATGTTCGCCCCGATGAAACCTTTGAAACTAATGGCAGTTTTGAAATCGGCACGCACATCGTAAAAGATACGCACAATTACGGCACGCTAGATTTAACAGGCGTAATCAAAAAATCCAGTAATATCGGCGTGAGTCAAATGGCGTTACGAATGCCGCCCAAGTATTTTTGGGAAGTTTATCACCAACTTGGTTTTGGCGAATCAACCGCCTCAGGCTTTCCAACCGAAGTCAGCGGCAGTTTATTGGATTATTCACAATGGAAACCGTTTGACAGTGCAACTCTTTCATTTGGTTACGGCTTAAGCACGACAGCATTACAATTAGCACGTTCTTACACTGCGTTGGCAGATAACGGAATTTTACATTCTGTGAGTTTATTTAAACGTGACGAAGATCCGGAACCAAAACGTATTTTCACCAGTCGCACGGCAAAAAGTGTTCGCGCCATGATGGAAACGGTCATTACGAAAGATGGGACGGCGTACGAAGCGCGAGTTGATGGTTACAGCGTGGCAGGTAAAACCGGAACGGTAAAAAAAGCCGGTGCGGGCGGTTACGTTGAAAACAGTTACTTTTCAGTCTTTGCGGGAATGGCTCCCGCGAGTAATCCACGTTTAATTATTGTTGTCATGATTGATGAACCTTCGGCAGGTCAGTATTACGGCGGGATTGTATCCGCGCCCGTTTTTTCAAAAGTAATGAGCGGCGCGTTGCGAATTCTCGAAGTTGCGCCAGATCAGTCGAATAACATGCCCGTTTTATTGATGGGAAAAAACTAATGAAAGTTTCAGATTTATTAAATTCTGACAGTAATTTAAACGTTTCCGGCTTGACATTAAACAGCAACGAAGTTGTCGATGGTAGCGTTTTTATTGCTTTGGAAGGCACAAGTCATCACGGTTTAAATTATGCAAAATCCGCCGTCGAAAAAGGCGCAATTGCGATTTTATTTGATAGCGAAGATATAAAATTAGCTGACAAAATTCTTGCCGATTTGAATGTTTTAAAAATCCCCGTTGCTGATTTAGCGAAAAACTTAGGCAACATCGCCGCTCGTTTTTACAATGAACCGTCGCACAAAATAAACGTCGTCGGCATTACTGGCACAAACGGCAAAACATCTTGCAGTCAGTTTTTAGCGCAATCCTTAGAAAACTGTGGCGTAATCGGCACATTAGGCTGGGGAAAATTCGGGCAATTAAAACAAACGCTAAACACAACGCCCGATGCCTTAGCTGTTCAAAAAATGTTAGCAACGTTGAAAAATGACTGTTGCGGAACTATCGCAATGGAAGTTTCATCGCACGGTTTGGCACAAGGTCGCGTCAATGGCGTGAAATTCAAAGGCGCAATTTTTACCAATTTTAGCCGCGATCATTTGGATTATCACGGCACGATGGAAGCGTATTTAGAAACTAAATTAACACTATTCCACGCGCCACAACTCGAGTTTGCAGTTATTAATTTAGACGATGAAATCAGCGAAAAAATTCTTGCTGCGATTCCCGAAAACGTAGAAATAATAAGCGTTACAACGCAAGCCAAACAATCGTCACGTGGTCAAACATTAAGCGCGGAAAACATCGAATTAAATTTAAGCGGCATTCAATGTGATATATTTTGGCAAGGACAAAAACAAGCCTTGCACGTTCCATTGATTGGGCTTTTTAATTTAGAAAATGTGTTGTGCGTGTTGGCAGTCATGTTGAGATCAGGCATTGAACTCGAAGAAGCCGCAAAACGTTTAACAAATTTAAAACCTGTGAATGGACGAATGGAAAGCTTTGGCGGTGAAAATAATCAGCCATTAGTTATCGTCGATTACGCCCACACCCATGACGCACTCGAAAAAGTATTACGCACTTTGCGCTCACACACGCAGGGAAAATTAGGCGTAGTTTTTGGTTGTGGCGGAAATCGTGACAGCGGCAAGCGTTCACAAATGGGACGAGTCGCAGAACAATTTGCTGATTCGGTCATTATCACCGATGACAATCCACGTTTTGAATCGAACGAAGAAATTGTGAAAGATATTTTAAGCGGCTTTTTTAACAATGAAGCCAACATTATTCACGACCGCGCCAACGCGATTCGCAGCGCAATCGAACAAGCAACCGCCCAAGATTGTGTTTTAATCGCTGGCAAAGGTCACGAAAATTATCAAGAAATAAACGGCATTAAATTCCCTTTTAATGACGCAGAATGTGTCCGCAAAATAATGGTGCAAGCATAATGAAAATGAAATTAAGTGCAATCGCAACCTGTGTAAACGGTAAATTGATGGGCGAAGACGTTTTGGCAAATGGCGTAAGCATCGACACACGCACGTTGAAAAATGGGCAACTTTATATTGCCATTGAAGGTAAAACTTTCGATGGTCACGATTTTGTTGAATTGGCAGAAAAAGCGGGCGCGATTGCCATTTTAACGCACAAAAAATTAGAAACAAATTTGCCGCAAATTCTAGTCAGCGACACGCATTTGGCTTTGGCTGAATTGGCTGGTGCGTGGCGCAAAAAAATGAATTTGAACATTATCGGCGTAACGGGCAGCAACGGCAAAACGACCACGAAAGAAATGCTTGCCGCGATTTTAAGCGTTAATAATTCGGTACTTTTTACGCAAGGAAATTTAAACAACGATATTGGCGTACCATTAACATTATTAAAAATATCGCCCGAACATCGTTATGCGGCAATTGAAATGGGTGCAAATCACGCGGGCGAAATTGCTTACACCAGCCGTGTCGCAAACGCGGATGTGGTCATTATTACCAACGTTGGCGCGGCACATTTGGAAGGTTTTGGCGATGTGAATGGCGTGGCGCATGCGAAAGGCGAAATCATTAAAACGCTAAATCCAAACGGCGTAGCAATTTTAAATGCGGACGATGCTTTTTTTGATTATTGGAAAAACGTTGCCGATTCACGAAAAGTTATTACGTTTGGTTTGAGCAAAAACGCGAATGTTCGGGCTGAAAATATCGATGTAAAAATCGAAAACCACCAATTCGTCACCCGTTTTGATTTGAAAATAGGCAGCAGCGAAATCAAAATAAATTTGCCATTGGCTGGAAATCACAACGTTTTAAATGCACTCGCCGCAACAGCGGCAACATTAGCACTCGACATCCCATTAGCGCAAATCAAACAAGGTTTAGAAACAATGTCGCCCGTAAAAGGACGATTGCAATTGTTGCGTGGACGCTTGGGCAGCACCCTTATCAACGACACTTACAATGCCAACACATCATCATTAAAAGCGGCATTAAATGTTTTAGAGAAATGCGACGGCGAACATTGGGTTGTTTTGGGTGCGTTTGGTGAATTGGGCGACGACACGGAACGATTGCATTTTGAAATGGCTGAAACGTTGAAGAATTTTGGCGTAAAACGCTTGTTTGCTGTCGGTGAATTAACCCAACAAACCGTCACCGCATTCGGTGAAAACGCCCAACATTTTTTCTCACAAACTGAATTACTCCAAACCATCACGCCTTTATTGACAGGCAACGAAACTATTTTAATAAAAGGTTCACGGTCACAACGCATGGAAAATATCACAACCGCTTTAGTAGAACCAACAGGATTTTAAGCCATGCTATTTTATTTCACCGATTACTTAAGCAGTTTCGACAGTGGTTTTCACGTTTTTCATTATTTGACATTTCGCGCCATTTTGGCGGTTCTCACTTCATTGGTTATTTCATTTATGATTGGTCCGTGGATGATTCGTAAATTGAGCCGCGAAAAAATTGGACAAAGCATTCGTGAGCTTGGCCCGCAAAGTCATTATGAAAAAGCGGGTACACCAACAATGGGCGGCGCGTTAATTTTGGTGGCTATTACGATTACGACGTTATTGTGGGCAGATTTAAACAATCGTTATATTTGGGTTATTTTACTGGTGACACTTGGTTATGGCGTGATTGGTTTTATTGACGATTATCGAAAAGTGGTCAAAGGCAATAGCGATGGGCTTTCGGCAAGGTCAAAGTATTTATGGCAATCAATTATTGGTTTTGCCGCCGCGTTATTTTTGTTTAAAACAGCAACTTTGCCTGCTGAAACCCAATTGATTGTGCCATTTTTTAAAGATGTTTTTTTCGATATGGGCTGGTTTTATGTTGTTTTTGTCTATTTCGTGATTGTCGGCACGAGCAACGCGGTTAATCTTACGGATGGTTTAGACGGTTTGGCGATTATGCCGACGGTCATGGTGGCAACGGGTTTAGGCGTGTTTGCCTATTTGTCAGGACACGCGACATTTTCGCAGTATTTAGCCATTCCTTCCTTGCCGCACGCGGGCGAATTAGTGATTTTTTGTGCCGCATTAGTGGGCGCGGGTTTAGGATTTTTGTGGTTCAACACTTATCCCGCAATGGTTTTCATGGGCGATGTAGGCGCATTATCGCTAGGCGCGGCATTAGGCGTGTTGGCGGTTTTGGTTCGTCAAGAAATCGTTCTCGTGATTATGGGCGGCGTATTTGTGATGGAAACGTTGTCAGTCATGATTCAAGTTTTGTCATTCAAATTAACCGGAAAACGTGTTTTCAGAATGGCTCCCATTCACCATCATTTTGAACTGAAAGGTTGGCCAGAACCGCGTGTGATTGTACGTTTTTGGATTATTACTGTGATTTTGGTACTGATTGGTTTAGCCACGTTGAAACTGAGATAAATCATGAAAAATATCTTAAAAGAAAAATTCGATTTAACACCCAATTCTAAAATCGTCATCGTTGGCGAAGGCATTACGGGAACATCGGTTGCAAAATTTTTAGAATCGCTCGCATTGCCTTTTTCAATGGTCGATAGCCGAAAAAGTCCTTTTACATTTGAAACCTTCAAAGGCGCAACACACTTGTGTGTAAGTCCAGGTGTTGAACTTTCTGAACCGATAATTGCCAACGCATTAAATTCTGGCGCGAAGTTAATCAGTGATATTGATTTATTCGCGGCGGTTGTGAATGTGCCAATCGTTGGAATTACCGGCGCAAACGGTAAAAGCACCGTGACCACCATGCTCGGCGATATGGCGCGAACTTGCGGAAAAAATGTCGGCGTGGGTGGAAATTTAGGCAAACCTGCTTTGGATTTACTCGACGATGCGGCGGAATCATACGTTTTAGAATTATCGAGCTTTCAACTCGAACGCTCGCACGTTTTAAATGCCGCAGCGGCAACCGTTTTGAACATTTCCGCCGATCATTTAGATCGTCACGACGACTTAGAAAATTATGCAAAAGCCAAACAAGTCATTTTTAGCGGCGACGGCGTTATGGTTTTAAATGCGGATGATGAAATAGTTTCGGCAATGTCCAATTCAACGCGCAAAACGATTACCTTTTCAATTAAACAAAAAGCGGATTTTTATTTGGCTGAGAATAATTTGATGCACGGCGAAAATGTTTTAATGTCGATTTCTGATTTACCGCTCGAAGGCAAACACAATGTTGCGAATGCGTTGGCGGCATTAGCATTAGGTACGGCGATTGGTTTAGACTCAGCTAAAATGTGCGATGCATTACGCAATTTCAACGCATTAAATCACCGAATGCAAAAAGTCAGCACCAAAAATGGCATAAATTGGGTGAATGATTCCAAAGCCACGAATATCGGCGCGTGCATTGCCGCGCTGGAAGGTTATGACCAAAAAGTCATTTTAGTCGTAGGCGGCGAAGGCAAAGGGCAAGATATGAACGAACTCGCGCCCGTCATTTTTGCCAAAGCCAAAGTGGTAATTTTGGTGGGAAAAGATGCTCATTTAATTGAATCGGCATTGAATTTATTGCCGGAAATCGTTCCCGCTTATCACGCGGAAGATATGCGTGAAGTCATCGCCATTGCGGCGCACGTTGCAAAATCAGGCGACACGGTTTTATTGTCACCCGCTTGTGCAAGTTTGGATCAATACAAAAACTATCAAGATCGCGGCAACCAATTTGCAGCAGCGATTGAGGCGTTACCAGCGTGAGAAAACGGGAAAAATCGACCACATTTCGTTTCAAACTTCACGTTGACTCTGTTTTGGTGTGGGTCAGTTTTAGTTTGTTATTGATTGGTTTTGTGATGGTTTCGTCCGCATCATTGCATCTAGGTGCGAAAATGAACAGCGACACGCTTTATTATCCAAAACACCAATTCGCGCACATGATTTTTGGCTTGATTGCAGCGACTTTTGTAGCGTATCGCCCGATGCACTTTTGGAAAACATACGGCGGACGCGCGTTTATATTCAGCGTATTTTTACTGGTTATTGTTTTATTCCCAGGTTTAGGCGTAAAAGTAAATGGCAGTACACGCTGGTTAAATATCCCCGGTTCTCGAATTCAAGTTTCTGAAATCGTGAAATTTTTCACCATCGTTTTCATGGCAAATTACGTTACCAAAAATCAAAAAGACGTTCAAGAATCGCCAATGGCATTATTACAACCACTAGGAATTTTCGCCGTAGTCAGTGTTTTATTGTTACTCGAACCTGATTTTGGCTCATCCGTTGTCATTTTAATGATTGTGATGGGCGTGATGTTTTTAGCAGGCGCACGACTTTTACAATTCGCTGGGTTGCTTTCCATCGTGGGGGCGTTGGCAGGAATGTTGGTGTACTTTTCACCGTATCGCTTGCAACGTGTGACAAGTTTTTTAGATCCGTGGGCTGACCCATTGAAAACAGGCTTTCAATTGGTGCAAGCCTTGATTTCATTCGGACGCGGCGAATGGTTTGGCGTTGGATTGGGAAATGGTTTACAAAAATTATTTTATTTACCCGAAGCGCACACCGACTTTTTATTCTCGGTTGTTGCCGAAGAATTGGGGTTAATCGGCGTGGTGACAATCATTGGATTATTCGCCACATTTGTTTGGAAAGCCTTTTCAATCGGCGTGGCGGCTGAAAAAGTTGGCGAACGTTTTTCGGCTTTTATCGCTTACGGCATAGGTATTTGGTTTGGTTTTCAGGCATTTGTAAATATGGGCGTAAATATGGGTTTGTTGCCCACAAAAGGTTTAACGTTGCCGCTGATGAGCTACGGCGGCGGTAGTATGATGATTATGTGTTGCGCGGTGGCGTTGTTGTTCCGTATTCACCACGAAATCACCGAACATAACGCGAATTTACCAAAAGGATATTGGCATGAATAAACGCATTGTGATTATGGCGGGTGGTACGGGTGGGCATATTTTCCCAGCACTCGCCGTCGCACAATTTCTACAAAAACAAGGCTGGGAAGTTTCGTGGCTTGGCACAAAAGCGGGTTTAGAAAGTCGCGTCATTCCTGAAAATGGAATTGAAATCGACTGGCTTTCGGTTTCGGGTTTGCGAGGAAAAGGGATTTTTAGCAAATTCACCGCGATTTTCAAACTCGCTAAGTCTTGCGTTGAAGCTCGACGAATTTTAAAACAACGTAAGCCAAATATCGTTTTAGGAATGGGCGGATTTGTCGCCGCGCCAGGTGGTTTGATGGCGAAATTCCTGGGGATTCCGTTAATTATTCACGAACAAAATCGCGTCGTCGGAACAACAAATAAATTATTAGCAAAAATCGCCACAAAGGTTTTACAGGGTTTTCCGAATAGTTTTGCGCCAAGCGTTGAAGCGATTTGTACGGGAAACCCGCTTCGTGAAACATTAAAGCAAATCCCCCCTGCTCCCCTTCAAAGTGGGGAACTTTTAAACATTTTAGTTGTCGGTGGCAGCCAAGGTGCGAAAGCGTTGAATGAAACTGTGCCAAATACGATTGCATTATTAAAAAATTCGGTGCAAATTCGTCATCAAACTGGCGCAGCAATGCAAAATGAAGTTGCCGAAAAATATAAAACGTTAAACTTAAACGCAGAAGTCAGCGCATTTATTGACGATATGGCGGCGGCGTATTCGTGGGCAGATTTAATTATTTGTCGCGCAGGTGCAATGACAATCAGCGAAGTTGCCGCAATGGGCATTCCCGCGATTTTCATTCCATTATCCAGCGCAATTGACGATCATCAAACCGCAAACGCCAAATATCTAACCGATTTTGGCGTAGCGATTTTAGTAAAACAAAGCGATTTAACGGCTGAAAATTTGGTACAACAAATTCGTTTTTTGTGTGAAAATTTGCCCGAACGACGCGCTATTTCTCAAACATTAGCCTATTTAAACGCAACCGAAACCGTTGCTCAATTTTGTATCGCGGAGGCGAAAGCATGAATTTTCCGAACAGTCCTTTAGGCGCGGTGCAGCGCATTCATTTTGTCGGTATCGGCGGCACAGGCATGAGCGGAATCGCCGAAGTGTTGCTGAATTTGGGTTATGCTATTTCAGGCTCCGACATTAAAGAAAGTGCGACGACGGAACGCCTTGCGAATTTAGGCATTCACGTCACGATTGGACATCAACGCGAAAATATCACGCAAATTGATGTGGTGGTGGTTTCGAGTGCGATTGACCGCAAAAATCCTGAAGTGGACGAAGCGTATCAACAACGCATTCCTGTTATTCCTCGCGCTGAAATGTTAGCGGAATTGATGCGGTTTCGGTTTGGAATTGCAGTTGCAGGCACGCACGGCAAAACCACGACGACCAGTTTAACCGCGAGTTTGTTGGCGGAAGGCGGTTTAGATCCCACATTTGTCATCGGCGGACGTTTGAACAGCGCAGGCACAAATGCTCAATTAGGCTCAGGAAATTATTTAGTTGCCGAAGCGGATGAAAGTGATGCGTCGTTTTTATATTTACAACCAATGATTGCAATTGTGACCAATATCGATCAAGACCACATGGCGACGTATGAAAATAGTTACGCACGTTTGAAAGAAACCTTTGTGGAGTTTTTGCATCATTTGCCGTTTTACGGGCTGGCGGTTTTGTGTTTGGACGATGAAGGCGTGCGTGAAATTTTGCCGTCATTATCGAAACCAATGGTGACTTATGGCGTGCATGAAGATGCCGACTTTCGTGCGATTAACATTCAGCAAAAAGGCATGAATACTCATTTCACCGTGCAGCGTCGCGGCGATTACGCGCCACTTGAAGTTACGTTAAATATGCCAGGTTTGCACAATATGTTGAATGCGTTGGCGGCGATTGCGGTGGCAACGAAATTAGCGGTTGACAATGCCGCAATTCAACGCAGTTTGTCTTCGTTCAAAGGCATTGGGCGACGCTTTCAAATTCAAGGCGATTTGCCGGTTAGAAATGGTATTGTCACATTAGTGGACGATTATGGTCATCATCCGCGAGAAATTGCTGCAACGCTTGAAGCCTTAAAACAGGCATGGTCAAATCGCCGTTCAATTATCATTTTTCAACCACATCGTTACACTCGAACCCGTGATTTATTTGAAGACTTCGTGCAAGTTTTAGCGGGCGTGGACGTGCTTATTTTGATGGATATTTATCCCGCAGGTGAAAGTGTCATTACTGGCGCGGATGGGCGTTCATTAAGTCGAGCGATTCGTTTGCGTGGTCAAGTCGATCCCATTTTCGTCGAACATTGGGAGGATTTGCCAAAATTATTGGCTGGGATTATTCACGAAGACGACGTAATTTTAACGATGGGCGCAGGAAATGTCGGGCAATTTTCGACGCAATTACCGCAGTTACTTTCGCAGGAATTGGAAGGTTAAATCGTGAGCGAACCGACTGGACAAATGCGTTTCAACGAGTCCCTCGCAAATTACACCAGCTGGCGTGTTGGCGGATTGGCGGAACGTTTTTATCAACCTGCTGACAAAGCTGATTTGATTCGATTTGTACAAAACCTGCCTGAAAACGAGCCGTTATTTTGGATGGGTTTGGGCAGTAATTTGTTGGTGCGTGACGGTGGCATTCGTGGCACGGTCATCAACACCAAAAATCGTCTTAAAGTCATGCAGTGCGTCGATGACGAAACGATTTACGTTGAAGCAGGCGTGCCATGTGCGCTCGTGGCAAAATTTTGTGCTGAACAAGGTTGGGTTGGCGCAGAATTTTTAGCAGGAATTCCTGGCACAATGGGCGGCGCGTTGAAAATGAACGCGGGCGCATTCGGTGGCGAAACGTGGAAGATTGTACAAAAAATTGAAATGTTAAATCGACGTGGTAAAGTTTTCACAAAATCCGCCCAAGAATTTGAAAGCAGTTATCGCCACGTTAATTTGAAAGCAGACGAGTGGTTTTTAGCGTCGACGTTCAAATTAGAAAAAGGCGATACCAGCGAAAGCCAACAAAATATAAAAGCGTTGCTGGTAAAACGCGCAAATTCACAACCGACAAATCAACCGAGTTGTGGTTCTGTGTTCAAAAATCCAACGGGCGATTATGCTGCGCGTTTGATTGAAGCGGCAGGATTAAAAGGTTTTAAAATCGGCGGCGCACAAGTTTCTGAAAAACACGCTAATTTTATCATCAACACTGGCAACGCAACGGCGGCAGATATTGAACAATTGATGACATTCGTGCAAGTGCAAATCGCGCAAAAATACGGTATAAATTTACAAACGGAGGTCTGCATCGTGGGGGAAAAGTTGAACGCAAAACACATCGAACGCGCCCAAGATTTTGGCATGGTCGCCGTCTTAATGGGTGGGAATTCGGCAGAGCGTGACGTATCTTTGCGAAGTGGCGCGGCAGTTCATGCGGCTTTAGTTGCACGTGGTGTAAATGCACTTGCAGTTGATGTTACTGGTAACGTCATTGACTCATTAGCGAATTTAGACGTTGACCGCGTTTTTAACATTATTCATGGACGCGGCGGTGAAGATGGTGTTTTACAAGGAGTTTTAGATGTTTTGAAGTTGCCTTACACAGGTAGCGGCGTTTTAGCATCTGCGCTCGCGATGGATAAATTACGCACCAAATTATGCTGGCGAGGCGCGAATTTACCCACGCCAAATTGGTTTGTTTTGAAAACCGAAAACGATATTGATGCGTGCATCGAAGTGTTGGGTTTTCCGATTATCGTAAAACCTGCGCTCGAAGGTTCAAGCATTGGCATGAGCAAAGCAAAAAATCGAGCTGAATTAGTGGTTGCGTTAGAAATCGCATTGGCGTGCAACTGTGAAGTGTACGCTGAAGCGTGGGTGACTGGCGATGAATACACGGTCAGCATTTTACAAGGTCAAGCGTTGCCCATTATTCGTTTAGAAACGCCGCATGAATTTTACGATTACGAAGCAAAATATAACTCAACCACGACACAATATCATTGTCCCTGCGGTTTGAACGCCGAGCAGGAATTGCAGTTGCAACAATTAGCATTGCAAGCAAGTGGTATTATCCGCGTAGAAGGTTGGGCGCGAGTCGATGTATTTATCGACCAAAATGGGCAAGCACAATTGATTG
Source organism: Methylococcaceae bacterium (assembly GCA_014191975.1). Taxonomy (GTDB): domain Bacteria; phylum Pseudomonadota; class Gammaproteobacteria; order Methylococcales; family Methylomonadaceae; genus UBA10906. The sequence continues at coordinate 10,249 of BJHG01000023.1, read as the reverse complement.
AAATCAATACAGTTCCTGGCATGACAGAACATAGTTTAGTGCCTATGGCGGCAAAACAGGTGGGAATAGATTTTAATACTCTCGTGTGGCGAATTCTTGAAACGAGCATCAGGAAATAGTCGATGGGCCTGGTAAAAATCATCGTGATTATGGCGTTATTGACAAGCTTAGTTTATTCTGTGAATCAGATTATTCCAATTAAGCATGTAAAAGTTGGTGGTGAGTTTCAGAACCTTAGTAAAAATGAAATTAAAACTGCACTCGAACCCTTAGTTGATGTTGGTTTTTTTGATGCTGACGTACAAATGATACAAAATACATTGACCAAAATGATTTGGGTTGACAGTGCGATTGTAAATCGCATTTGGTCGGATACGCTATCAATTAAAATTAAAGAAAAACATCCCATTGTTCGTTGGGGCAACGAAGCTTTAATTAGTAATAGTGGCGAAATTATTCAACCAAAAGATATTGAACCTTTTGAGAATTTATCAATTTTATATGGTGTTGAAGGCCAAGAATTAAAATCGCTAGAAATTATGAAAGGTGTAAATACGGCGTTGTCGGATCACGAAATGAGTATGGCTGAATTCAGTATTAACAACCGATGGGCTTGGAAAATAAAGCTTACGACAGGATTGGAAATTTTACTGGGACGAAATGATCAACTAAAAAAATTACAACGATTTATGAAAACATTGGATATTTTAGGGCATGAAAAAATCAATGCAATGGCTGTAGTTGATTTGCGCTACCCTAATGGATATTCGGTATCATGGAAATCAGATACCCAAATTATAGATTGGAAAAATCTACCTGCGGCGCAAGCTGTAAACCGATAAAAAATAGGCTGGAACAGAGTAAAATGGCAAAAAGAATAGAGCGTAATTTAATCGTCGGACTTGATATTGGCACTTCAAAAGTAGCTGCGATTGTCGGTGAATTAACTGGTGATGGACATCTAGAAGTCATTGGCTTTGGTTCAACCCCGTCAAAAGGATTGAAAAAAGGTGTCGTAGTTAATTTAGAAACGACGGTGCAATCAATTCAACGCGCAATTGAAGAAGCCGAATTAATGGCAGGTTGCCAAATAAAATCGGTTTTTGCAGGCATTGCAGGGAGCCATATTCGTAGCCGTAATTCACTCGGTGTAGTCGCGATTAAAGATAAAGAGGTAACACAATACGATATTGATCGTGTGATTGATTCGGCGCGAGCGGTAGCTATTGCCGCAGACCAAAAAGTGTTACACATTTTGCCACAAGAATTTATTATTGATACCCAAGAAGGCATTAAAGAACCTATTGGAATGTCCGGAATTCGTTTAGAAGCAAAAGTTCACATCGTTACGAGCAGCGTCAGTGCATCGCAAAATATCATTAAATGTATTCGCCGTTGCGGGTTGGAAGTTGATGATATTGTGTTAGAACAGCTCGCATCATGTCACTCTGTTTTGACTGAAGATGAAAAAGAATTGGGCGTATGCTTAATAGATATTGGTGGTGGTACAACCGATATTGCAGTGTATATTGAAGGAGCAATTAAACATACGGCTGTTATTCCAATTGCTGGTGACCAAGTAACTAATGATATTGCGGTTGCATTACGCACACCAACTGCCAGTGCAGAAGAAATTAAACAGCGTTATGCTTGTGCAATGACAAAATTATTGCATGACAACGTGGAAGAAATAGAAGTACCGAGTATTAGCGATAATAAACCGTTTCGAAAAATTTCACGCCAAACACTTTCTGACATTATTGAGCCACGTTACGAAGAATTAATGTTACTGGTGCAATCGGAATTACGTCGTGTTGGTTACGAAGAACAAATTGTGGCAGGCATCGTTTTAACAGGTGGAAGTTCTCAAGTTTGGGGCTTAGTTGAGTTAGCCGAAGAAATTTTCCACATGCCTGTCAGAATGGGAAGTCCGCAAAATGTAAGCGGGTTAACCGAAATCGTAAAAAGCCCTATGCACTCAACAGGAGTTGGCTTGTTAATGTACGGACGTGATCATCAGCAGCAGGGTTTACACAGAGTTGCTGATCACGACAACGGTAGTTCGTTCATATCAAAAATAAAAAACTGGTTCCAAGGCAATTTTTAAACACACACTATCCACAAAACACACTCTTAAAAACATTTAAAAACCAAGGGATATTACGTATGAAAGACACATTTGAATTAATTGATACCTATAGCGCAAGTGCGGTAATTAAAGTTATTGGTATTGGTGGTGGCGGTAACAATGCTGTCAGCCACATGGCAGGCAACCATATTGAAGGTGTAGAGTTCATTTGTGCAAATACTGACGCGCAAGCGTTACGCAAATTAAATTTCGGTACGATTATTCAATTAGGTGTGGAATTAACAAAAGGTTTAGGTGCTGGTACAAATCCAGAAGTGGGACGTCAAGCTGCCGAAGAAAATAAAACCCGAATCCGTGAAGTTTTGGAAGGCGCGGATATGGTATTTTTAACTGCGGGAATGGGCGGTGGTACAGGTACAGGTGCAATTCCTGTTGTGGCAGAAATTGCTCGCAGTATGGGGATTTTAACCGTTGCCGTTGTTACAAAACCGTTTGCGTTTGAAGGCAAGAAAAAACAAGACGCTGCTGAAAAAGGCATTATTGAATTAGAACGCTTCGTTGATTCGTTAATCATCATTCCAAATCAAAAATTATTGCCCGTTTTAGGCAATAAAGTGTCTCTTATTGATGCGTTTAAAGCGGCAAATGATGTTTTATTAGATGCAGTTCAAGGTATTACCGATTTAATTGTTCACCCCGGCATGATTAACGTCGATTTTGCAGATGTTCGTACTGTAATGTCTGATATGGGTGCTGCAATTATGGGAACAGGCATGGCGACTGGAGAACATCGTGCACGTGAAGCGGCTGAAAAAGCGATTGCCTGTCCATTACTTGAAGATATTAACTTAAAAGGCGCACGTGGCATTTTAGTTAATATTTCAGCGTCTGATATGGGTATGGCAGAATTTAGCGAAGTCGGAGATATTATTTCTGCATTTGCGTCAGAAGATGCAACTATCAAAATTGGGATGTCAATTAATCCAGATTTAGATGATGAAATTAAAGTTACTGTTGTAGCAACAGGCATGGGCATGCCAGCTGTTGAAGTCAAAACGCCTGCCAAAAATGTGCGTCAAATTACAGGTGGTCAAGCGAATTACGATGGTTTAGATAAACCTACTGTAATGCGCCAGCATTCAGCCCAAACTACACGCACAGAAGGTCGTGAAACCCGTTTCGGCGCACAGCCAAAACAAAGTGGTGACATCGATTATTTAGATATTCCCGCGTTTTTAAGAAGACAAGCGGACTAATCTGCTTACCAATTGCAGGTTATTTCCTCTGCACTTAACACTAAATTAACGCGCTCTCAAGGCGCGTTATTTTTTAATGGGCAATTACGTTATGATTAAACAACGCACTTTAAAAAACACCATTCGTGCCACAGGTGTAGGCTTACACACGGGCAAACAAGTTTATTTAACATTACACCCTGCCGAGCCGAATACGGGAATTTGTTTTAGGCGTGTCGATTTAACGCCTATTGTCATAATTCAAGCAAAACCTGAAAATGTTGGTGAAACAACACTTTCAACGACATTGGTTTTCGGCGATGTCAAAATCTCCACTGTTGAACATTTATTATCCGCATTTGCAGGCTTAGGAATTGATAACGCCATTGTTGATGTAACGGCAGCTGAAATTCCTATTATGGACGGCAGTGCTGGACCCTTTGTATTTTTGTTGCAATCAGCGGGCGTGCAAGAACAAGATGTGCCAAAAAAATATCTGCGAATTAAAAGTACCGTACGTGTTGAAGAAGGTGATAAATGGGCGACATTTGAACCATTTGAAGGATTTAAAGTTGCGTTCACCATTGATTTTGAACATCCGGCATTTGAAAATCACGTCAAAACTGCCATGATGGATTTTTCCTCAACAACCTTTGTGCGCGAAGTTAGCCGAGCACGAACTTTTGGTTTTATGAAGGATATTGAGTCATTACAAAAAAATAATTTGGCATTAGGTGGTAGTTTAGATAATGCAATTGTGGTTGATGACGATAAAGTGCTTAACGAAGATGGTTTACGTTATGCCGATGAATTTGTAAAACATAAAATTCTTGATGCCATTGGTGATTTGTATTTGCTCGGTTATAGTTTAATTGGTGAATTCACGGGACATAAATCTGGGCATGGTTTAAATAATTTATTATTACGTGCATTACTTGAAGACAAAGACGCCTGGGAAATGGTCAGCTTTGAGAATGAAGAAGATGCGCCAATTTCATTTATGCGCTCTGCTGAAACCCCACGTCACCCTGAATAAATCGCAAAAATGATTACCCATGAATATGATGTCATTGTAGTCGGTGCAGGTGGTGCAGGCTTACGCGCCACACTTGGCACTGTTGAAAAAGGTTTAAAAACCGCCTGCATTTCAAAAGTTTTTCCAACCAGAAGTCACACCGTTGCCGCGCAAGGTGGAATAAGTGCTGCTCTAGGAAATATGGGTGAAGATGATTGGCGTTACCACTTTTACGACACAGTGAAAGGTTCAGACTGGCTCGGCGACCAAGATGCAATTGAATACATGTGCCGCGAAGCAGTTTCTGCTGTAATTGAATTAGAGCATTACGGTGTACCATTTTCACGCACCGCCGATGGAAAAATTTACCAACGCGCATTTGGCGGGATGACAACCCATTATGGCGAAGGTCAAGCACAACGGACTTGTGCGGCGGCCGATAAAACAGGTCATGCGATTCTACACACCCTTTATCAACAAACCTTAAAACATAAAGCTGAATTTTTTGTTGAATACATCGTTCTTGATTTAATCATGGAAAATGGTGAATGCCGTGGCGTGGTGGCGTGGTGTTTAGACGATGGTTCACTACATCTTTTCAAAGCGCACACGACAATTTTAGCAACAGGTGGTTATGGTCGAGTATACTTTTCTTGTACGTCAGCGCATACGGTTACAGGCGACGGAAACGCAATGGTTCTACGCGCAGGTTTACCATTACAAGATATGGAATTCATCCAATTTCATCCAACAGGAATTTATGGTGCAGGTTGTTTAATTACTGAAGGGGTACGTGGTGAAGGTGGGTATTTAACAAATTCCGAAGGCGAGCGTTTTATGGAGCGATACGCCCCGAATGCTAAGGATTTAGCGTCACGCGACGTGGTTAGTCGGGCAATTACAATGGAATTAAATGCGGGGCGTGGTGTTGGTGAACACAAAGATCATGTTTATTTACACATGGAACATTTACCCGTTGACGTTATTCATGAACGCTTACCCGCAATGGTTGAATTGGCGAGAGTTTTCGCTGGAATTGATGCGACAAAAGTTCCAATGCCAGTTACACCAACTGTTCATTACAATATGGGCGGTATTCCGACAAATTATCACGCCGAAGTGGTAACGCTAGAAGGTAAAAATCCGGATAAAGTGGTAAAAGGCTTAATGGCAGTTGGTGAAGCAGCTTGTGTTTCGGTGCATGGTGCAAATCGTCTAGGTTCAAACTCACTGCTTGATTTAGTCGTTTTTGGTCGTGCTGCTGCGATACGTTGTGCTGAATTAATTACACCGAATCAGCTGCATTCTGATTTAGATTCTGATTTTTACACCACAGCATTGATTCGATTTGACAAAATTCGCAATGCTAATGGTTCAAAAAATACAGCATCCATTCGATTAGAGATGCAAAAAACGATGCAAAGTAAAGCTGCCGTTTTTAGAACAAAAACGACACTAGACGAAGGTGTAGTTGAAATGAAAGCTATTTCAACATCCTTTGCGGATTTAAAATTAACCGACCGTTCTCTGATTTGGAATACAGATTTAGTTGAAGCGTTGGAGCTGGATAATTTACTTGCCCAAGCCACAGTTACGATTAACGCAGCCTCAAATCGCCTTGAAAGTCGTGGTGGTCATGCGCGAGAAGATTACCCAAATCGTGATGATAAAAATTGGTTAAAACACTCATTGACTTGGTTGCAAAATGGCAGTGTGAAAATTGATTATCGCCCCGTGCATTTATATACACTGACGGATGATGTTGAAGTCATTCCACCGAAACCGCGAATTTATTAAGATCTAATGGTTGTTAATTCTGCGTAAGCGGTCATTAACCACTTTTCTACTCCACGAAATTTAATTAAAATCCGCTCCTTTTCGCCCTCACCTTCCACGTTTAAAATTATTCCACTTCCAAATGTTTCATGATGAATGTGCTGACCTTTTTTGAATTTGCTATCAGGTTCCAATTCCAATAATTTGTTAACTGTAGAAAAAATAGGTTTCGCCGTAATCGGACGAGAAACCTCACGTTTAGGGCGCACTTCATCTAATAATTCTGTAGGCAATTCCCGTAAAAAACGTGATTTTCTGGCATACGTTTTATCACCATATAAACGTCTACTTTCTGCGTAAGTAATATGTAATTTTCGCATTGCTCGAGTAATCCCGACATAACACAATCGGCGTTCTTCTTCTAATTTCACCTGATCAAAAATAGATTGTTGCGACGGGAATAACCCATCTTCAACACCGACTAGAAAAACCAACGGAAATTCTAAACCTTTTGCGGTGTGTAAGGTCATCAACTGTACGCAATCTTCAAACTCCTCCCCTTGCAACGCGCCAGATTCTAATGCGGCGCGATTTAAAAAAATCGATAAATCGGAAATATCTTTTTCAATTTCATCATTGATAAACACCGTTGCAGCGTTGACTAATTCTTTTAAGTTTTCGACTTTATCGGCACTTTTTTCAAGTTTATCTTGTGAATAAAACGCCATTAATCGGGTATGTTCAATTACAAAATGTACTTTTTCACCTAACGTTAAATTGGCTATTTTGTTGTCCAATTGTGCAATTAAATCCAGAAAATTAAATAACGCATTCGCTGCACGATTCGGCAAAACTTTTTCGGTAATCAATGAATTTGCAGCTGCCCAAAGTGAGATTTGTTTTTCATGTGCAAGCTTACGAATTTCATCAAGTGTTTTTAAACCAATGCCACGTGTTGGCGTGTTAATAATACGGTCAATTGACGCATCGTCATGACGGTTCACCAGCAAGCGTAAATAAGCCAGCACATTTTTAATTTCGGCACGATCATAAAAACGTAAACCACCATAAACGCGATACGGCGTATTAGATAACATCAACTTTTCTTCAAATTGTCGCGATTGCGCATTTGAACGGTACAAAATCGCACTATCAGAACGTTTATTTCCTTCACCAACCCAGTTTTTGATTCGTTCAACAACATAATTCGCTTCGTCAACTTCATCGTAAGCCGCATAAACCGTGATTTTTTCGCCATCCGCCATTTCTGTCCAAAGGGATTTTCCCATTCGTCCCGTGTTATTAGTAATAATCTGATTTGCCGCTTTAAGAATTGAACCTGTTGAACGGTAATTTTGTTCTAATTTAATAATTTGATGCTGTGGATATTCGCGTTGAAATTTGTAAATATTTTCAATTTTCGCGCCACGCCAACCATAAATCGCTTGATCATCATCACCAACGACAAACATATTGTCACGATTGGGACTTAACAATGTCAGCCACGCATATTGAATCGTATTAGTATCTTGAAATTCATCGACATGAATTTGACTGAAGCGTTCTTGATATTGATAACGTAAGCGTTCATCGTCACGAATTAACTCATAAGCTCGCAATAATAATTCCGCAAAATCAACTACACCATTTCGTTCGCATAATGTTTCATATTCACGGTAAATTCTTAAAAAACGACGTGTATTTTTATCCGTTGTTTCTAGAATGTCTTTGCTTCGAATCCCCGCATCTTTTTGCGCATTTATAAACCATTGAATTTCTTTTGGTGGTAATTCTTTTTCGTTGATTTTTAAATCTGCCAATAACCGTTTAATCATGCGTTGCTGGTCGCTTGAATCGAGAACCTGAAAATCCTTTGGTAAATGCGCTTCTTTAGCGTGACGGCGCAAAAAACGGTGTGCCAAGCCATGAAATGTACCAATCCACATCGCAGACGCGCTATTCTCTAAAAGTGATTCAATCCTTCCACGCATTTCATTTGCGGCTTTATTGGTAAAAGTCACCGCAATAATGCTTTGCGGCGAAACATGATTAACTTGAATTTGCCAAACGATACGATGAACTAGTACACGTGTTTTACCACTACCCGCACCTGCCAAAATCAACATAGCTTGTGAAGGTGCAGTAACAGCGGCACGTTGTGCGTCATTCAGTGGTGCGATAATTGAGGTTATGTCCATAATTTTTGATTGCAGATTTTCTGTAGCTGTGTATAGTTTCATAGCGGACACGTGTGTCTGTCTATTTGACTTGTTTAATAATAATAACAACATTATACAGAGGAGATTTTAAAATGGGCTTTGATTATAAGCGTTTGATCAAATTTGAATTGAACATAAACGAACAGCAAAAAAAATACCGTACATACGCTGGCATTGTAGCGTTAGCATCCTCTATTTTTCTGGCTGACATTTCATTACTGTTAATCGGTTTAGTTTTAGTTGCTGAGGGTTATTTCGGTTGGTGTCCACTTTGTTCAGCACTAGATAATAAATGTAAATTCTAGTTTCGATACATGAGCGCATTATTACAACGTACTAATGCGTTTTCCTGCTTTTTATACCGCCCTACCTCAACTATTTTGCTTTGACTACTACCGTTTATCCGATTTCAGAAAACCCCACGCAACGTTTTATATTGCACAATGAAGTTCATGCTCGTTCTCCAATAATTCGAGGTTTTTCTGGTCGCGTCAGTCACTTGGGGTCACCACGAACAAGTGAAGAAAAAATCCATGAACGCCTGCATTTAAGGAAGCTTTGTGAGCGTTTTGGTATTTTCGCACCCGCATTAGATACGGACCATTTCAGTGCGACATTTGATTTATTTCAACTTCGCTGGGAGCAACACGGTGAATTCAGTACTTATACGTTTTATGTGCAAGGGATAGAACACGCGCCATTTTCTGAACCAGCATTAAAAAAGTACCTGTTGATTGGCTTTAAACTTTAACAGGAAAAATATTGGTTGCCACACACGCTTCGATCTTACCTGAGGGTGTAAATCTCGATTTAACTGAAATATCACCGTATTTTACGAATAATACGTTAATTGGTTCAACAGTGACAGGTGGTGCCACATGTGTGTTCACGGATTTTCGAATTCACGTTGATGGATTTAGTCGTTTTTTGATTGTAAATAATAATTTGCGTGTCGAACAAGGGGCACGATTTATGCCGCGACTTTTTGAAATTGAAGTTTATCGGGTACTTGTCCTGCTCGCATTTCCAATTGCCCGCAAACTTCATCCTGAACTCAAAAAAGCCGATCAGCAGCTCTACACTATCACGAGCGCAATGACGCAATCCGATGGAAATGATTCTAAATTATTGGATGAATTAACGATGCTTGCTGCTGAAATTGAAAATCATGTTTCTAGCAATCATCTGCGTTTTGCGGCAGCAAGTGCTTACTATAACTTGGTCGAACAGCGACTAATTGATTTGCGTGAAGAGCGAATTCAAGGAATTCAAACTATTGGTGGATTTCTTAAACGTCGGCTCGAACCAGCTGTAAACATTTGTAGATCAACAGCGAATCGATTTAGTTGGCTTTCAGAGCGTGTTGGCAACACAAGCCAATTGTTACGAACTCGTGTGGATATTATTATAGAACGACAAAATCAAGCTTTGCTAACGCCAATGAATTTACGCGCAAAAATGCAATTGCGAATGCAGCAAATGGTAGAAGGAATTTCAGTCGTCGCAATTACTTATTACGCAGCAAATTTGATTCATGCAATGACTAACACACTACACGAATTTGAATGGCATATTAATCCTGAAATTATCGAAGGCGCGGCAGTGCCATTTATTTTGATCAGTATCGGTTTAGGGTTTAAATACATTCACCACATTATTAAAAATACGACAGATGTATATAGTGGACCCTGAAATCCGGACAATAGTTTAAGCTATACTCTGTCGAAAAAAGAGAAGTGGCAAATGAGTGAAAGCAAGCGGAAGATTTTTACAGGATCACAAAAAGCTAAGATTGCCTTGGAAGCGGTTAAAGGCACAAAGACAATCAATGAGATCGCCCAGGAAAACGGAGTCCATCCGACCCAGGTAAGTCAATGGAAAAAGGAATTGATGGACAATGCGGGTAGTCTTTTTG
>BJHG01000022.1 GCA_014191975.1 Methylococcaceae bacterium | reverse complement strand
GCCAGCGTTGCAAGGTTCGCTCACTTAAACCCACAATCTTACAAACCTGTGATTGCCGTGCCCCCGCTAACATCGATTCATTGACTAAACTAATGACTTGCTTGCGCTCTTCATGAGGAGTCATTGTTCCTCCCCCCCCAGGAGCGCTCGGAACTTTTTTTGTAAAACAAGCAGTGCTGCCGCTTCTGCTAAAGCCCTGTCTTTACGTAATAATTCGCGCTCTAAACTTTGTATTTCAGTTTTTAATCCCTGAACTTCTCGCGCTTCTTCTCGCTTAGTCAATTCACTACTTTGACGACAAAAATCCGCTTTCCATTGCGCTAGTTGATGAACAAATACCCCTTGCTCTCGACACCATGCATTTAATTCCTCACCGACTAATCCATACGTTTTATGCAGGGCATCTAACTTATCTTCAAGTTGCCAGTCTTTGAGGCGTTTGGGAGGTATCTCAGAACTTTCCATAGCGGCTTTATCCATCCATCTTTTTAATGTATTAAAATTAATATTCAATTCATCAGCGATATTCTGTATCGACTGACCATTTCTTCGATTATAAACTTTTAACAACGCTTGTTCTTTAAACTCTGAAGTATATCTTTTTGTATAAACTCTCATCTCAATTCTCAAATATTATTTAATAAAAATATTTGAGGCGACAACTATCCTGATTCAGGGGGAAGTTGTCATCATGAATGGCCATACTAATTTCAAAAATAATAAAAACTGCCCATCAGCAAACGCTGAAAAGCAGTTTTCTCACATTCGTTCCGAATTCAGCAAATCAATCACGGATTTCGTATCAGGTTGAATACCGCGCCATAATGTAAAGGCTTCTGCTGCTTGCTCAACCAACATACCTAAACCATCTAAACTTTTACTCGCATTGTGTAAATTTCCCCAGCGTACAAAAGCGGTCGGCTGATTGCCATAAGCTAAATCGTAACAAATTCCATTTTCAGCCAATAAATTTTCAGGTAATACGGGTAATTCATTGGTCAAGCTTGCGGATGTTGCATTTAAAATTACATCGAATTGCTGATTTTTCAAGTCTTCTAAACTGCCCGCCTTAAAATTATGATTAAATTCGAGTGCGAGCATTAAAGCTTTTTCAACTGTTCGATTTGCAACCACTACATAATCAGGGCATTTTTCAAGTAACGGTAAAAGAATACCGCGAGTTGCACCGCCAGCCCCTAAAATTAAAACACGTTTATTGTTTAATTCAATTCCGTGATTAAACGTTAAATCATTGACTAAACCAATACCGTCGGTATTGTCACCCAAAATTGAACCGTCTTTTTGTTTAATTAACGTATTTACTGCTTTAGCCGATTTCGCACGCTCTGTTTTTTTATCGGCAAATTGCCACGCTAATTCTTTTAGTGGCACGGTGCAATTTAAACCTTTTCCGCCTTTTTCAAAAAAGTCTATCACCGCGGCAACGAAATTTTCAGCATTAACTTCTTGGGCAAAATAGGTTAATTTTTGATCAGTTTGAGTGGCAAAAAGTTGGTGGATGCGTGGTGATTTGCTGTGGTTAATCGGACAACCAAAAACCGCGTAAGAATCAAAATTTTTCATAAAATGTTTTTTTGAATTTAAAGTGAGTAGTCTAGTCTAAAAACTACATTCTATACATTGCACAGCAAAGATTTTACAATAACACCCAAGTTTAGGTTTTTTTGCCCTAACTGTTCACATTTTCCCTTCACCTACCCGTGTTATTCCATGATTAAACAACTTGTTGAATTCTTCCCTATTTTACTTTTTTTCATTGCATTTAAACTTTACGATATTTATGTCGCAACAGCGGTTGTGATTGTTGCGACTATTTTACAGGTTGCGTATGCGTGGTTTAAATTCCGCAAAGTTGAAACAATGCAATGGATTACGCTGATTTTGGTAGTTGTTATGGGGGGGTTGACGTTGATTTTACATGATGAGCAATTTGTAAAATGGAAGTTATCAATTATTGAATGGCTTTTTGGTAGTGCGTTTTTAGGCAGTCAATTCATTGGTAAAAAAACCTTTATTGAACGTATGATGTCGAGTCAACTTACTTTGCCAAACAGGGTTTGGAAGATATTAAATCTGTGTTGGGCGGTATTTTTTATTGGTGTAGGTTGCTTGAATGTGTATGTTATGTTTAATTACAATACTGATGACTGGGTAACATTTAAAACGTTTATTGTGCCAAGTTTGATGTTTGTTTTCATTGTTTTACAAATGTTTTGTATCTATAAATATATTCCTGATAGCGAGTCTTAAAAATGCTTTATGCCATTATCAGTGACGATGTTGCTGACAGTTTATCGAAACGTCTTTCAGTGCGTCCTGCACATTTAGCACGCTTAAAAACTTTGCAAGATGGGGGACGTTTAGTGTTAGCAGGACCAAATCCTGCTATTGATTCAGAAAATTCTGCCGAAGCGGGTTTCACTGGCAGTTTAGTAGTTGCCGAATTCGCCTCGCTCGAAGACGCAAAAAATTGGGCGAATTCTGACCCTTATCTTGACGCAGGCGTTTATGCTCGCGTTGTTATTAAACCTTTCAAGCAAGTTTTCCCCTTATGAAAGAAACCATAGATTTAATTCGCCACAACTTAACGACCACGCTAAAACCGTCATTGTTAGAAATTATTGATAATAGTGCCGCACACGCTGGTCACGCTGGTGCAAAAAAAGGTGGCGGGCATTACAACGTCACGATTGTGAGTGATGAATTTGAAAAGAAAACACTCGTTCAGCGTCATCAACTAATTTATGCTGCGTTAGGTGATATGATGAAAAATGATATTCATGCCTTAGGCATCAATGCTTTAACTCCAACTGAAGAAACCAAAGGAACAAAATAAAATGAATTTGAAATTACTCCCTTTATTGATCGCAGGTTTAACACTTGCAGGTTGTGAACAATCTGCAAAAATAACGTTGCCTGCTGCTCCAATCGTAAATAAAGCTGATGCCGTCGCTGTTGTAAATGGTCAATACATTTCTAAAGCCGCTTTAGAAGAATTAGAAAAGGAAATTGCGACTCGTAGTCATGGCCAAACGTTCCCAAAAGAAAAATTAGTAGAAGAATTGATTCAACGTGAATTATTGATTCAAGATGCAACACAAAAAAAATTGGATCAATCGACTGAATTTGTCACACGCTTGAACGACGCTAGAAAAGCGTTGTTATCACAAAGTGATTTGCAAAACTTTATGACAGCAAATCCTGTGACAGATGCCGAAATTAAAACAGAATACGATACGAAAGTAGCGGCTAAAAAAGGTGTGGAATATAAAGCACGTCACATTCTAGTGAAAACTGAAGCAGAAGCGAAAAAAATCATTGTGGATTTAGGCAAAGGTGGTGACTTCAAAAAATTAGCAAACAAATTATCGTTAGATGGTAAAGAAGCTCAAAATGGTGGTGATTTAGGTTGGTTTTTAGCAACTCAAATGGTTGCACCATTTTCAGACGCGGTTGCGGGGTTGGAAAATGGTAAATACACTCAAATACCTGTTCAAACCCAATTTGGTTTCCATGTGATTTTACGTGAAGAATCACGTCCTCAAACACCACCACCGTTGGATGCTGTAAAAGAACAATTGATGCCATTTTTGCAACGTCAAAAAGTGCAATCCATGTTAGACGGTTTGCGTAAAGCCGCAAAAGTTGAAGTTTTAATTCCTTTAACCGAAGAAAAACCAGCCGCTGCACCTGCAACGATTGAATCTGTAGAGCCAACAGCAGTTGAACCAGCCAAATTAGACGCTGCACCTGTTGAAACTACTGCACCTGCTACTTTAGAAAATGCTCCAGCTCCAACCGCTGAACCTGCAAAATAATATCAGTTTCATTATTGATTAAAACAAAAAAGGCGATGTTTAAAAACATCGCCTTTATTTTGCTACTCAAAAATTTTACAACGCAAATAATTCGCGCATTTTTTGTCCTGATTTTTCAACACGCATAAACGCTTCACCAACTAAGAATGTATAAACGTGATTCGACAACATCAATTCCACATCATCACGAGTATGAATACCGCTTTCTGTAATCACCAAACGGTCATCAGGAATAGCATCTTTTAACGTCAGCGTCGTTTGCAAATCGGTTTCAAATGTCCGCAAATTACGGTTGTTAATACCAATCAATTTTGTGTCTAATTTTAAAGCGCGTTGCAATTCATTAGCATCATGAACTTCAACTATAACGTCCATGTCTAATTTCGTCGCAAAATCTGCCAATTCGTGCATTGTTGCATCGTCCAACGCGGCAACAATTAACAAAATACAATCCGCGCCTAACGTCCGTGCTTCTTGAATTTGATACGCATCAATCATGAAATCTTTACGCAAAACAGGTAATGGGCAACGATCGTGTACCATTTGCAAGTAAGCTTCCGAGCCTTGAAAAAATGTTTTATCCGTCAAAATAGATAAACACGTTGCGCCATTCATTGCGTAATCTTGTGCAATCATCACAGGTTTGAAATCTTCTCGAATCACACCTTGACTTGGAGAGGCCTTTTTAATTTCAGCAATAATCGCAGGTTGTTTTAACGTAGCTTTACGATGTAATGCGTTATAAAAACCACGCGGTTTTTCAACGTTCATTGCAATGTCTTGAAGCATTTCAATCGGCGTCTGAATTTTACGACGCGCCACTTCTTCTTCTTTTTTAGTAAGAATTGTTTTTAAAATATCGGGGGTATTAGTCATGTTTAGTTTTTAGTTTTTAGTTTTTAGTTTTAAAAATCTTCATCTTCTTCATCTTCTTCATCTTCATCGTCTTCATAGTCAAAATCGCCATCATCAAAATCATCTTCGTTTTCTTCATCATCGAATGCTTCAGCGGCATTTTTCATATCGTCTTCATCCCACTCACCTTCAATTTCAAACAACGCTTTCAAATAACGATATAAAAGCCGTGACGATTTTGGCGGATTAGCAATTTCTTTTTCTTTCAGTGTATTTCGTACAAGTTGACGTAATTGCTGGCGGTCAGCGTGCGGATAATCATTTAATAATTCAGTTAATGCGTTATGACCATCATTCAATAAACGTTCGCGCCACCGCTCAACAATGTGATGTTCACGCACCGCATGACCACTTTGATTTGTGAATTTAGCAACTTTTTCAATAATGGGTTCTACCGCACTTTCCATTTTATAAAGTTGTTGGGCGATAAATTTAAGTTGCCGTTTGCGAGCCGCTTTGCGTGGCATTTTAGCAATTTCACGAATCAAAGCTTCTAATTTTTCAGGTAAACCTAGTGCTGTAATTTGTGCAGAAGGCAATGTCGAAATTTGCTCAGCTAATGCTAATAACGTCGCGATGTCTTTTTTAATTTGTGTTTTGTTCGGACGCACAGCGTAATAAACGATATTACCGTCTTCGTCGTATTCATAATCATAATCGTCGTCTTTTAATTCGTGAGCTTTTCGGGTGATGTATTCAGTCATTTTTAAGGGTTAAGTTGTTGAAAATCTAAAAAATATTATTGTAACTATCGCGAATTTCCTTGAGTTCCAAGGCTAATTCACGGCGAATCTGAAAATCACGACGTGTGTGTGCAATGTTGTAAGGGATTAGCGGATTACGTTCATATTTCACAGCGGTACGAATAATGCCAATCCATTGTCTGTCGTTGTCTTCCATTTCTTTGAATCGATTGCGAATACGTTCAAGTTCTTGATTACAATAAGTAATAAATCCTGCTGCGTAAAATACGCTATTTTTCAAATAATCCTGTAATGCTGCTAAATCACCATTAATTTCTTCTACAACTTGTTCAAAATTATTCGGTTCAATTGCTTTTTCAACTTCTTTCGCAGACGTTGCAACTTCAGTTAAAACAGCATCTGCAATGACTTTTGCGGCATTTCGTGAGCGTCCAGAAGGAATGGTTTTATTCAATACTGCCCATAATCCGTAGCGTAAATAATGTGTTAAACCGCCTTCTTGCTTGGTTTTGTCGATACCTTGATAAAATGCTTCTAAGGTTTTAATTTCTGCTGCACGTTCATGTAAAAGTCGGTCACGAGCTTGCAACGGCTTTGCAATAAAAGCTTCGACGGCAACCCGCCCAAATCGTAAAAATAAAACCTGAAAACCATGCTGTATGCGTGCTTGTTCAATTCCTTCATCTAAATGTGAATGCAATAAATTACGACGTACCTCTTCAGTTTCCCACAATAATTCCTGTGTTTTATTCACAATTTGATCAATTAACGCCTGTAAAGATTGAGCAAGTTGGTCAGTTAATTCGGTTTCAAATTTCTTTTGAATTTCGCGAAATAATTCTTCACGAATTTTATAATTGCCTTCACGGGCATCTGGCAGTGAAATCGTGCCGCCTGCGGTGTAAATTCGTTTTAATTCATCGGGTTGGGCTGTGATTAAATTTGATAATAATGCCTCAATTTTTTGGTCATATGCAGAACGTAAAGCCGCAAGCTCTTCATGTTCTGCGCCTAATGAATCGGCCTCTTGTCGTCCTTGAATACTTTCGGCGTACCACATATCAAAATCTTTTTTGATACGTTGCCATTCACGCCCCCACCATTGATTGAATTCTTTACCTAGTAAATCATCTTCTTGTTGATCATTTTCGACGACAGTACCGTAAATCGGTTCGAGTTTTCCTAAAATTTCTGTGGCTAGTTGGCGTGTCGCATTCACCAATGAATCACAACGTTTTTGTAATACACCAGAACGTTCATTATCGATATAAAAATTGACAGCTTCTTTTAACGCATTCATTCCGTCTGAAATGCCCAGTTTTTTCAGCTTATTTTTATCATCTGCACTTTTTGAACGGCGCAATGTGTCGTCTGTTGGAATACCAAACTCCACTAAATTCGAACGTGCACAAACAGGTAATAATCGGCGTTCTGGGACATTTGCCCAAAACGTTTTGTGTTTGGCGAGCGTATCACGAAAATCAATTTGATCATCCATTGCGTCGGCTTGTGTCAAAACTACAAATACTTTATCCGATACGCGTAAACTTGGATCTTCTGCATCTGCGACCAGCAACATTTCCTTTTCTGGTCCTGTTATTGACGGTTGCTTCATTTCTTTGGCGTAAATAATCGCGTCGCAATTCCGCAAACGGCTAATCGCTTGTTCGGCGTGCATTAAAATGCCAGAGTTAAAGCCAGGGACATCATGAAAAATAATGTCGCGGTCACTTCGCAAGCGTACGGTTTTCAATTGAATCCGTTTAATTGCTAAGGCTTGAGCGCGATTTTTGAAAATCGCCGATTGCAATAATTCGCTGATTTCGCCGATGTCTAAAAAACTTTGTTTGAAACCGTTTTTTAATTTAGTAAATTCATAAATTTGATTCAGATTTTTTTCCGTATCATTGAAATCCTCTTGGATTTCTTTCTTTTCTTTATCACTCAACAACGCACCGGCTAAAGCATCTTGACGTTGTTTTTGCAGTGTCGCAATTTCATCCCTGCTATAATATCGGATCGATAGCAATTGATCTTGTTCCGTTTGAGCTGACCAAATTTCGGTACTGGTAAATGTACAACGTTCGCGGGCTGACGGTAAAATCTCCTGTCCTAGCCACGCATTTAATAACGCACTTTTACCTGCTTTTTCTAAGCCTATAACAGCAACTTCGAAGCGATTGGCACGCAAACGTTCGAGTTGACGATTTAAACGGTCATGTTCAAACTCGAGTTTCTGTAGCGTTTCGGGCGACATATCTACACCGGTTTTATTACGCAATGTCATCAGTTTATCGGATAAAACTGAGGTTTTTTCTAAGCGTGTTAGTTGTTTTGCACAAGTTTCTAGCCAAGTCGCCATAACGTTTCCAATAAAGTAAGGTATTTTAAAAAAAGAATTTAACCGCATTCTACCACAACAACAAAAACCTATTCGATGACGGACTTTTTCATTTCACAAATTTGCTGTCGCTAGACTCATCGTTTCACATTGCCTTCTATGTTCATCTAGCTTAAAGTTTCACGTTAATAATTCAAAACGTGTTTTGTAAACTCTCAAAATAGACCCATGAAAAAAAGCGACTTTAATTACCATCTCCCTGACGTACTAATCGCTCAACAACCTTTATCCGAAAGAACTGCAAGTCGTTTGTTATGCATGAATCGAGATTCTGGTGAATTATTTGACCGAAAATTTAACGATTTACTCGATTTGATTGAGCCTGACGATTTACTTGTTTTTAACGATACGCGTGTGATTCCAGCACGTTTATTTGGCACAAAGGAAACAGGCGGAAAAATTGAAATTTTAATTGAACGTATTTTGAATGAGCACGAAGCGTTAGCACATATCCGCTCAAGTAAATCGCCAAAAGGTGGCTCAAAAATCGAATTGGACAACGGTTATTTTTGTGAAATGTTATGCAGAGAAGACGATTTATTTCATCTAAAATTTGCAAGCGAAAAAACATTGTTGGCTATTTTATCTGAAATTGGACACATTCCATTGCCACCTTATATTGAACGTGCCGATAACGAAAACGATCTCACCCGTTATCAAACTGTTTTCGGAAAAAATTTGGGAGCAGTTGCCGCGCCAACAGCGGGGTTGCATTTTGATGAAGTAATGCTTGAAAAAATAAAAGCTAAAGGTATTGAAACCGCGTTTGTCACACTGCATGTTGGCAGTGGAACTTTTCAGCCTGTGCGCGTTGAAAATTTATCTGAACACATTATGCACAGGGAGTTTTATAATGTGCCACAAGAAACTGTAAACGCGGTAACAGCTGCAAAAAAGCGGGGTGGACGGGTTATTGCAATTGGAACGACGGCAGTTCGTGCTTTGGAATCCGCGTCACGTTTTGACAGGTTGGAAGCAGGTTTCGGTGATACAAATTTATTTATTTTGCCACGTTATGAATTTAAAGTGGTTGATGCGTTACTAACGAATTTTCATTTACCAGAATCGACGCTGTTAATGCTAGTTTCGGCTTTTTCGCGGTATGAATTTGTGATGAATGCTTATCGACACGCGATTGAGAAAGAATATCGATTTTTTAGTTATGGTGACGCAATGTGGATTAGCGTTGGCAGATAAAGTGCTAAATTATGTTTTTTGACCCCTCTGTTTGTTTAATAGTTCTGGAAAAATGTAACAAAAAAGGGTCAAAACCAAATTTTGATCTTGACCCTTAATTTTTACCAAAAAATTAAAGCTTATTTACCTGCGCGTTTACGCTCATTTTCGGTCAATAATTTTTTGCGTAAACGAATTGATTTCGGTGTAACTTCAACCAATTCATCTTCAGCGATAAATTCTAGCGCTTGTTCCAATGTTAATTTTTGGATTCGAGCCAGAACCAAACTTTCGTCGGTTCCTGATGCACGAACGTTAGTTAATTGTTTTGGTTTGCAAGGATTTACGCACAAATCATTCGTGCGTGAATGCAAACCAACTAACATTCCTTCATAAACTTCGTCGCCGTTTACGAGCAATAATTCGCCGCGTTCTTGTAATGGATGTAACGAATACGTTACTGCTTTACCTGCAACCATTGAAATTAAAACACCACGCATACGATTACCAACATCGCCTGATTTCATTGGCGCGTAATGATCAAAAACGTGATAAAGCAAACCTGAACCGGATGTGGCAGTCATAAATTCAGTTTGGAAACCAATCAATCCACGTGACGGCATCATGTATTCCAAACGAATACGACCTTTACCATCTGGAACCATATTGGTTAAATCACCTTTACGATCACCCAATTTTTCCATAATCGAACCTTGATGTTCTTCTTCAACTTCAATGGTCACCATTTCGAATGGTTCGCATTTTTTGCCGTCGATTTCTCTCAAGACAACTTCTGGACGTGAAACGCCCATTTCAAAGCCTTCACGACGCATGTTTTCGATTAATACGGATAAATGTAATTCACCACGACCTGACACTTTAAATTTGTCTGGGTCAGCGGTATCTTCAACTTTTAATGCAACGTTATGCTGTAATTCTTTTTCTAAACGATCACGGATTTGACGTGTGGTAACGTATTTGCCTTCACGCCCTGCAAATGGTGAATTGTTTACTTGGAATGTCATTGAAACGGTCGGTTCATCAACGGTCAACGGTGGTAGCGTTTCGATTTTTTCAGGACTACAAATTGTGTCTGAAATTTCTAATTTTTCGATACCAGCAAACGCGATAATATCGCCAGCGCGGGCTTCTTGAACTTCAATACGTTCCAAACCGTGGAAGCCATAAACTTGGAGCATTCGACATTTACGTTCAATGCCTTCACGATTGACAATAACAAGTGGTTGATTTGGTTTAACTGTGCCACGTTGAATCCGACCGATACCAATAACGCCAGTGTAAGTATTGTAGTCAAGACTAATTACTTGCATTTGGAACGGACCATCAATGTTTACAGGTGGTGGACTCACTTTGTCTACGATTGTTTGGAACAACGCAGTCATGTCCCCGCCCGAAACCGTTGATTCTAAACCTGCGTAACCATTGATAGCGGACGCATAAACGATTGGAAAATCCAATTGTTCATCGGTTGCACCTAAACGATCAAACAAATCAAAAGTTTGGTCTACAACCCAATCAGGACGTGCGCCTGGGCGATCGACTTTGTTAATGACAACGATAGGTTTTAAACCCAACGCAAAGGCTTTTTGTGTCACGAAACGGGTTTGTGGCATCGGACCATCAACGGCATCGACTAATAATAAAACCGAATCAACCATCGATAAAACACGTTCTACTTCGCCGCCGAAATCAGCATGTCCTGGCGTGTCAACGATATTAATGTGGTAGCCATTCCAATCTAACGCAGTGTTTTTCGCCAAAATGGTAATGCCACGTTCTTTTTCAATATCATTAGAATCCATCATGCGCTCAGTGACTTTCGTGTGCGCTGCGAATGTACCTGATTGTTGCAACAATTTGTCTACAAGTGTGGTTTTACCATGATCAACGTGGGCAATAATGGCAATGTTTCTTAGTTTTTCAATCACTTTTTGTACTCTTAGTTAAAAAAATTGGTTTTCGGATATTTTAGTTTGGGAATATTTCAATTCTGTTGCCAAGGCAAACCTGCAAATCGCCAGCCATTCAAATTACCTCGTTGATTATTTTGGTCTAACGAACCTTCAAAACCATCAGCGATATTAATTAAATGCGAATAGCCCGCATTTTCTAACGCCATCGCTGCTTCCAATGAACGCTGTCCACTGCGGCAAAGTAGTAAAATCGGCACATTTAAATCCTGAACAACTTGATTCGTGTGTTCTACAAAATTTGAATTTACTAGCCAAGTAGGCATTTCTTTCCATGGAATATGAATCGCTTGCGGCGGATGCCCAACAAATAAATATTCCATTTGTGTCCGCACATCAATTAGGAAAGCGTGTGGATTTTGTTCTTGAAAATCCCATGCTTGTTGAGGATTTAGGTTTTCAATCATGGCGAAGTTCCAAAAGTTAAAATAATCTGTTGCCATTATCGCATTCATTGACGTTTTTGGCGCGGCTAAGGCAGAAATTAGTGCTGAATTCTGGTATCTTTACCTTTTTTTAATTAGCCGAAGTCTTATCATTTATGAACTTAATCACCACACCGATTTCTGATTTATTGATTTTTGAGCCGAAAGTTTTTGGCGATGCTCGCGGCTTTTTTTTGGAAAGTTTTAATCAAAAAACATTCCAAAGTTTAACGGGGCTTGATATCAATTTTGTGCAAGACAACCATTCTCGCTCCAGTAAAAACGTATTGCGTGGTTTGCATTACCAAATTCAAAATCCACAAGGAAAATTGGTGCGTGTTGTGAACGGAAATGTTTTTGATGTCGCAGTAGATTTACGGAAATCATCACCCACATTTGGGAAGTGGCACGGTATTGAACTCAGCGGCGAAAATCACCGCCAATTTTGGGTTCCCGCAGGTTTTGCACATGGTTTTGTGGTGTTATCGGAAACCGCCGATTTTTTATATAAAACGACCGATTATTACACGCCAAAATTTGAACGATGTCTGCGTTGGAATGATAAAGAAGTTGGTGTTGAATGGAATGTTCCAAAGCCGATTTTATCTGTAAAAGATGAACAAGGTTTGTCGTTGTATGACGCGGAGGTTTTTGCATGAAAATTTTATTACTTGGCAGTAACGGACAAGTTGGTTTTGAATTAGCGCGAACGTTTTTACCACTTGGCGAAGTTATTGCTGTGAATCGAGAAAAAGTTGATTTAAGTGATTTAGAAAAATTACGTGAGACGATTCAAACAATTTCTCCCGATGTAATTGTTAATGCAGCAGCTTATACGGCTGTAGATAAAGCCGAAACAGAACGTGTATTAGCATTTGCAATAAATGCTGGGGCGGTTGCTGTTTTGGCTCAAGAAGCAAAAAAAATAAAGGCATTGCTGATTCATTATTCGACAGATTATGTTTTTGATGGCACAAAAGACATACCTTACAACGAAAAAGATGTGACAAATCCATTAAGTATTTATGGCGAAAGTAAATTGGCCGGTGAGCAAGAAATTCAACAAAGTGGCGCGGATTATTTGATTTTACGCACAACATGGGTTTTTGCATCCCGTGGACAAAATTTTGTAAAAAGTATTTTGCGATTGGCGGCTGAACGCGAAGACTTAAACATCGTTGCCGACCAAATCGGTGCGCCAACTTCAGCACGATTTATCGCTGAAACTACGGCGCACATTTTGCGTCAAACGCAACAAGAACGTGATGCGAAAACCTTTCATTCGGCCATTTACAATTTAACGAATTCAGGTGAAACATCGTGGCACGGTTTTGCTGAGAAAATTGTGGAATTGGCACGACGTGAAAAAATCGAATTAAAAAATCGTTTTATCAATCCGATTCCAACATCTGGCTATCCAACACCTGCAAAACGTCCGCTTAATTCAAGACTTTCAACACAAAAACTGTCGCAACATTTTGGTTTAACGATGCCGAGTTGGGAAACGGTTTTAGAACTGTGTTTGGCTGAAAAATAATGGCAAAAAATACTAGAATTATTGCCGCACAAACCTTAGTGCGTGTTTTAGACGGAGGGCAATCATTGACTTCTGTATTAGAAAATACTTTGCCAGCCCTTGAAAACCCTCAAGATAAAGCCTTTGTACAAGCGGTTTGTTACGGCGTTTGTCGTTATTATCATCGGCTGCAATTTATTTTGACACAACTTTTGGATAAACCAATTAAAGATGCCGAAATTTATGCGCTGGCGTTGGTTGGCTTGTATCAACTGGCGTTTATGCGGGTAAAAACGCACGCCGCGGTTTCTGAAACCGTTGACGCTACGCCACGCAAAAAATCGTGGGCAAAAAATTTGATTAACGCGTTATTACGACGTTATTTGCGAGAACAAGATCAACTCGAAACACTTGCAAATTTAAATCCTGTCGCGCTGCATTCGCATCCAAAATGGCTGATTTTTAGAGTCGAAAATGATTGGGGTGAAAACGCGGCGCAGATTTTCCTCGCGGCAAATGAACCTCCTCCAATGGTTTTGCGTGTCAATGCGTTGCAAACATCGCGTGAAAATTATTTGACGCAATTGACCAATTTGAAAATTGATGCCGAAGTGGTTGAAACGTGTCCATCCGCGATTAGATTAGTTAAGCCTGTTGCCGTTTTTTCGTTGCCAAATTTTGAAATGGGCATGGTTTCTGTTCAAGACACAGCGGCGCAATATGCCGCAGGATTATTGGAATTGAGGGAAGGGCAGCGTATTTTAGATTTGTGTGCGGCACCAGCGGGGAAAACCGCGCATATTTTGGAATCTCAACCCGATTTAGAATGTGTTGCGGTCGATATTGACGCTACGCGAATGTTACGGGTTGAAATGAATTTACAACGTCTTAATTTATCGGCGCAATTGATTGTCGGCGATGCGACACAACCCGAAAGTTGGTGGGACCGAAAATGTTTTGACCGTATTTTGGTTGATGCACCGTGTTCAGCGTTGGGTGTCATTCGTCGCCATCCTGATATTAAATTATTACGGCGTACTGATGATTTAATTGCATTGCCTGCGTTACAAGCCGCAATTTTAAAATCCGCATGGTCAATGCTAAAAGAAGGTGGTTTATTGGTTTATGCGACGTGTTCCATTTTAAAAGCGGAAAACGAAGATCAAATTGCAACGTTTTTAGCCGAAAATCCCAACGCACACGAAATGCCTTTTGATTCAAATCCCGCCAAGCATGGTTGGCAAATTTTGACGGGTGAAAATGGTTGTGATGGTTTTTATTATGCCCGTTTACGCAAAGTTAATTTAGCGGCATAGTATTTGCTGTAATTTTGTTTTATTTCATTTTTGAGAACTTTACATGACTAAATCTAAAACCACTTCTGCCTTTGAAGCCTTTTTAGAACAGGCGCAACAAAAAAAAATGGACATAATGGAGTTGTTGTCCGCTGGCGAATTATTAACGCTAGGTCAACAAATTGAACTTTATGAAACGTGGATTAAACACAGTGATTCACCAGTTCGTTACGCCGCATATTTCAATTTAGCTGTGATTTTAGACCAACAGAAATTACCAGAAAAAGCCGAACAAGCCTATCGTGATTCAATAGAAATTCACCCCGATTTTATTCAAGGGCAATTTAATTTAGGCGCAACGCTCGAACGTCAAAATCGTATTGAAGATGCATTAAATCAGTGGCGCGGTATTATTTCAAAATATGAGTATGTAGCGTTATCGGACGAAGATAAAAAAATCTATATTTTAGCGTTAAATAGTTTAGGGCGATTACTAGAAATTGAACGCAATTTCAAAGAATCAGAGCAGTTTTTAACCCAGAGCTTGTTACTCAATCCAAATCAACCCAAAGTAATTTCGCATTGGGTGCATTTACGTCAAAAACAATGTGACTGGCCTGTTTATAAATCGGTTTTGGGCGTATCGAAAGCGGCAATGATTGCTGGAACATCGGCTCTGGCAATGTTAAGTGCGACAAATGACCCGCAAGAACAGCTCGAAAATTCACTTAGTTTTGCCGAAGAAAAAGTCGATAAAAACTTACCTCAGTTGGTTGGAAATCAACCCCCGTATAATCATAAAAAAATTCGTATTGGTTATTTGTCGTCCGATTTTCGTACGCACGCCGTGTCGTTGTTGACGGTTGAAATGTATGAATTACATGATCGTAATAAATTTGAAGTTTTTGGTTTTTGCCTAACACCAGCAGATGATTCACTTTTACGTGCGCGAGTGATTAGTGCGATGGATACCTTTATTTCTATCGGTGATATGACTGACGAAGAAGCTGCACGCTGTATTCATTCACATGAAATTGATTTGTTAGTTGATTTACAAGGATTAACGTCTGGCGTGCGTCCAAATATTTTGGCGTACCGTCCTGCACCTGTTCAAGTGACATATTTAGGTTTCCCTGGCACTACCGCGTTGCCGAATATTGATTATGTGATTGGCGACGAGTTTTTGATTCCACCTGAATTGGCAACCTATTTCAGTGAAAAACCACTTTATATGCCACACGTTTTCCAGGTTTCAGATCGCCAACGTCCTGTCGGAAAAAAACCAACGCGGGCAAGTTGTGAATTACCTGATAACGCTTTTGTTTTCTGTTCGTTTAACAATAATTACAAAATCACCGAAGAAATGTTTGCGTGTTGGATGCGAATTTTGAAACGTGTGCCAGACGGCGTGTTGTGGTTATTGGCGGATAATGAATGGGCACATGAAAATATGGTAAATGCGACAATTGCTCATGGTATCGAAAAAGAACGGGTGATTTTTGCATCACGAGTTACACCTGCCGATTATTTGGCGCGTTATCAAATCGCTGATGTGTTTTTAGATTGCGCACCGTTTAATGGCGGAACAACCGCGAATGATGCGTTATTTATGGGTTTGCCTATTTTGACATTAACAGGAAAAACCTTTGCGTCACGCATGGCGGGCAGTTTATTACATTCACTTGGATTGGATGAATTAATTACTTACAATTTCGAAGATTACGAAGAAAAAGCGATTGAATTGGCGGCGAATCGTTCGCACGTTGCCGACTTGCGCCGAAATATAGAAGTACGTCGTTCAACGTGCCATTTATTTGATATGCCGCAACAAGTCCGCGACATCGAAACGTTATACGAAAAAGCGATTGCTCAAGGCGTTCCGAATAAACAAACCAAAACAGTCACGATGTCAACACCTGTGAATCAAAGTGATTTTGCAATTTTGAGTTTGTTTTATGGCATCGTGATTCACATGAAACGTGCGCCAAAATCTATCAGTCAGCCATACATTCACGCCGATTTTCAAGGTTCAACCGCACGCATTACATTGAATTCAATTGAAATCACAAACAGTAATTTGCCAACACGACAAGAGCGTTTAGTTTTAGCGTGGGTGGAAATTCACCAAGACGATTTGTTAGCAAATTGGGATTTAGTTCAACATGGGCAAGCGCCTGCTTTGATTGATGGTTTGAAATAATTTTAACTTTTAGGAAATAGAAAAATGAGCGTTTTACCAAAAAATGTACCACCTGAATTAAATCGTGTTGTCAATTTCGACAATAAAACCAGCTGGGGCATTCGTGATATGCCGTGATTTTTGGAATTGATGGCAGAAGTCGTTGAGTTAGTCGAACCTGGTTTTTATTTCTCTGACAATTTGTTCACTTGGGGCAGAAATAACTCGTTAAATGACGATGCGGATTTTCAAAAAGCGTGGCTCGACAACCTCAAAAACGACAGCGATTTTACGATTGCATGGCGCCGATATATTTTGGCAACTAGCGCGTATCATTGCATTCAATTGGAAGGCGACTTTGTTGAATGTGGTGTTTATTGGGGGACAGGTATTAAAACGGTTGTAGATTATTTGGGTGGTAAAGAATTTCCAAAGACGTTTTGGGGTTATGACACCTACGATTATCACCCTGAAGAAAGTCACGCGGCATTTTCAGAACAACAAGCAGGTTTTTACGAAAAAGTCGTTGAACGTTTTGAAGGTTACGACCAAGTTAAATTGATTAAAGGCTTGTTACCTGAATCATTCAACGGCAATTGCCCTGAAAAAATCGCTTATTTGCACATTGATTTAAACAGCGCGAAATATGAAGTTGAAGTGTTAAAAGTGCTTTTCGACAAAATCGTTCCAGGCGGCATGCTTATTTTGGATGATTACGAATGGGCAGGCATTTATCGCACGCAAAAAATCGCTGAAGATTCTTGGTTTGATGAACGTCAATATCGCGTGATGCCTTTGCCAACAGGTCAAGGTTTGTTAATTAAACGCTAGAAAACCAATTTAAAGGTTTCTCCAGTAAGTGCGATAAAACCAGATACATCTAATTTACATCTAATTTTTAAGGCTTACTGTGATGAAACTTTCATTGTCGTTATTTTGTGCAATACTTTTTTATTCAACATTCAATTACGCCGCTGAACCGTCGATTAAATCGCCAGGCGCAGATATGGCGAATTTTCCAAATGGTTCATTTACGTTGCCACAAGGTTCGGCTTATGTTGAAACAGCTGGCAACTACAATTCAAAAAGTACTTATTTTGATGAGCAATATAACGCCAGTTATTTGTTGCGGTACGGTTTAACTGATAACATCGAATTGCGCGTTATGTCTGATGGCTACACTTTTTTGCATGATAAAGATAAAACGCAAGGCATGAATCCTCAAATGTTTGATATTAAATGGCATTTAATTGATGAAAATGAAGATTTGATGTTGCCATCGGTTGCCGTTGAATTCGGTACACAAACAACGTGGGCGAATCAAGCATTTAAAGGTGGGACGTTGCCATTTTTGGGTTTGAATTTCGATAATTCACTGCCTTTTGATGTCGCGTTGAATTACAGCATCGGGTTTAATTCACAACTCGATAAAAACGAAAATAAAGAATATTTACTGGCTTTAAGCTGGGCATTTCAACGTGACATAGTCGAAGATTTTGCCATTTTTGTGAATGGTTATACTAACACCGCCGCGAGCTTCACAACTTCTGCAATCGGTGGGGGCGGACAATGGACGCCGACTGAACGAATTGCAATTTTTACCAATGTTGCCGCAGGTTTAACCCAAGAAACACCTGATATTTATGGTTTGCTTGGTTTCGCCATCGCGCTATTCTAAAGTTCGAGAGTGTTGAAAATGACAACATATAAACAGATTCTTCTTGCCTTTGATTTTTCAGATGAGACGGATTTTTTAATTAAACGTGCTTCTGAAATGGCTTTTTTAAATAATGCAAAAATTAGCCTCGTTCATATTTTAGATAATATTCCTATGCCTGATATGAGTTACGGCACAATCATTGCTTTAAATGATGAAACAGATAGCGCTTTGCTTGAGCAGCAAAAAAATAAATGCAATGAAATTGGTAAGTTTTTGAATGTACCTGAAACTCAGCGATGGCTGATTTGGGGCAATCCGAAAGATGAAATTTGCGCCCTTGCCACGCAAGAAAATATCGATTTAATTATCGTTGGTTCACACGCACGGCACGGTTTAGCGTTATTACTGGGGTCAACAGCAAACGGAGTTCTACATCATGCACCTTGTGACGTACTAGCTGTTAGATTGGCAACCAAATAAAGATTTTAGGAGAATAGAATGTTTGAAAATATGAAATTAAGTAAAAAATTAGTATCGAGTTTTCTTGTTGTTGCGATGATTGGCTTGATTGTCGGTGCAATCGGCGTAGTCAATATGAGCCGCCTCGACGACTTTGTGGACAAAGTTTACAGTAAGGATTTAATGGGTATATCACTTATCAAAGAAGCGAAAGTCAACCGTTTGATGGTGGCACTTGATTGGCGCTCTGCAATATTGGAATCTGACCCACTACTAACCAGTGCAAAAATTGCATCAACTCGTGCAAATATAAAATTATTTAAAGAAAATTTGGAGGAGAGTCGTCAGCGTTTTACTTCTGAAAAAGCGACGGCTGTTTTTGTAGAATTTGATAAAACAGTTCCTGAATGGGAGCGTTTAACATTACAAATGGTGGCAATAATTGAAGCTTCTGATTTAACAGAAATTACGCCAGAATTCACTGCGATTCTTGCGCCTCAACGACTACTGAGTGCAATCATAGATGAAAAAATGAGCGAATTAGGCACAATTAAAGAGGTCGCCGCTCAACAAACATCTAATGAGTCGTCTGAATTCTATTCGACGAATTTGATTATTATGATTATCTTGCTGACAGTCAGTTTTGTAATCAGTATCTTTTTAGGTTTGGCATTAGCACGTTCAATTATGCGTCAATTAGGTGGTGAAATTTTTGATGCAGTGAATCATGTTAGTCAAATTTCAAATGGTAATTTTTCAACTTCGATTTCATTGCAACCACGCGATAACGGCAGTTTGTTGTATGCGTTAAAAAATTTACAAAATATGATTAATACTTTTGTTTCAGAGCAGCAGTTGATTGCAAGCAAACACGCCGAAGGCTTCATCAGCCACAACATGGATGTAAGAAAATTCCAAGGTACTTACGCACAAATGGCGAATGGAATTAACGCGTTGGCGCAGTCACATATTGCTGTCAAAATGAGCATTATTGCCATTGTGGCTGAATATGCGAAAGGCGATTTTTCAAGAGACATAGAGCGTTTACCACAAGAAAAAGCCATAATTACTGAGACGATTGACGAAGCAAAATCGGCGTTAATAAGAATTAGCAAAGAAATCGAAAATCTTGTGAATGCTGGCACACAAGGCGATTTTTCTCAACGTAGTAACAGCCAAGATTTTAATTTCTTATTTAAAGAAATGCTGGTAAATTTAAATATGTTGATGGAAACCTGTGAAGTTTCTTTTGGTGACGTGTTACAAATATCGAATGCGTTAGCACAAGGTGATTTAACACAAACAATTACAAACGACTATCCTGATGGCACATTCAATAATGTTAAAAATGCGCTGAACGGCACTGTTGGAAATTTAAAAGCGTTAGTGGGTGAAATTAAAGAATCTGCAGACACAATTAATACTGCATCTCAAGAAATTGCCGCTGGCAATAATGATTTATCACATCGTACGGAACAACAAGCCGCGAGTTTGGAAGAGACTGCAGCGAGCATGCAAGAACTCACATCAACTGTTCAAGCAAATAGCGAAAACGCGAAACACGCCAATGAAATGGCATTAGCGTCGTCAGATATTGCACGAAAAGGTGTCGCCGTTGTAAATCAAGTTGTCCATACAATGGAAGGTATTAACGAATCATCGCGCAAAGTCGTCGATATTATTACCGTGATTGACGGAATTGCATTCCAAACAAATATCTTGGCATTAAATGCAGCGGTTGAAGCAGCTCGCGCGGGTGAGCAAGGTGGTGGTTTTGCAGTAGTTGCGACAGAAGTTCGTAGTTTGGCACAACGTGCTGCTGCTGCTGCTGGTGAAATTAAAGCCTTGATTAGTGACTCCGTTGATAAAGTCGAAGATGGAACCGCGTTAGTTGCACGTGCAGGTAAAACAATGGAAGAAATTGTTAATTCGATTCAAGATGTCACCGCAACAATTGGTCAAATTACTGCGGCATCTTCTGAACAAACTGCTGGTATTGAACAGGTAAACGAAGCGATTAGTCAAATGGACGACGTGACACAACAAAATGCCGCGCTAGTTGAAGAGGCGGCAGCGGCGTCTGAGGCTCTTGAAGATCAAGCACGTAATTTGTCTATTACGATGGGGAATTTTAAAACTACGGATACACAATCCGAATCAAAATC
Organism: Methylococcaceae bacterium; assembly: GCA_014191975.1. GTDB lineage: Bacteria > Pseudomonadota > Gammaproteobacteria > Methylococcales > Methylomonadaceae > UBA10906. The sequence goes on along the minus strand of BJHG01000022.1, from coordinate 8,676 downwards.
TGCACCCGTTATGAAAATGTATGAATCCAGTTCCTCTAAGCAAAGAACGACATCTGTTATAGCCCCAGTAACTGAAACCATCATTAAAAAATCAGCTGTATTATCAGATGATTGGGAAGAGTTTTAAATTGTGAATAAAATTACAGCGATTTATCCAGGTACATTTGACCCAATTACAAACGGGCATTTAGATTTAGTGGCGCGAGCCGCACAGCTATTCGATGAAGTGATTATTGCAGTAGCTGAGAACAAAACTAAATCACCACTTTTTTCGCTCGATGAGCGGGTAGCATTAGCCAAAATTGTAACTGCAGAATTTACGAATGTTTATGTGATTGGTTTTGATAATTTATTGGTGGAATGCGCGAAACAGCAAGGTGCACGCGTTATTTTACGTGGTTTGCGAGCGGTCTCCGATTTCGAGTACGAATTTCAAATGGCGGGAATGAATCGCCGTTTGGCGCCTGAATTAGAAACTGTTTTTTTAACGCCAGCAGAGCAATATGAATTCATTTCATCTAGTATGATTCGCGAAATTGCACGATTGAATGGTAATGTGTCATGTTTTGTACCAGAATGCGTGCATCAGCAATTGATTGAAAAATTTGTGAAGAGCGGTGAAAATTCCTAATTTTCAAATAGTCAAACGTGAAAAGCTTTATCAGCGAGCGGTTAAGTTATTTGACCGCCTTAAAAATATTTTAAACTAAGGTGAAAAATGGCACTGATTATTAAGGAAGAATGTATTAATTGTGACGTGTGTGAACCTGAATGCCCGAATGGTGCAATTTCACAAGGTGAGGATATTTATATTATCAATCCCGAATTATGCACGGAATGTGTAGGGCACCATGGTTTGCCGCAATGTATTGAAGTGTGTCCCGTTGATTGTATTACCAAAGATCCTGAACACGTTGAAGATAACGAATCGCTGTATCAAAAATATCTGACATTGATAGCATAAAAAGGGCGGATTTAAAATCCGCCCTTTTTATTTTAAATGAGTTTCGCTTTTAGAAATTTCAAAATATCTGACATTGAAATATCTTCAGCGTGTTCGTCGTTACGCCCCTTGTATTCGACTGTTCCAGCATCCAAACCTTTGTCGCCCATGACCAGCAAATGTGGAATCCCAATTAAATCCATATCCGAGAACATAAATCCTGCACGCACTTTTCTATCATCAAGCAACACTTCAATACCTTCGCTCACCAATTCTTGATAAAGATTTTCTGTTGCTTCACGTAAACGCTCTGATTTGTGCATATTCATGGGACAAATCGCTACTTGGAATGGTGCGAGCGCCACAGGCCAAATAATCCCTTTTCCATCGTGATTTTGTTCAACTGCCGCCGCAACGACACGAGAAACTCCAATCCCGTAACAACCCATCAACATGATTTGGTTTTTGCCGCCTTCATTGATAACACCTGCTTTCATCGCTTCGCTGTATTTTGTACCCAGTTGAAAGATGTGCCCAACTTCGATGCCGCGAGCAATTGTTAAAGTGCCTTGACCATCGGGACTTAAATCGCCTTCAACAACGGTGCGAATATCAGCAATGGGTGGTAACGGTAAATCACGTCCCCAATTTACATTTTGTAAATGTTTGTCGTTTTGATTCGCACCACAGACAAAATTGGCCATCGTTGTCACACTACGATCTGCAATCATTGGAATTTTCAAACCAATTGCGCCAATCGAACCCGCTTTACACCCACACGCACGATTAATGTCGTCATCATTTGCAAGCTGTAACGGTGATGCTACACCTGCTAATTTTTCAACTTTAATTGCATTTAATTCATGATCGCCGCGCAAAAGTAGAGCGACCAACTCGCCTTCTTGTGCACCTTTTACAATCAGTGTTTTTAAACATTGTGTTGCAGGAATTTTCAGGAACTCACACACTTCAGAAATGCTGTGTTGGTTTGGTGTGTCAATTTGTGACATTGCATGTGTTGCCTCTGCACACACATGCGTTGGCATTAAGGCTTCCGCTTTTTCGACGTTTGCTGCGTAACTACTTTCGGTCGAGAAGGCAATTGCATCTTCACCTGAATCAGCTAAAACGTGAAATTCGTGTGAAATTGCGCCACCGATTGAACCAGAATCTGCGATTACAGCCCGAAATTTTAAGCCGAAATGCGTAAAAATTGACGTGTAAGCACGATACATTACATCGTAGGTTTTCTGTAAACTTTCTTCTGTCAAATGGAATGAATACGCATCTTTCATAATGAATTCGCGTGAGCGCATCACACCAAAACGAGGGCGAATTTCATCACGGAATTTGGTTTGGATTTGAAAATAAGTAATCGGTAATTGCTTATAACTTTTGATTTCGTAACGCGCTAAATCTGTAATAATTTCTTCGTGTGTAGGACCAAGACAAAAATCACGTCCGTGACGATCTTTTAAACGTGCCAATTCTGCACCGTATTGATCCCAACGACCTGTTTCTTGCCACAATTCGGCAGGTTGCAAACCTGGCATTAAAACTTCTAAGCCGCCTGCATTTTCCATTTCTTCGCGCACGATGCGTTCAACTTTGCGTAATACGCGCAAACCAAGCGGTAACCAAGTATATAAACCAGAAGCAAGTTTGCGAATTAGGCCCGCCCGAATCATCAATTGATGACTGATAATTTCCGCATCTGATGGTGTTTCTTTGACTGTATTTAAAGGAAATGTAGATGTACGCATGATTTTTTTGTTTTTGAAAGTTATAAAAAGTCTCTATTTTAGCGCGTTAGCGATATTTACAGGCAAAAAAAGCTCCCATTGCTTTTAGGCAATGGGAGCGAGGGGCCAAACAGGGCAATGAGAAGCCGGTGTTTGTTGCAATATCAGGAGATGAAATGTTGAGGGTAAATATTAACTGTAAAATTGACGATTTAAATACACGTTGCTGAAAATGGCAGCTGAAGCAAATAACACTGTTGAAATAATGAATTCACCTGAAATAAAACTAACAATGCCAGCAATAAACATCAATCCAATCAACAGGTCTCTAGTGAAAGTAGTCATAATAATGTTCCTTTAAGTGGTGTGAAAAAATGTAAATAACTAACTTGGAGCGTACTATACAGATGTATCTTTTTGTTAACAATATAGTCATTTATTAATTTATAGTTTCCAATTTAGGTGCAAATAAAATTATCTTGAAACATCAAAACATGAAAGTGATAACGCTTCTGTTTTAATGATTCAAATGCGCCACTAACCAACGTGCGACAACCTCTTCTGCCATACTTTTACGTCTTGCATAATCAGCAAGTTGATCTTTGTCGATTTTACCCACATTAAAATACTGTGATTGTGGATGCGAAAAATACCAACCGCTTACCGCTGAGGCAGGATACATCGCAAAATTTTCGGTGAGTTCAATCGTGGTATTTTCAGTGACATTCAGCAACGCAAACAACTTCGCTTTTTCAGTGTGATCAGGACACGCCGGATAACCTGGTGCGGGACGAATACCTTTATAATTCTCGTTAATCAAGGCTTCATTATCCAAACTTTCGCCACTCGCATAACCCCAATATTCTTTGCGAACGATTAAATGCAAATACTCCGCAAACGCTTCGGCTAATCTGTCCGCCAACGCTTTCAACATAATCGCGCTGTAATCGTCGTGGTCTTTTTCAAATTCAGCTAATTTTTTTTCGATGTTAATGCCCGTCGTCACTGCAAATCCACCAATATAATCCACGGAACCACTTTCGACTGGTGCGACAAAATCCGATAAACAAAAATTCGCACGACCTGGAGCTTTCACGTTTTGTTGTCGTAAATGATGCAGCGTTTCAATGACTTCTTGGCGCGATTCGTCCGCGTATAATTGAATATCATCGTCAACAGAATTTGCTGGGAAGAAACCAATCACGGCGCGGTTTTCTAGCCAGTTTTCAGCAATCAATTTTTTCAACATTTCTTGCGCTTCGGCGAATAATTTACGCGCCACATCGCCCACAACTTCATCATTTAGAATTTTTGGATAACCGCCCGCGAGTTCCCACGTTTGGAAAAAGGGCGACCAATCAATATATTTCGCCAACGTTTCGAGCGACACATCGTCAATCACTTTCACGCCTAAAAACGACGGTTTGACGGGATGATTTGTCCAAACGTGTTTATTTTTACGCGCATTTTCGAGCGAATGTTGCAGCGTTTTGGATTCTTTGCCTTTGTGACGTTCGCGCACTTGAACGTATTCGGCGCGAATGCTCGCCATATAATCCGTGGCTAATTCACCGCTCAACAAATTACTCGCCACGCCCACCGCGCGTGATGCGTCGGTCACATAAACCACAGCTTTTTTATAATGCGGTTCAATTTTCACAGCGGTATGAGCGCGAGAAGTCGTCGCGCCACCAATCAACAACGGAATCGTAAAACCTTGGCGTTGCATTTCTTTTGCGACGTGAACCATTTCGTCGAGCGACGGCGTAATCAAACCGCTCAAACCAATAATATCAACCTTTTCAAGCCGCGCAGTTTGCAAAATCTTTTCGGCTGACACCATCACGCCCAAATCAATCACGTCGTAATTGTTGCATTGCAATACGACTGCAACGATGTTTTTGCCGATGTCGTGAACGTCGCCTTTCACGGTTGCCATGAGAATTTTGCCATTACTTTGACGGTCGGCGGCAGATTTATCCGCTTCCATAAACGGCATTAAATACGCCACGGCTTTTTTCATAACTCGCGCCGATTTCACCACTTGCGGCAAAAACATTTTGCCCGCGCCAAACAAATCACCGACTACATTCATCCCGTCCATCAACGCGCCTTCGATAACGTGCAATGGGCGTTCCGCTTGCAAACGCGCTTCTTCGGTATCTTCGTCAATGAAATCAGTAATCCCTTTAACCAGAGCGTGCGCCAAACGTTGATTGACGGGCAAATGTCGCCATTCGGCATCTTCTTTTTTGACTTCAATCGAACCGTCGCCACGATATTTTTCTGCCATCGCCAATAACGTGTCGGTGCCGTCGCCGTTGTGTTGATTTAAAATCACCTTTTCAACTGCGTCGCGTAATTCGCGTGGAATATCTTCATAAAGCCCGAGTTGTCCCGCGTTCACAATGCCCATCGACATTCCCGCTTTAATCGCGTGATATAAAAATACCGCGTGAATCGCTTCTCGAACAGGATTATTGCCGCGAAACGAAAACGACACGTTCGACACGCCGCCAGAAATTAGCGCGTGCGGCAATGTGCGTTTAATTTCGCGGGACGCTTCAATAAAATCTACGCCGTAATTATTATGTTCGTCGATACCTGTTGCGACGGCAAAAATGTTCGGGTCGAAAATAATATCTTCGGGCGGGAAACCGATTTGTTCGGTGAGAATTTTGTAAGCGCGTTGGCAAATTTCGATTTTGCGTTCTTTGGTGTCAGCTTGTCCCGCTTCGTCGAACGCCATCACAATCACCGCCGCACCGTAACGTCGCACGAGTTTGGCGTGTTCAATAAATTTGGCTTCGCCTTCTTTCATCGAAATCGAATTGACTACGCCTTTGCCTTGGATACATTTTAAACCGGCTTCCAAAATGTCCCATTTCGACGAATCGAGCATAATCGGCACTTTTGAAATGTCGGGTTCAGAGGCGATTAACATCAAAAAACGCACCATCGCTTCTTTGGATTCGAGCATTCCCTCGTCCATATTGATGTCGATAATTTGTGCGCCGTTTTCGACTTGTTGTTTGGCAACGTCTAACGCCGCTTCAAAATTACCGTCGATAATTAAGCGTTTGAACGCTGCCGAACCCGTGACATTTGTGCGTTCGCCCACATTCACAAACAAACTTTCGGCGGTAATGTTGAGCGGTTCTAAACCTGACAAACCGCAATGTTTTGGAATATCGGGAATTTGGCGCGCGGGAAATTTCTCAACTGCTTTGACGATGGCGCGAATCGTATCGGGCGACGTGCCGCAACATCCGCCGATGATATTCAAATAACCACTTGCCGCCCAATCTGCAATTTCTGCCGCCATTTGTTCAGGCGTTTCATCGTATTCGCCAAACGCATTTGGCAAACCTGCGTTTGGATGAGCCGAAACGTGAGTGTCTGCGATTTTCGATAATTCTTCAATATATTGGCGTAATTCGGTCGCGCCCAACGCACAATTGAAACCAAACGAAATCGGTTTGACGTGTTTCAATGAATTCCAAAATGCGCCCACGGTTTGACCCGAAAGCGTGCGTCCCGAAGCGTCGGTAATCGTGCCAGAAATCATCACCGGCAACGCAAAACCCAATTCTTCAAACGCACTTTCGACGGCAAAAATCGCGGCTTTTGCGTTCAACGTATCAAACACGGTTTCAATTAAAATTAAATCCGCACCACCGTCGATTAACGCTTTCGTTGCTACGGTGTACGCAATCACTAAATCGTCAAAAAAGATATTGCGAAAACCAGGGTCATTCACGTCGGGCGACATTGAAGCCGTGCGATTTGTAGGGCCGAGTACGCCTGCGACAAAACGCGGTTTTTCAGGTGTTGAAAACTCATCAGCCGCTTCACGCGCCACTTTTGCCGCTGCAAAATTGAGTTCATACGCCAACGATTCCATTTCATAATCCGCCATCGCAATCGTGGTGGAATTAAAGGTATTCGTTTCGACAATATCCGCACCGGCTTCAAAATACGCGCTGTGAATCGCCTTGATGATGTCGGGTTGCGTCAAACATAACAAATCATTATTGCCTTTTACATCGGTTTGCCAATTTGCAAACCGTTCGCCGCGATAATCTTTTTCGTCGAGTTTATAACCTTGAATCATGGTTCCCATCGCGCCATCGAGAATAAGAATGCGCTCAGAAAGGTGTTTTTTAAATAAGTCGGTTCTGTTCATGAAATGTGTTTTATTTTGCGGTAAAAAATTGTGTTAGATGATACCAGACTGCGTAGTTATTGAGTTAATCGGTTTTCTGCGAATCGATATGAGAAGATTAGTCCGTAACCACTTTATAATGTAGTAGTTTTACAAATTCGTCGGATGGTATGGGCTTGCTGTGGATGTAACCTTGAAAAATATCACATTGTTTAAGTTTTAAAAAATTCAGTTGTTCAATGGTTTCAACGCCTTCAGCTAATACTTTAAAACCAAGTGTTTGTCCCATTGAAATAATCGCCTCCGTAATTGCCATATCGTCAGTATTATGTGATATGTCATCAATGAAACTTTTGTCAATTTTCAATACATCTAATGGAAAACGCTTTAAATAGGCTAACGACGAATAACCTGTTCCGAAATCAACAATAGCCAAATGAATGCCTAAAGCACGTAAATGAGTCAAAATATCAACGACTAATTCGTGATTTTCCATCAGACTACTTTCAGTGAGTTCTAATTCTAAGTATTCAGCTGGATAATCTGTTTCCTTTAAAATGGTCTCAATCGATGACAGTATATTGTCTTGTTCAAATTGTAGTGACGACACATTCACTGCTAAGCGAATTGGTGTAAAACCTGCGTCTATCCATTCTTTGCCTTGGCGACAAACTTCACGCAACACCCATTCACCAATTTTGGTAATGAAGCCTGCTTCTTCGGCAAGGGGAATGAATGTATTAGGTAAAATTAATCCTTCGTTTGGATCTAGCCAGCGAACTAAAGCTTCTGCACCAATAATTTCATTCGTTTTGACATCAATTTGTGCCTGATAAAACACACGTAATTCACCATTTTCAATGCCATATCGCAATCGAGCTTCTGATTTTAGGTGTTGGGGTACGGGGATGGTTAAGTCTTCGGGAAAATATGAGAAGCATCCACGCCCATTATCTTTCGCTTGGTAAAGTGCCGTATCGGAATTATTCAGTAATAATTCGGACGTCGTACCATGTTGTGGATAAATCGCAATTCCGATACTCGCTCCAATACGCACAGCATCACTTTGTGTAAGTTTAAAGGGGGCTGATAAATCTTCCACGATTTCTGTCGCAACACGTGCCGCATCTTCTTGTCGGCTAATACCTTCCAGTAATATGATGAATTCATCGCCGCCCATTCGCGCCAATGTATCGGTATCACGCAAGCACAATGAAATACGTGTTGCAACTTGTTTAAGTAATTCATCTCCTGCCAAATGCCCTAATGTGTCGTTGATGGCTTTGAATCGGTCTAGATCTATCATCAATACGGCAAATTGCTTATTTTCTCGATTACACATCGCAATGCTGCGGTTCAGGTTATCCATTAATTTTCGGCGATTCGCTAATCCCGTTAATTGATCATAAAACGCGAGTTTGATAATTTTTTCTTCCGCTATTTTGTAGTCAGTAATGTCAACTATTGACGCGACGTAATGCATTGTCTTTTCGTAATCATCCTTTACCGCTGTAATCGTGAGCCATTCGGGTGAAATTTGGTCGTTTTTATTACGATTAAGAATTTCACCTTGCCATGAACCCTCTGTTAATAACTGATGTTACGCAGTGACAAAAAAAGGATAGAGATTACAATTCAATTTTTGAAACAAGAAAATGAAACATCTCGAACTGTATAGCGATTATTTGATTTGTAATGCGGCAGGTTATGCGACGGCGACAGGATTATCAGCCATGATTGATGGTGATGTAAGTCACGATCAAATCACTCGTTTCCTATCCGCGCAAAAAAAAGTTCAAAAGAACTGTGGTTAAAAGTGAAATCAG
>BJHG01000021.1:407-29693 GCA_014191975.1 Methylococcaceae bacterium | reverse complement strand
CAAAAACAACGCTTTTCGACATTGATCTTCTGTTCCATAATCTTTCATGAACTCGATTAGACTATAGCCTTTTTGAAATTGTACTTGGTTTTTCATGACCTTATCCCCATGCCAATACTTATGATCGGAGTATAGTCCTTATTTGCTAGAGTAGCTGTTCTTTATGAGTAATCAGGAAATTTTTACTTGGTTCAACAGCTAACAAAGGTCTGTCCTCAACACAACCTGAGAAACCACCCTCTTTCGCGTAACCATAAATTACAAATTTATCAATTACTTCATTAGTCACAGCATCACCAATTGTTTTACGCAATCTTTTATATGCCATTCTATCAACTGCTGGTCCTATTCCATTGATGTTTATTTCAATGGCATGACGAGTTTCAATCGGTTTGACAACCGTTAAAACAGTTGTAACGTTGGTGAATAACTCAGTTTCGGCATGTGATGTGACTACAACAATGGATAATAAAAATAGAAGACCAAAACGGTTCATATCGATACCTAATAAAAAATAAAAATTTGGCGATATTCTAAAGCATTAGAATTATAGGGCATATAAGATATTGCGATGGGTTCGCATAAATAAAAAATAGATGTTTTACTCGAAACATGTTTGGCAGAATATCACCGCGAATCTGACAAACCCTCATTTTGTCAGATTCAGCCCCATTATTTTTTCACTAGCGATTAAGTCAAAAAAGCCTCGTTAATTGAGCGACTTTTTCACTAGCGAATAACTCGGATAAAGGACACGATATTATGAAAGGATCACGCCCACTCACTCGACAACAAGTGAAAGGCCTATTAGCGCTCACCAGTACCGTTCGTGAAAAAACCTTACTCACGCTGGGTTTCTGCACAGGCTATCGCATCTCAGAGCTTCTCAGTCTTAAAGTGGCAGACGTGTCAACCAATGGCATCATCCATTCACACGTCACTGTCAAAGCCGCCAATACGAAAACCAAAATAGGACGCTCCATACTACTGAATACTGATGCACAGAAAGCCTTAAAGCGCCTCGTCGATATCATTGGAATAAGTGGTCAATCGCCTTTATTTATTAGCCGAAAACACGATGCAAATGGCAATCTCAAAGCCATTTCACGCCAACAAGCCCACGACCTACTCAAAGTCTTATTTGCAAAAATAGGGGAATTTGGCAATGTATCCACGCACACATTGCGCAAAACATTCGCTGCGCGAATTTATGAACAAACCGGAAAACTAGAATTAGTCCAAATCGCCCTCGGGCATAAATCCATCAATAGTACGATTAGCTATCTGGCGTTTGGCAGTGATGATCTCAATCGAGCCATCATGGGGGTGATGTAATGCCTCATTTTTAAAAAGTGTGAACTGTGTCACATTTTTGACATTTTTTTTGATTTGAAAAATATTGCCCTCTAAAATCCCCCAAAAATATAAATGCGAGACTGCCAAGCTCGCGTTCAATATCCTCGATAGAAATGCATACATTTTTAACGAGTTAGGATTGAGAAGCGTACGCCTTATTTAAATCAACATGGAAACGATAACTAAGTTATCTGCCAAGCACTCAATAAACTGTTTTATTGAGTTGGCTCAATGTATTTTTTGTTACAAATGCTCAGTAATCGCTTTGTGACATTTTTTTCGGTGGTGTTCGTTTTTTGATAATTAGCAGCAATAAAAACACGCTCAGAAATATTTTTACATAGAGGAAAACGTGATGCACAACGCCCAAAAAAATCAAATACCAGCAGGCTATTTATCGCATAATCAAATTATGGCCAAATAAGGCTTATCAAAAGCGAATTTATCAAAATACATTGAGAAAAATAACTTTCCAACAATTAAATCTGTGCCCGTAAAAGGGATGGGGAAACAGAGTAGTGCATTTAAAGAAAGTGAAGTATCTGAATGGTTTTCATATAAAAATAAATACATTGAATTTGGTGTCGTTCACCAAAAATTAGATATTGATTTGAGTCAACGATTCTTGCGTGGTTTGATTTAAAAAGAGACAGCGTCAATCACGTCAACCTGATTCCCCTAAAAAACGCGACTACTTTTGTCGCGTTTTTTTTTGCTTTTTTACCCAAAAACAACAGGCCTTAATTAAGAAAAATAGAAAATAGCCCCGAGAGCCACAAGCGTTGTTAAAGTGAGATAGGGAGCTGTTTTTATTGAATGTGTTTGTCAAAAAATCATCAATGAAATTAAAACTGGGTTGAACGCATACCAAAACGCTATTCATTTGGAATATCCCTTTTTCACACGAAAAAAAGACATAAAGAAAAAAAATTTTTGAAAGTGGGGGAAAACAGAGTAAATTAGATCGCTATTGGTCGCTATTTTTTTGAAAAGTAGCCCTAAATACAAAAACAACGGACATAAAAAAGCCCGCTCCAATCTTGGCAGATGACGGGCTTTTAAATACTAAAAATATTTTATGTTCTTGCATATCGATAAGAAGTTCTTATCGAATACAACACTGCAGATGAATTTTATCATATAGTGGGTTGATTGCAAGAGCATCGAAGAAGGAGGCTTTTGCTATGTTAACCCCTGCCAATATTTTACGCCCTTCTGTCACCACTGATTTCACCGCGCTGCCTAATGCGCTGTTTCGCTACAATCGCCACTATGACGGCCTAAAACCCCGCGACAGTGCCGTACTCAATTATCTACTGTCTTTGCCCCCACAGTGGAAACTGCGCGCGGGTGATATTGCCCATTCCGTCAACATCGGAAAAAGTACCGCTTACACCGCACTTCGACGCCTACAAGACTTGGGTTTTGCCAGCTATACACGCGACAAAACCGGTGAAACTTTTTGGCGAATTAGCGTTCCAGAACCCCCCGCCAGCCCAGCTATATCGCCTCGTGTTAAAAAGCCACATGTGGTTTTTCAACACGTATTAGAAACAAATAATCTTTTACAAAATAATCAAAAAACAACAAACGATGTCGTCGATTTTGGAAAAGAAAACTGCCATATTTCCACCCACGCTATGCTTGAAAAAACAACGCTCGGAAAACTCACAATAGAGCAAATTTCTTCACTGCAAACCGCAACAAATGCGGTAGTAATCAAAAATACGATTGAAACGCCACCTCAAGAGCTTGTCGATTCGATTGATGTACAACTTCAAACCGTCACAGAACTTGACGAGAAAGCCCGTATTTTAGCGAAGAAAACCCTATCTAAAGTCAGCGATACCAGTACACGAAGTATCGTATTAACTATGCTCAAAGCCGCGTTGCAAAAAGGCGGCATTAAATCGCCATTGGGTTATTTGAATGCACTAATTCAAAAATCTGAAAAGGGTGAACTCGATATCAGTGCTTTTGATCCACAATCGGCTCAAAATTCATCCGTGAATGCCCCTCTAAGCGATTTTGAGCGACAAGAAAAACGAAGTGAAGCTATTTGCCATGTTTTTTCTAAACACGCGCAGAAGGTCAAAGAAGACCTCAATACACAGGGTTATATTTTCATTGAACGGGTAGGTGTTGTCAGTAAATCCGAATTTGAAACACTTGGTTTAATCGAAAAAGCCCCTCGCACCGCTAAATCCTCGTTGAAAGACATCATGGAGCTTGCAGAGGCGCAAGAAGTCATGGAGAAAAAAGCCCTTGAACAAGCCGCCCTGCGCAGAAAACAACAAGCGAGAAATCAACCGCGTGAAGTGTCTGAGGTGAAAACAGGCATGATGTCAGAAAAAGAAATTGAAGCTCGCGCGAAGATTCTCGAATTAGAAGCGCAGCTCATTGCCGCAGGGGAGTTTGTGGGCGTGAATGAAAACGCCATCGGAAAAGATGAACTCGCGGGACTCGCGGCAATGCAAATACCTGTGGTGGTGGGGGAGTTTGAGGCTTGATCTCACGGATACATTTTTCAGGCAGTTATTGTAGTCTAATGAAAGATTAGATTTTAAAGTGTACGCAAGTATATAAAAAGTATTAGACTGTACAAAATAAACTATTTTTTGTACGTTTTATACAGGTGATTTTATGAAAGTATTAAGCTCAACCGAGGTTAGACAGAACTTCAGCGCCATATTGTCTGCAATTAACGTAGAACCTATTGGCATTTCTAAGCAAGACAAAGAAATTGCAGTGGTTATGTCAACGCAACGCTACAGCGAATTAACGAGATTAGAGGATATTCTCTATGGTAAAGCTGCTGAATTAGCCATTAAGGAAGGGTTTGCGTCCAATAAAGAAACACAGGATTTAATGGATAGCATTGCTTGAGAGACTATAAATTAACAAAGCAGGCACTTAAAATGCTAACGCAGCTTGCTAAAGACAATCCAAAAGTTGCCAGTAATATCAAATCAATCATAACAAAGCTTAGAGAGAATTCGTTAGAAGGCGAAAGCTTAAGGATATGTTTTTTTCAAGAAAATACGAGCGGGAAAATATCGCTTAATTTACACGTTACGCAATGACATTCTGTTGATAGCTATCATAGAAAAACGAGAAACCGTTTATGCAACGTTTGAACACTTGTTTAAAAATTCGTCAATGTTTGACGATTAGCCGAAATTTATTAAAAAAATCACTAAATACAGCTTGGGAGCGATAAAGTATGGGTGCAGTTAAAAAGTGTGTCTGACACACTTTTTATAATTACGTACTACGTAATTATAGTGACTCATTGGGTCACTTGTAATTTACCGAACTGAACTGTCTAGCTAGACTGTTTGATGCGCATAATGCCCCATTTGCCTCACTTAGCGTTTCTGTGTTTTACTATATGTGATGTTCTTGCATGTTTTTATGTAATACAGAGAGCCACAAACTTCATTTACCGCATTGTTGTTTGTGGTTTTTTTATGCCCGTTGGGTTGTATTTACAAACTGTAAACGCCCTGTTCACAATTCATAATCATCATACGTTTTCATAATTTCTTCACGCGTAATACCAAGGTAACGCAGCGTTGAGGTCGTATTAGAATGATTAAGCACATGCGCTATTTTCTCAATGGCGACACCATCATTAAACATCGCCATGCCGCGTGATTTACGCATAGAGTGGGTATTGATCGTCAGATTGAGCATATCGCCTGCGTCTTTGAACACGCGACTCACAGAGATACGCGAGATGGGTTTATTCTTTGCTCGATTGCAATGCACCTGAAACAGCCACACATCACTGGGATGGTCTTGTTTACGTTTAGTGATGATATTAATGGCAGTTTGATTAAGCCGAATGGATTTGGCTTTACCGGTTTTGGATTCGGTGAGATTGAGGGTTCGGTCGTGAAGATTGAAATCGGTGTATTTGAGGCTGAGTAGATCGCTGATACGCAAACTCAGATTCACGCCCACTTTCCATATGTCGGCATAGATTTCCCCAAACTTGCTATTGAGTAGGGCATGAACCAAGGCAATTTGTTGTTTATCGGCGGCGTCAACGATGTTCATATATGTAACTATTATTATTAATAATCTATATTAAGTTACATAATGTAGCATAAAAAATAAAAAAATTAACAGAAACAAGGCAGTTGTTAAGTAACAAAAGTATATTTTGTTACTTATAATGCCTTTGCCCAATCAATTGTGATTAGCCGATCTAGTGTGAATCGACTTAACTTAGCGTTTCTTAAACGTGCGATTTCTGTATGTGAAACACCTGTTAATTGCTCAGCACCACGACTTGAAAGTCCTTTTTCATCCATAATTTTAATAATCTGTGCACAAACAATCGCACGTGCTTGCTCTAACCCTGCGTTTGGACGACCAAAGTCTCGATAGACATTTCCACTGCCTTTAACCAATTCAAAATCATCATTCATTTTCGAGATCCAACTTTATGTAGGAAATAGGTCTAGTATTGTTCATAATTTTTATAGTGACAAATTTGTCAAAAAATTGCCAATGGAATTTAATAAAACTGGTGACGAATCCTACGATCGCAGGATGTAAATGGAGGTGCATATCAAAAATAACATTCTGTACTTTACAGTCTTTCATGTTTGTCGCATCCCAAATGGTATGCTAATATGAGCCAATCTACTAAAGGAGGAGGTGTTATGTCAAAGATTCAAACCAGTTTACGCATCGATGCTGATAAGTTTATCGAGGCAAAGCAAATACTTGCAAATTTAGGAATGAATTTCAGTGAAGCAGTAAATATATTTACATCTCAAGTCGTTGCTCAACGGGGATTGCCATTTCAAGTTGTTCTGCCTAATCAGGAAACAATCGCTGCGATGAAGGATGTCAGAGCAGGAAAGAATGTTGAAACCACTACGGTTGATCAATTAAAACAAGACATGCTTTTTGAATGAGAACTCTGTCACGGCACAAAACCTTTGTTAAAGATATGCGTAACGCACGTCTTACCGAGGGTCAGTTCACTAAGTTGTTCTTGTATGTTACCGATTTGATTAATGGTCAATCACCTCCACCGGAATCTAAAGATCATGCATTGCATGGTGAATGGCAGGATTTTAGAGAATTACACCTAGGTGGTGATATGCTGCTTATATACAAAAGTGATGAACAGACTGTCTACTTGGTTAGATTAGGATCACATGCACAATTGTTTAGTGGTATGTAAATTTGACATTGGGTGAATATGGAAAGAAATATTGTTCAACCATACCTACAAATAGACTAACCAAATAAGAATTTATTTTAAAACTGGCTGTCTAGCCCATAATATGGCGTCATTTACATCTTTCTCTGTAATGCTCAATAATGTTACTTTACCACGAACATAATTAGCATCTAAATCAGTGCTACTGTCCTGATCGTTGTTAACCTCATTGCACTGTGTATTTTCAACAAAATTACCCATGGCTTTGCTGAGTAACTCCAAGCCACGTTTTACTTTCCCATTACCTTGCCCACGAATTGCACGGATATCAAACTGTGTCATTAACGACATCAAACACCTACCTGTGTGCTGACTGAAGCATATTGCAGTGGTTTCACTTTTGGTATGCCTTTTTGCTGAACTTGCCATAAATCAAATGCTAATTGCATCTTTAGCCATGTTTCTGCCGTTGTGGTACCCAACCACTGTTCAAGACGCAATGCTAAGTGTGGCGAAATGGCCGCATGTTCGTTTAGCACTCTTGATAATTGAACACGCGACACGCCCAGTTTTTTAGCGGCTTCCGTTACCGTTATGCCTAATTCTGGAAAAATGTCTTCACGCAAAATGCTTGCGGGATGGGGGGGGGTTAAACATAGGCTCACTCCTAGTGATAATCTTTTTTAAATATCTTATTAAATAAAGTATTTTTTTCCTTGATCTGTGTTTTAGGCGTTGATTGATGGGTCAACAATAATGTTAATCGCGTCAATTCTAATTCCATTCTTTGACGCGATGATTCTGTGTCATCTAATCGTTTGCGTAAATCATCACGCTCTGATTTAACTTGTTCAATTAAATCACGCAGTAATTCCGTTTGAATGTGTCCAGTGGGGTTAACATATGTAGTCAATGTGTGCACATGTTTACCAGCAACAACTGGGTCAACTGGACTGTAAACCCTAAAAAGTTCCGATGGATCAATACTGTAAGAACCATCGTCCAATTTATTAGCAGATAGCCTACCTGACTTTATTGCATTGGTTAACGCAGTTTTACTACGCCCTACTTCTTTTGCTGCTTGTCCAAGTGTTAACATATATGTGTAAAGTTTACTGTTAAGTTTTTTTTAATTGTAACTTAATTTAATTACCAACGCCCCTGAGATTTAAGTAGTTCAACATATTCTTCGGGTATAACTGCAGCATCACCAAAACGTCGACGTGCCAAAGCATACTCATCCAAAATTGGCATATCACTGTCTTTTTTTCTTATGGGTGATGGTTTGTCTACTTTGTCTTCTTTTGTTATTTTTGAAAATTGATAATTTGAAATCGGTTTAGGTGATTGCTTTCGTGTGAAGGTAACAACATCATTTTCCATTTGAATATTATATTCTGGCAAATGATTATCTGAGATTATGGATCTCATATTGAATCTAAACTGTTTCAACTGAGATGTTATCCCGAGTTTTTCTTGTATTGTGGATAACTTTATTTTCCATGACGGTTGATTGCCACAGTGCTTTCTAGCCAACTCATAAAGTCTCCTTTCGGTTGGTTTGCGTAAACGAAAATAATCCCTGTGTATAGTTAGAACTTCATTTCCCAAAATTGAGTTATAAAACCAATCAGATAGCACGACCTCTACTGCGATCGCCTTGCTTTTAGAATTTTCTTTAATAATCGTAAAACTTTCGATTAAGCCAAAGTTGCTGGTAATTTCTACGCTATTAGTTTTAATATTGGTTTGAATTCGAGTACCCGCTAATCGTTCTAATCCATCTTTGAATACCTGATACTGCGTGCCTCCGAAACTTTTGTTTGTGGCGGCGAGGTAGTCATACGCAGAAAACTTTACTGCTTTAGATATGGCTTCATTGTTATTCTTAGCGTTCACCAGCGCACTTGCTAGGTAAAGTAAAATGTCCTTGTCATAGATCGTGGCTAACCCTTTAACACTCGGGCTCACCTCAATCACAACATTGTTCCTTTCATATCTCAATACACGTGTATCGATAGCCTTGTTAAGTGAAAATATCGGGTGTTCCATTGACGACATATCGTCTTTGAAAGTGTCCGTGATATCACAGATAAAGAAATTATTTTGCTTGCTTCGGTCTGGTAGTAATTTATTCATTTATCGGCATATCAAATACTTTTTTGTTTACATGGCTCGAGTGGAACCATACCAGAAGCATATAATACCCTATCGGCATATCAAAAACATATCATACCTAGTAAAAGTCCAACCCAACCTAGTAAAAGTCCAACCGACATAAATCCAAAGGCCTTTAATATCAAGGCTTACAGCAATAATCTAATCACTGTAACTATATTTAACTTAATTTAACTCCTGCAATTTCACTATTTTATAAAAAATGTAAGTACATTTTAACAAAGACTACCCGCTACGCGGGTACACTTTCGTTGCACCCACTCCGCGATTCAAAGTATTTCATAATCATGATATTGATAATGCTGCTGCAGTCACGCTATAAGACTTTATATCAATTTTAAAACAGCAAGGTCGTTGTTAAGGTTAGTACACCTACTAAATTCGTCATTTAAGGCACTTTATAGCCTTAATGAGATGATTTAATGTCCTACTGCTTAAATGTGTATTGGTTAAAAATAAAGTGGCTTAAATAGGCTGTAATTACTGTTTTATAGCATCATGGATTTAACTATCATTGCTATTTTGTATCAAAATAAACCGTGCTTTTTTTTGTTTTGTATAGCTTGCCTATAAAATTTCAATTTTTAGGCAACGAATGCCTGTTTTTATTTTAAATAGGGGCAATTATTTTTTTATAATATTGAAATTTTTCGATATTAATAAATGTAATTTCAGGGTGAATAAGTAAAAAAAATAGACCGTTTTTTTGAAAAAAAAGCGTATCTAAATCAATATAAATTCAAGTTAAAATGCGACCTTAGAAAGCGTCAAAAACCAGTTACGAAATAAAAAAATTCTACATAAGTCGATGTTTATAAATAACTAATTAAAATAAATCAGTAACTGCAAGGCCTAGAGACGGTTCCATTTTTTTTATTCGGATTTTGTCATAAATTTGTCTTGAAACTAAAATTCACTTTCAAAATTTATTCGTATAGAATTCTTTTCGAGTCAGTTTTTTCGTCTTCAAAAATTCCAAACACCATCAATAAAAAAAATCACATCCCTGTGGTTAGGGATTCTTTACGCCTGCGTTTTAGCGTCTTGTGATTTTGGTTTGTATTGAAATGTTTATTTTAAAACAAGTTCAGGAGGTAATATGTCCGACAATATCATTATTTTTCCTTTAGATGTCGTTAATTATTTAGACAGTGAAACAGCCATTAACGATTATATAGATTCAATGCTGAAAGAAAATCCAACGCTAATCGAATCAGCCATGCAAGATGTTGCAAAAGCACGTCAAATCTTATCTATGGCAGATTACCCAATTTCACTTGCCGCGTAATTGACGCTAAGTCTGGATAGTTTTCTCATCCAATTTGGTTAAGATAACCAAAAAAACCTTTTAATTTATATCAAACATGCCGATAATAACCAACGGAGATAGTAGGAAATTAAATCGTCTTATTCAATAAAAAGAACAGGACGATTTAGTTTTTTGTTTTTTGCTAATTTAAACACGCCGTTTCGCTTTTAATTCTTCTGCAAGCGCTACGATACATCCCCTAACATGTCGTGCATCGGCATCGTTCATACCAACTATAGCCACCTGTGACTTAGTTATTACCTCACAGGGGTTTTTGCGATTTTTTGTGTATCAACATGAAAAAAACACTCCTCATTTTTGGTTTTTATCATTAGAATAGAAACACTTAATAAACATGGCGTATTTTGGTTATTACTTCAACCTACATAGAAGAAATCCATGACAGAACAAACAAAAAATGAATCACTTAAACCTAAATATTTGCAAAATACGTAGGTACTGACCGTCGCAGAGATAAAATCCAAAACACCGCATTACTCGAGGTCAATTTTAATTTTTCTTCTGTTAAGGCGCTTTATAGCGAGAACGCGGGGGATAAAATTGAACAATTGCTGGTGATGATAAATGAACGTCTTAATCATAGATTGCGAGACACGGATACCATTTTGCAGGTGAATCAGAAATTTATCATTCTCTTAGAAGAAGTTGAAATTATCGCGCATGCTAATGCGGTTTCTGATGAATTAGTTAAAATGCTAAAAGAGCCATTTATACTAGCTGAAGACCACCATATTCGAATTGAAACGACGATTAGCATCAATTTATTTTCAAAATTCGATTTAAAATTAGCGGCTTTTCCTAGAAAAATAAAATTAGATAAATAGCTATTTTTTGGCACTAAGGGTGTAAGCGCTTTATCAAAAAATTATTCATTGAATTTTGACGCAGATTCATTGCGTCGCAATAAGCGAAACCAAAATATACTTTCAAGTACAGCGCCAACCATCAAGAAAATCATAGACTCTACTGTGCTTCCTGCAAGATAAGCCGCTACAGCCGCAAACAAAATAAAAAAGGTAATACTCTGTTTCATTTTTGATACCCCATATTCATGTGGAAAAAATATGTCACTCTAGAGGCTAATATACTTTTTTTCACATAAAAAAGCCCCATTTCTGGGGCAATTCAGTAGAGGTAGCTACTTAAAATTAAGTTGAGCATAACCTGTGCCAATAAATCAATTTGAGTATTTTATGGAACACGCTAAATTTTTCCATCAAGCCCCATCTGGAAATATTTATGAATCACTTTTTCTTGATTTTCTAATAACCAATCAATGTCAGGTTTATTATTCATCGCTTTATGAATAGCCGTTGACATGGCTTTGCGATGAATATCAAACAAAATTCGATGATCCAAATTATCATCAGTGGCAACGCTTGGATTGAGCCATACGGAGACAATAATGCCTAAATCATTGGCTTTTTCTTTTGGAATATCCCCAGCGCGAACAGCATCCAACACTCCGTTAGCAATAGCAGCTTGTACCGTTCCCATTAAAATATTGGTATAGCGACTATTCTTCACCGTCACTTTACTTGTCATTAACGTTACAGGTCTTACTTGAATATCGGTATTTAAGATAGCAAATACGCGCGTATGACCACTTACCTGGCCAGCTGTCATCGTAGCAATTGCCGTCCCAACAGGCCCGTCTAATTCACCAATAATCACTTCTGGTTCAGCAGCGGTTCCAGCAGAACCACCAGCAATCAATGCTTCGCCTGTACGCATAATAATTCGTTCGCTCATTGAAACTCTCTCTTAGTCATTGTAAAAGTTATTTATAACCTACTTCTTTGTTTTAGTTTTTATAATATCGTTTTTTAGCAAACGTTCATTACGAGTTATGTCTAATTCATCTAATACACCCTACGGTTTCTTTTTTACGACGTTAAATTCACACGAAACCTTATCAGAGCGACTGAATTTATTCTTGAATGGTGACACTCATATTCAGCATTTAGATTTGATCGTGTCAAAAGAAAACGAAGCGCTTATTCATCAAGCCGCTATCGCATGGGCGCAGCAACTAAAATATCCCTTAACTATCCAGCTTTTAATCTGTCCATACGCATCAAAAATGGAAATGATGGCTGAAAATACGCAAGAAGGCATTTTGACGGCTTATGCTTACCATGAAGATGATGGTTACTCACCCCTTTCCTATGCCTGCGCTGAGCAATTGGAAAAAGTGATCAGCAAACTCAATAAAGAAAACAAACCTATAACTGTCATGCCAAACTCACCAATAAATGATGATGGTTTAATTTAAAAAATTAAAATTTTCCCTTTTTTCTTTTGATTTTTATTTTAAACTTGTTTTAGCGTCGCTGGAGGCATTGAAATATGTGGCTTACAGAATGTCAATGCGTAGTAAAACGGGGTCAACTAACTACTGATTCTACGCCAAGTAACTACTGATTCTACGTCAACTAACTAAAATGGTATTACCAAAATAGTTACTTTAAGGTTGCTAACTAAGTGACTACAAATTTGGTGTAGGTGATGGAAATAAAGGCAGTGGATTGATTGTCATAAGACGACAAATTTAATGCTTTAAACGACATTATTTTTTATTGTCGTTTAATTATGATGTATCCTATTGAGCATTTTAAACAAAGATGAAAGTGTGTGAATGCGTGGATAAAAAATTAACGGTTTATAAAGCAAATAAAGTCGTTGAGGCTGGATATAGATTAACGCTAAATGAACAGCGTGTTGTGTTAGCGTGTATAAGCATGATTAACTCAAATGAGCCGTTGACAGCAAGCGACAAGTTCGAATTATCAGCAAAAGACTTTGCGGTCATCTTTAATATTTCTGAAGATACAGCCTATAACCAGCTAGTAGAGGTTGCCAAAACACTCTATGAGCGCAGCGTGGTGATTGAGGCCTCGGATAAAGATTCGGAGCGTATAGTGACTCGATGGATTAGTGGTGTCCGTTATCAAAAATCGTCTGGCAAGATGACGCTGTATTTCGCTCAATTAATGATCCCCTATCTCAGCGAGATTAAAAATCAATTTACCCGGTATGATTTGAAAAACATTAGCTCGATGAGTTCAATTTACGGAATAAGACTGTACGAATTGTTAATGCAATGGCGAAGCAGTGGCTATCGTGATGTCTCAATTCAATGGTTAAAAAGTCAATTTGAACTAGATGATGAGTATGAACGTATATTTGATTTAAAAAAGCGTGTCATAGAACCGGCGGTAAAAGATATTAACACTCACTCAAACTTAACCGTTGTGCATTCGTACAAAAAAACCGGGCGGAACGTTACGCATGTTGTGTTTGAATTTAACGAAAAGCAACCTACAAAGCAGTCTTCCACCAAATTAAAACCTGCTGCGGTGATCACACCTCAAACCATTGATAATCATCATGGCGCATTGATTGAAGAATTTGCTAACTCACGTAAACGATTCGGTGATGCGGCGGTGATACCTGAAGAGTTCGTATCTATTTTAAAACAGCAGGGGCGTTGGCAGGGTTAGTCTATCTAGTAAATTCGTCATGTAAGACCAATGGTGAAACGGGCATTTGTAGTTTGTAAATTATCCTGCGATAAAATAGTGTTTCACTGGTTATCAATTGCCAATTAGTAATCGAACGATTACAATAAGTCATGTATAAAATTAAACGCACAGATGATTTTTCTAATTGGCTAGATGGTTTAAAAGACCCAATAACCAAACAACGATTAGTTGTTAGATTGCGTAAAGCAATGAACGGCAACTTAGGCGACACTAAATTTGTGGGTGAAGGTGTGTTTGAATTTCGGTTGTGACTGGAGAATGTATTACGTGCAACGTGGTGATATATTGCTTGTCATGCTAGGTGGTGGTGATAAATCAACTCAAGCTAGTGATATTGCAAAAGCACAAAAATTGGCATCTACATTGGAGTAGAACATGAACATAGCAGATTTACCGGATTTCGACCCTGCGGAATATTTAAAAACAGAAGAAGATATTGCAGCTTATCTCACATGTATCTTAGAAGAAAATGATGCTTCATTACTCGCATCTGCTCTTGGTGATATTGCCAAATCACGTGGTATGACTGAAATGGCTAAATCATCGGGTATAACTCGTGAGGCTTTGTATAAAGCACTTCGGCCTAATGCGCAACCTCGTTTTGATACCATCTCAAAAGTATGTAATGCGTTAGGTGTACAGCTATCTGTATCACCAATTGTTAAACCGTCAGTGATTGTTTAATATAAAATTAAAGTTATGCACAGACATCAAATACTTTTAATTTTATCTCACCTCTTTTTAGGCTGCTATGCAAGCTCTGCAAATCAAGTAATTACGGTTTTTCAATCCATTCACTAAAGCCTATTTTTGTAGCTTTTTCAACATCGACTGCGGAAATTTCATAGACATTATAATTTCCTGTTTCTGCACCACACAACGCAATGTGCATCAAACCATCTGATTTTTTCACTGCTGAATATACTGTAATATCGGTTAATTGCGTTTGCATTGCTGACAAACTAATACCGCTAGCTGCATAACATTGTTTACTGTCATCAGATTTCGACACAAAAATCGTTGTGTTTTTTTCGACTTCAGCAACTAATGCTGGACAGGTTTTTACTCGATTGATGCTGTACGCAGTGGTTTTACGATTCGGTTTGATTGCCGTTAATTGTGTCACTAACTTTTCAAAATTTTTACTTGGTTCAACAGCTAACAAAGGTCTGTCCTCAACACAACCTGAGAAACCACCCTCTTTCGCGTAACCATAAATTACAAATTTATCAATTACTTCATTAGTCACAGCATCACCAATTGTTTTACGCAATCTTTTATATGCCATTCTATCAACTGCTGGTCCTATTCCATTGATGTTTATTTCAATGGCATGACGAGTTTCAATCGGTTTGACAACCGTTAAAACAGTTGTAACGTTGGTGAATAACTCAGTTTCGGCATGTGATGTGACTACAACAATGGATAATAAAAATAGAAGACCAAAACGGTTCATATCGATACCTAATAAAAAATAAAAATTTGGCGATATTCTAAAGCATTAGAATTATAGGGCATATAAGATATTGCGATGGGTTCGCATAAATAAAAAATAGATGTTTTACTCGAAACATGTTTGGCAGAATATCACCGCGAATCTGACAAACCCTCATTTTGTCAGATTCAGCCCCATTATTTTTTCACTAGCGATTAAGTCAAAAAAGCCTCGTTAATTGAGCGACTTTTTCACTAGCGAATAACTCGGATAAAGGACACGATATTATGAAAGGATCACGCCCACTCACTCGACAACAAGTGAAAGGCCTATTAGCGCTCACCAGTACCGTTCGTGAAAAAACCTTACTCACGCTGGGTTTCTGCACAGGCTATCGCATCTCAGAGCTTCTCAGTCTTAAAGTGGCAGACGTGTCAACCAATGGCATCATCCATTCACACGTCACTGTCAAAGCCGCCAATACGAAAACCAAAATAGGACGCTCCATACTACTGAATACTGATGCACAGAAAGCCTTAAAGCGCCTCGTCGATATCATTGGAATAAGTGGTCAATCGCCTTTATTTATTAGCCGAAAACACGATGCAAATGGCAATCTCAAAGCCATTTCACGCCAACAAGCCCACGACCTACTCAAAGTCTTATTTGCAAAAATAGGGGAATTTGGCAATGTATCCACGCACACATTGCGCAAAACATTCGCTGCGCGAATTTATGAACAAACCGGAAAACTAGAATTAGTCCAAATCGCCCTCGGGCATAAATCCATCAATAGTACGATTAGCTATCTGGCGTTTGGCAGTGATGATCTCAATCGAGCCATCATGGGGGTGATGTAATGCCTCATTTTTAAAAAGTGTGAACTGTGTCACATTTTTGACATTTTTTTTGATTTGAAAAATATTGCCCTCTAAAATCCCCCAAAAATATAAATGCGAGACTGCCAAGCTCGCGTTCAATATCCTCGATAGAAATGCATACATTTTTAACGAGTTAGGATTGAGAAGCGTACGCCTTATTTAAATCAACATGGAAACGATAACTAAGTTATCTGCCAAGCACTCAATAAACTGTTTTATTGAGTTGGCTCAATGTATTTTTTGTTACAAATGCTCAGTAATCGCTTTGTGACATTTTTTTCGGTGGTGTTCGTTTTTTGATAATTAGCAGCAATAAAAACACGCTCAGAAATATTTTTACATAGAGGAAAACGTGATGCACAACGCCCAAAAAAATCAAATACCAGCAGGCTATTTATCGCATAATCAAATTATGGCCAAATAAGGCTTATCAAAAGCGAATTTATCAAAATACATTGAGAAAAATAACTTTCCAACAATTAAATCTGTGCCCGTAAAAGGGATGGGGAAACAGAGTAGTGCATTTAAAGAAAGTGAAGTATCTGAATGGTTTTCATATAAAAATAAATACATTGAATTTGGTGTCGTTCACCAAAAATTAGATATTGATTTGAGTCAACGATTCTTGCGTGGTTTGATTTAAAAAGAGACAGCGTCAATCACGTCAACCTGATTCCCCTAAAAAACGCGACTACTTTTGTCGCGTTTTTTTTTGCTTTTTTACCCAAAAACAACAGGCCTTAATTAAGAAAAATAGAAAATAGCCCCGAGAGCCACAAGCGTTGTTAAAGTGAGATAGGGAGCTGTTTTTATTGAATGTGTTTGTCAAAAAATCATCAATGAAATTAAAACTGGGTTGAACGCATACCAAAACGCTATTCATTTGGAATATCCCTTTTTCACACGAAAAAAAGACATAAAGAAAAAAAATTTTTGAAAGTGGGGGAAAACAGAGTAAATTAGATCGCTATTGGTCGCTATTTTTTTGAAAAGTAGCCCTAAATACAAAAACAACGGACATAAAAAAGCCCGCTCCAATCTTGGCAGATGACGGGCTTTTAAATACTAAAAATATTTTATGTTCTTGCATATCGATAAGAAGTTCTTATCGAATACAACACTGCAGATGAATTTTATCATATAGTGGGTTGATTGCAAGAGCATCGAAGAAGGAGGCTTTTGCTATGTTAACCCCTGCCAATATTTTACGCCCTTCTGTCACCACTGATTTCACCGCGCTGCCTAATGCGCTGTTTCGCTACAATCGCCACTATGACGGCCTAAAACCCCGCGACAGTGCCGTACTCAATTATCTACTGTCTTTGCCCCCACAGTGGAAACTGCGCGCGGGTGATATTGCCCATTCCGTCAACATCGGAAAAAGTACCGCTTACACCGCACTTCGACGCCTACAAGACTTGGGTTTTGCCAGCTATACACGCGACAAAACCGGTGAAACTTTTTGGCGAATTAGCGTTCCAGAACCCCCCGCCAGCCCAGCTATATCGCCTCGTGTTAAAAAGCCACATGTGGTTTTTCAACACGTATTAGAAACAAATAATCTTTTACAAAATAATCAAAAAACAACAAACGATGTCGTCGATTTTGGAAAAGAAAACTGCCATATTTCCACCCACGCTATGCTTGAAAAAACAACGCTCGGAAAACTCACAATAGAGCAAATTTCTTCACTGCAAACCGCAACAAATGCGGTAGTAATCAAAAATACGATTGAAACGCCACCTCAAGAGCTTGTCGATTCGATTGATGTACAACTTCAAACCGTCACAGAACTTGACGAGAAAGCCCGTATTTTAGCGAAGAAAACCCTATCTAAAGTCAGCGATACCAGTACACGAAGTATCGTATTAACTATGCTCAAAGCCGCGTTGCAAAAAGGCGGCATTAAATCGCCATTGGGTTATTTGAATGCACTAATTCAAAAATCTGAAAAGGGTGAACTCGATATCAGTGCTTTTGATCCACAATCGGCTCAAAATTCATCCGTGAATGCCCCTCTAAGCGATTTTGAGCGACAAGAAAAACGAAGTGAAGCTATTTGCCATGTTTTTTCTAAACACGCGCAGAAGGTCA
The DNA here is from genome assembly GCA_014191975.1 of Methylococcaceae bacterium. Classification (GTDB taxonomy): domain Bacteria; phylum Pseudomonadota; class Gammaproteobacteria; order Methylococcales; family Methylomonadaceae; genus UBA10906. Next base: position 11,692 of record BJHG01000021.1, on the reverse strand, counting down.
AAGAAGACCTCAATACACAGGGTTATATTTTCATTGAACGGGTAGGTGTTGTCAGTAAATCCGAATTTGAAACACTTGGTTTAATCGAAAAAGCCCCTCGCACCGCTAAATCCTCGTTGAAAGACATCATGGAGCTTGCAGAGGCGCAAGAAGTCATGGAGAAAAAAGCCCTTGAACAAGCCGCCCTGCGCAGAAAACAACAAGCGAGAAATCAACCGCGTGAAGTGTCTGAGGTGAAAACAGGCATGATGTCAGAAAAAGAAATTGAAGCTCGCGCGAAGATTCTCGAATTAGAAGCGCAGCTCATTGCCGCAGGGGAGTTTGTGGGCGTGAATGAAAACGCCATCGGAAAAGATGAACTCGCGGGACTCGCGGCAATGCAAATACCTGTGGTGGTGGGGGAGTTTGAGGCTTGATCTCACGGATACATTTTTCAGGCAGTTATTGTAGTCTAATGAAAGATTAGATTTTAAAGTGTACGCAAGTATATAAAAAGTATTAGACTGTACAAAATAAACTATTTTTTGTACGTTTTATACAGGTGATTTTATGAAAGTATTAAGCTCAACCGAGGTTAGACAGAACTTCAGCGCCATATTGTCTGCAATTAACGTAGAACCTATTGGCATTTCTAAGCAAGACAAAGAAATTGCAGTGGTTATGTCAACGCAACGCTACAGCGAATTAACGAGATTAGAGGATATTCTCTATGGTAAAGCTGCTGAATTAGCCATTAAGGAAGGGTTTGCGTCCAATAAAGAAACACAGGATTTAATGGATAGCATTGCTTGAGAGACTATAAATTAACAAAGCAGGCACTTAAAATGCTAACGCAGCTTGCTAAAGACAATCCAAAAGTTGCCAGTAATATCAAATCAATCATAACAAAGCTTAGAGAGAATTCGTTAGAAGGCGAAAGCTTAAGGATATGTTTTTTTCAAGAAAATACGAGCGGGAAAATATCGCTTAATTTACACGTTACGCAATGACATTCTGTTGATAGCTATCATAGAAAAACGAGAAACCGTTTATGCAACGTTTGAACACTTGTTTAAAAATTCGTCAATGTTTGACGATTAGCCGAAATTTATTAAAAAAATCACTAAATACAGCTTGGGAGCGATAAAGTATGGGTGCAGTTAAAAAGTGTGTCTGACACACTTTTTATAATTACGTACTACGTAATTATAGTGACTCATTGGGTCACTTGTAATTTACCGAACTGAACTGTCTAGCTAGACTGTTTGATGCGCATAATGCCCCATTTGCCTCACTTAGCGTTTCTGTGTTTTACTATATGTGATGTTCTTGCATGTTTTTATGTAATACAGAGAGCCACAAACTTCATTTACCGCATTGTTGTTTGTGGTTTTTTTATGCCCGTTGGGTTGTATTTACAAACTGTAAACGCCCTGTTCACAATTCATAATCATCATACGTTTTCATAATTTCTTCACGCGTAATACCAAGGTAACGCAGCGTTGAGGTCGTATTAGAATGATTAAGCACATGCGCTATTTTCTCAATGGCGACACCATCATTAAACATCGCCATGCCGCGTGATTTACGCATAGAGTGGGTATTGATCGTCAGATTGAGCATATCGCCTGCGTCTTTGAACACGCGACTCACAGAGATACGCGAGATGGGTTTATTCTTTGCTCGATTGCAATGCACCTGAAACAGCCACACATCACTGGGATGGTCTTGTTTACGTTTAGTGATGATATTAATGGCAGTTTGATTAAGCCGAATGGATTTGGCTTTACCGGTTTTGGATTCGGTGAGATTGAGGGTTCGGTCGTGAAGATTGAAATCGGTGTATTTGAGGCTGAGTAGATCGCTGATACGCAAACTCAGATTCACGCCCACTTTCCATATGTCGGCATAGATTTCCCCAAACTTGCTATTGAGTAGGGCATGAACCAAGGCAATTTGTTGTTTATCGGCGGCGTCAACGATGTTCATATATGTAACTATTATTATTAATAATCTATATTAAGTTACATAATGTAGCATAAAAAATAAAAAAATTAACAGAAACAAGGCAGTTGTTAAGTAACAAAAGTATATTTTGTTACTTATAATGCCTTTGCCCAATCAATTGTGATTAGCCGATCTAGTGTGAATCGACTTAACTTAGCGTTTCTTAAACGTGCGATTTCTGTATGTGAAACACCTGTTAATTGCTCAGCACCACGACTTGAAAGTCCTTTTTCATCCATAATTTTAATAATCTGTGCACAAACAATCGCACGTGCTTGCTCTAACCCTGCGTTTGGACGACCAAAGTCTCGATAGACATTTCCACTGCCTTTAACCAATTCAAAATCATCATTCATTTTCGAGATCCAACTTTATGTAGGAAATAGGTCTAGTATTGTTCATAATTTTTATAGTGACAAATTTGTCAAAAAATTGCCAATGGAATTTAATAAAACTGGTGACGAATCCTACGATCGCAGGATGTAAATGGAGGTGCATATCAAAAATAACATTCTGTACTTTACAGTCTTTCATGTTTGTCGCATCCCAAATGGTATGCTAATATGAGCCAATCTACTAAAGGAGGAGGTGTTATGTCAAAGATTCAAACCAGTTTACGCATCGATGCTGATAAGTTTATCGAGGCAAAGCAAATACTTGCAAATTTAGGAATGAATTTCAGTGAAGCAGTAAATATATTTACATCTCAAGTCGTTGCTCAACGGGGATTGCCATTTCAAGTTGTTCTGCCTAATCAGGAAACAATCGCTGCGATGAAGGATGTCAGAGCAGGAAAGAATGTTGAAACCACTACGGTTGATCAATTAAAACAAGACATGCTTTTTGAATGAGAACTCTGTCACGGCACAAAACCTTTGTTAAAGATATGCGTAACGCACGTCTTACCGAGGGTCAGTTCACTAAGTTGTTCTTGTATGTTACCGATTTGATTAATGGTCAATCACCTCCACCGGAATCTAAAGATCATGCATTGCATGGTGAATGGCAGGATTTTAGAGAATTACACCTAGGTGGTGATATGCTGCTTATATACAAAAGTGATGAACAGACTGTCTACTTGGTTAGATTAGGATCACATGCACAATTGTTTAGTGGTATGTAAATTTGACATTGGGTGAATATGGAAAGAAATATTGTTCAACCATACCTACAAATAGACTAACCAAATAAGAATTTATTTTAAAACTGGCTGTCTAGCCCATAATATGGCGTCATTTACATCTTTCTCTGTAATGCTCAATAATGTTACTTTACCACGAACATAATTAGCATCTAAATCAGTGCTACTGTCCTGATCGTTGTTAACCTCATTGCACTGTGTATTTTCAACAAAATTACCCATGGCTTTGCTGAGTAACTCCAAGCCACGTTTTACTTTCCCATTACCTTGCCCACGAATTGCACGGATATCAAACTGTGTCATTAACGACATCAAACACCTACCTGTGTGCTGACTGAAGCATATTGCAGTGGTTTCACTTTTGGTATGCCTTTTTGCTGAACTTGCCATAAATCAAATGCTAATTGCATCTTTAGCCATGTTTCTGCCGTTGTGGTACCCAACCACTGTTCAAGACGCAATGCTAAGTGTGGCGAAATGGCCGCATGTTCGTTTAGCACTCTTGATAATTGAACACGCGACACGCCCAGTTTTTTAGCGGCTTCCGTTACCGTTATGCCTAATTCTGGAAAAATGTCTTCACGCAAAATGCTTGCGGGATGGGGGGGGGTTAAACATAGGCTCACTCCTAGTGATAATCTTTTTTAAATATCTTATTAAATAAAGTATTTTTTTCCTTGATCTGTGTTTTAGGCGTTGATTGATGGGTCAACAATAATGTTAATCGCGTCAATTCTAATTCCATTCTTTGACGCGATGATTCTGTGTCATCTAATCGTTTGCGTAAATCATCACGCTCTGATTTAACTTGTTCAATTAAATCACGCAGTAATTCCGTTTGAATGTGTCCAGTGGGGTTAACATATGTAGTCAATGTGTGCACATGTTTACCAGCAACAACTGGGTCAACTGGACTGTAAACCCTAAAAAGTTCCGATGGATCAATACTGTAAGAACCATCGTCCAATTTATTAGCAGATAGCCTACCTGACTTTATTGCATTGGTTAACGCAGTTTTACTACGCCCTACTTCTTTTGCTGCTTGTCCAAGTGTTAACATATATGTGTAAAGTTTACTGTTAAGTTTTTTTTAATTGTAACTTAATTTAATTACCAACGCCCCTGAGATTTAAGTAGTTCAACATATTCTTCGGGTATAACTGCAGCATCACCAAAACGTCGACGTGCCAAAGCATACTCATCCAAAATTGGCATATCACTGTCTTTTTTTCTTATGGGTGATGGTTTGTCTACTTTGTCTTCTTTTGTTATTTTTGAAAATTGATAATTTGAAATCGGTTTAGGTGATTGCTTTCGTGTGAAGGTAACAACATCATTTTCCATTTGAATATTATATTCTGGCAAATGATTATCTGAGATTATGGATCTCATATTGAATCTAAACTGTTTCAACTGAGATGTTATCCCGAGTTTTTCTTGTATTGTGGATAACTTTATTTTCCATGACGGTTGATTGCCACAGTGCTTTCTAGCCAACTCATAAAGTCTCCTTTCGGTTGGTTTGCGTAAACGAAAATAATCCCTGTGTATAGTTAGAACTTCATTTCCCAAAATTGAGTTATAAAACCAATCAGATAGCACGACCTCTACTGCGATCGCCTTGCTTTTAGAATTTTCTTTAATAATCGTAAAACTTTCGATTAAGCCAAAGTTGCTGGTAATTTCTACGCTATTAGTTTTAATATTGGTTTGAATTCGAGTACCCGCTAATCGTTCTAATCCATCTTTGAATACCTGATACTGCGTGCCTCCGAAACTTTTGTTTGTGGCGGCGAGGTAGTCATACGCAGAAAACTTTACTGCTTTAGATATGGCTTCATTGTTATTCTTAGCGTTCACCAGCGCACTTGCTAGGTAAAGTAAAATGTCCTTGTCATAGATCGTGGCTAACCCTTTAACACTCGGGCTCACCTCAATCACAACATTGTTCCTTTCATATCTCAATACACGTGTATCGATAGCCTTGTTAAGTGAAAATATCGGGTGTTCCATTGACGACATATCGTCTTTGAAAGTGTCCGTGATATCACAGATAAAGAAATTATTTTGCTTGCTTCGGTCTGGTAGTAATTTATTCATTTATCGGCATATCAAATACTTTTTTGTTTACATGGCTCGAGTGGAACCATACCAGAAGCATATAATACCCTATCGGCATATCAAAAACATATCATACCTAGTAAAAGTCCAACCCAACCTAGTAAAAGTCCAACCGACATAAATCCAAAGGCCTTTAATATCAAGGCTTACAGCAATAATCTAATCACTGTAACTATATTTAACTTAATTTAACTCCTGCAATTTCACTATTTTATAAAAAATGTAAGTACATTTTAACAAAGACTACCCGCTACGCGGGTACACTTTCGTTGCACCCACTCCGCGATTCAAAGTATTTCATAATCATGATATTGATAATGCTGCTGCAGTCACGCTATAAGACTTTATATCAATTTTAAAACAGCAAGGTCGTTGTTAAGGTTAGTACACCTACTAAATTCGTCATTTAAGGCACTTTATAGCCTTAATGAGATGATTTAATGTCCTACTGCTTAAATGTGTATTGGTTAAAAATAAAGTGGCTTAAATAGGCTGTAATTACTGTTTTATAGCATCATGGATTTAACTATCATTGCTATTTTGTATCAAAATAAACCGTGCTTTTTTTTGTTTTGTATAGCTTGCCTATAAAATTTCAATTTTTAGGCAACGAATGCCTGTTTTTATTTTAAATAGGGGCAATTATTTTTTTATAATATTGAAATTTTTCGATATTAATAAATGTAATTTCAGGGTGAATAAGTAAAAAAAATAGACCGTTTTTTTGAAAAAAAAGCGTATCTAAATCAATATAAATTCAAGTTAAAATGCGACCTTAGAAAGCGTCAAAAACCAGTTACGAAATAAAAAAATTCTACATAAGTCGATGTTTATAAATAACTAATTAAAATAAATCAGTAACTGCAAGGCCTAGAGACGGTTCCATTTTTTTTATTCGGATTTTGTCATAAATTTGTCTTGAAACTAAAATTCACTTTCAAAATTTATTCGTATAGAATTCTTTTCGAGTCAGTTTTTTCGTCTTCAAAAATTCCAAACACCATCAATAAAAAAAATCACATCCCTGTGGTTAGGGATTCTTTACGCCTGCGTTTTAGCGTCTTGTGATTTTGGTTTGTATTGAAATGTTTATTTTAAAACAAGTTCAGGAGGTAATATGTCCGACAATATCATTATTTTTCCTTTAGATGTCGTTAATTATTTAGACAGTGAAACAGCCATTAACGATTATATAGATTCAATGCTGAAAGAAAATCCAACGCTAATCGAATCAGCCATGCAAGATGTTGCAAAAGCACGTCAAATCTTATCTATGGCAGATTACCCAATTTCACTTGCCGCGTAATTGACGCTAAGTCTGGATAGTTTTCTCATCCAATTTGGTTAAGATAACCAAAAAAACCTTTTAATTTATATCAAACATGCCGATAATAACCAACGGAGATAGTAGGAAATTAAATCGTCTTATTCAATAAAAAGAACAGGACGATTTAGTTTTTTGTTTTTTGCTAATTTAAACACGCCGTTTCGCTTTTAATTCTTCTGCAAGCGCTACGATACATCCCCTAACATGTCGTGCATCGGCATCGTTCATACCAACTATAGCCACCTGTGACTTAGTTATTACCTCACAGGGGTTTTTGCGATTTTTTGTGTATCAACATGAAAAAAACACTCCTCATTTTTGGTTTTTATCATTAGAATAGAAACACTTAATAAACATGGCGTATTTTGGTTATTACTTCAACCTACATAGAAGAAATCCATGACAGAACAAACAAAAAATGAATCACTTAAACCTAAATATTTGCAAAATACGTAGGTACTGACCGTCGCAGAGATAAAATCCAAAACACCGCATTACTCGAGGTCAATTTTAATTTTTCTTCTGTTAAGGCGCTTTATAGCGAGAACGCGGGGGATAAAATTGAACAATTGCTGGTGATGATAAATGAACGTCTTAATCATAGATTGCGAGACACGGATACCATTTTGCAGGTGAATCAGAAATTTATCATTCTCTTAGAAGAAGTTGAAATTATCGCGCATGCTAATGCGGTTTCTGATGAATTAGTTAAAATGCTAAAAGAGCCATTTATACTAGCTGAAGACCACCATATTCGAATTGAAACGACGATTAGCATCAATTTATTTTCAAAATTCGATTTAAAATTAGCGGCTTTTCCTAGAAAAATAAAATTAGATAAATAGCTATTTTTTGGCACTAAGGGTGTAAGCGCTTTATCAAAAAATTATTCATTGAATTTTGACGCAGATTCATTGCGTCGCAATAAGCGAAACCAAAATATACTTTCAAGTACAGCGCCAACCATCAAGAAAATCATAGACTCTACTGTGCTTCCTGCAAGATAAGCCGCTACAGCCGCAAACAAAATAAAAAAGGTAATACTCTGTTTCATTTTTGATACCCCATATTCATGTGGAAAAAATATGTCACTCTAGAGGCTAATATACTTTTTTTCACATAAAAAAGCCCCATTTCTGGGGCAATTCAGTAGAGGTAGCTACTTAAAATTAAGTTGAGCATAACCTGTGCCAATAAATCAATTTGAGTATTTTATGGAACACGCTAAATTTTTCCATCAAGCCCCATCTGGAAATATTTATGAATCACTTTTTCTTGATTTTCTAATAACCAATCAATGTCAGGTTTATTATTCATCGCTTTATGAATAGCCGTTGACATGGCTTTGCGATGAATATCAAACAAAATTCGATGATCCAAATTATCATCAGTGGCAACGCTTGGATTGAGCCATACGGAGACAATAATGCCTAAATCATTGGCTTTTTCTTTTGGAATATCCCCAGCGCGAACAGCATCCAACACTCCGTTAGCAATAGCAGCTTGTACCGTTCCCATTAAAATATTGGTATAGCGACTATTCTTCACCGTCACTTTACTTGTCATTAACGTTACAGGTCTTACTTGAATATCGGTATTTAAGATAGCAAATACGCGCGTATGACCACTTACCTGGCCAGCTGTCATCGTAGCAATTGCCGTCCCAACAGGCCCGTCTAATTCACCAATAATCACTTCTGGTTCAGCAGCGGTTCCAGCAGAACCACCAGCAATCAATGCTTCGCCTGTACGCATAATAATTCGTTCGCTCATTGAAACTCTCTCTTAGTCATTGTAAAAGTTATTTATAACCTACTTCTTTGTTTTAGTTTTTATAATATCGTTTTTTAGCAAACGTTCATTACGAGTTATGTCTAATTCATCTAATACACCCTACGGTTTCTTTTTTACGACGTTAAATTCACACGAAACCTTATCAGAGCGACTGAATTTATTCTTGAATGGTGACACTCATATTCAGCATTTAGATTTGATCGTGTCAAAAGAAAACGAAGCGCTTATTCATCAAGCCGCTATCGCATGGGCGCAGCAACTAAAATATCCCTTAACTATCCAGCTTTTAATCTGTCCATACGCATCAAAAATGGAAATGATGGCTGAAAATACGCAAGAAGGCATTTTGACGGCTTATGCTTACCATGAAGATGATGGTTACTCACCCCTTTCCTATGCCTGCGCTGAGCAATTGGAAAAAGTGATCAGCAAACTCAATAAAGAAAACAAACCTATAACTGTCATGCCAAACTCACCAATAAATGATGATGGTTTAATTTAAAAAATTAAAATTTTCCCTTTTTTCTTTTGATTTTTATTTTAAACTTGTTTTAGCGTCGCTGGAGGCATTGAAATATGTGGCTTACAGAATGTCAATGCGTAGTAAAACGGGGTCAACTAACTACTGATTCTACGCCAAGTAACTACTGATTCTACGTCAACTAACTAAAATGGTATTACCAAAATAGTTACTTTAAGGTTGCTAACTAAGTGACTACAAATTTGGTGTAGGTGATGGAAATAAAGGCAGTGGATTGATTGTCATAAGACGACAAATTTAATGCTTTAAACGACATTATTTTTTATTGTCGTTTAATTATGATGTATCCTATTGAGCATTTTAAACAAAGATGAAAGTGTGTGAATGCGTGGATAAAAAATTAACGGTTTATAAAGCAAATAAAGTCGTTGAGGCTGGATATAGATTAACGCTAAATGAACAGCGTGTTGTGTTAGCGTGTATAAGCATGATTAACTCAAATGAGCCGTTGACAGCAAGCGACAAGTTCGAATTATCAGCAAAAGACTTTGCGGTCATCTTTAATATTTCTGAAGATACAGCCTATAACCAGCTAGTAGAGGTTGCCAAAACACTCTATGAGCGCAGCGTGGTGATTGAGGCCTCGGATAAAGATTCGGAGCGTATAGTGACTCGATGGATTAGTGGTGTCCGTTATCAAAAATCGTCTGGCAAGATGACGCTGTATTTCGCTCAATTAATGATCCCCTATCTCAGCGAGATTAAAAATCAATTTACCCGGTATGATTTGAAAAACATTAGCTCGATGAGTTCAATTTACGGAATAAGACTGTACGAATTGTTAATGCAATGGCGAAGCAGTGGCTATCGTGATGTCTCAATTCAATGGTTAAAAAGTCAATTTGAACTAGATGATGAGTATGAACGTATATTTGATTTAAAAAAGCGTGTCATAGAACCGGCGGTAAAAGATATTAACACTCACTCAAACTTAACCGTTGTGCATTCGTACAAAAAAACCGGGCGGAACGTTACGCATGTTGTGTTTGAATTTAACGAAAAGCAACCTACAAAGCAGTCTTCCACCAAATTAAAACCTGCTGCGGTGATCACACCTCAAACCATTGATAATCATCATGGCGCATTGATTGAAGAATTTGCTAACTCACGTAAACGATTCGGTGATGCGGCGGTGATACCTGAAGAGTTCGTATCTATTTTAAAACAGCAGGGGCGTTGGCAGGGTTAGTCTATCTAGTAAATTCGTCATGTAAGACCAATGGTGAAACGGGCATTTGTAGTTTGTAAATTATCCTGCGATAAAATAGTGTTTCACTGGTTATCAATTGCCAATTAGTAATCGAACGATTACAATAAGTCATGTATAAAATTAAACGCACAGATGATTTTTCTAATTGGCTAGATGGTTTAAAAGACCCAATAACCAAACAACGATTAGTTGTTAGATTGCGTAAAGCAATGAACGGCAACTTAGGCGACACTAAATTTGTGGGTGAAGGTGTGTTTGAATTTCGGTTGTGACTGGAGAATGTATTACGTGCAACGTGGTGATATATTGCTTGTCATGCTAGGTGGTGGTGATAAATCAACTCAAGCTAGTGATATTGCAAAAGCACAAAAATTGGCATCTACATTGGAGTAGAACATGAACATAGCAGATTTACCGGATTTCGACCCTGCGGAATATTTAAAAACAGAAGAAGATATTGCAGCTTATCTCACATGTATCTTAGAAGAAAATGATGCTTCATTACTCGCATCTGCTCTTGGTGATATTGCCAAATCACGTGGTATGACTGAAATGGCTAAATCATCGGGTATAACTCGTGAGGCTTTGTATAAAGCACTTCGGCCTAATGCGCAACCTCGTTTTGATACCATCTCAAAAGTATGTAATGCGTTAGGTGTACAGCTATCTGTATCACCAATTGTTAAACCGTCAGTGATTGTTTAATATAAAATTAAAGTTATGCACAGACATCAAATACTTTTAATTTTATCTCACCTCTTTTTAGGCTGCTATGCAAGCTCTGCAAATCAAGTAATTACGGTTTTTCAATCCATTCACTAAAGCCTATTTTTGTAGCTTTTTCAACATCGACTGCGGAAATTTCATAGACATTATAATTTCCTGTTTCTGCACCACACAACGCAATGTGCATCAAACCATCTGATTTTTTCACTGCTGAATATACTGTAATATCGGTTAATTGCGTTTGCATTGCTGACAAACTAATACCGCTAGCTGCATAACATTGTTTACTGTCATCAGATTTCGACACAAAAATCGTTGTGTTTTTTTCGACTTCAGCAACTAATGCTGGACAGGTTTTTACTCGATTGATGCTGTACGCAGTGGTTTTACGATTCGGTTTGATTGCCGTTAATTGTGTCACTAACTTTTCAAAATTTTT
>BJHG01000021.1:0-307 GCA_014191975.1 Methylococcaceae bacterium | reverse complement strand
TCGTTGTGTTTTTTTCGACTTCAGCAACTAATGCTGGACAGGTTTTTACTCGATTGATGCTGTACGCAGTGGTTTTACGATTCGGTTTGATTGCCGTTAATTGTGTCACTAACTTTTCAAAATTTTTCCTGATTACCCATAAACCTCAGCCATCTTAAGCAACCGCATGGGCATTGGAGAAGTTTGCAGTGCAACATAACATAGGCGAGGCAACATATCCTCAAGAACAAAACGCCGATTAAAGCGATAACAGAATTCGGCCAAATAACGCGGGAGATGTTTATGATCGATAGCGTGATAGGTTCCA
>BJHG01000020.1 GCA_014191975.1 Methylococcaceae bacterium | reverse complement strand
TGGGGTGACATTGTTGATTATCGTCAATCACCTAGAGCGGTGAATGTTAGATTAGGTGAAGGGACAGTTCCAGGTTCGGCTAATGGTGGTGATGGTAATGATACGCTAATTAATATTGAACATATCTATGATTCACATTACAGCGATAATTTAATAGGTAATTCACGAGATAATATTTTCAAATTGAGTGGTGGAGACGATACCGTTGATGGAGGTGCTGGTCACGATGTCTATATTATTCAAGCAGGGGGAAGCGGTAATAGTGTTATTTCTGATTCTTCAGGTAATGATGAAATTGATTTTGTAAGTGCAGAAGATGCAATTAATGGGGATTTCGATACAAATTTCTTCAAAATTGAAAATGATTTGGTGGTGTCATTTTATCAAGCTGGGGAATTAAAAAATTCAGTTACTATTCTGGGGCAATTTTCATCAACAACTACTCCAGTGATAGAACGATTAAGGGACGTAAATAAGCAGCAATCATTTGTTTTTAAGAATACAGTTGATTCGACTCACCTATCGCATTATTGGGATTTTGAGAATGGGTCGCTTTTAGATACGGGTTCGTTGGCTAGTCAAGATAGTAATTTTTTTACTACTGGAACTGTAGCACTTGTGGGAGTGACATATTAATGCAGCAAGCTAAAAATAGAAAAACGATGATGAAAAAGTCAATTTATCCTCTTGTTTTGTTACTCACCTCAAACGCATGGGCAGTAGGAGGCTCAGAGTCAACGGATCTCCCCAGTGCAACACCACCGCAACGCCCCGCCTATTTGACAGAAAAACCCGGATTCACGCTTCCTAATCTAGCCAGTCCAAACCCATCTGCGCCTATTCGAGAAAAAGTTTTTATCGAGCGATATACCTTTAGTGGAAATACCGTTTTTGATGAAAAAACACTGCAAGAGATTGCTCAGCCGTTCAAAGCGCGTGAGATTCGCATTGATGAGCTTGAAGAATTGCGCCAACAAATAACACGCTACTATATTGCGCATGGCTATATCAATTCAGGTGCACGAATTTCTAAAGATGCACTACAAAATGGTGACCTTCACATTGATATTGTTGAAGGGAAACTCGATGACGTCAACATTCATGGACAAGGACATTTACGCGAAGGCTATATTAAAAATCGTCTTTTAATGGATGGGCCGTTAAATGTCAATGAGCTACAGGATAAGTTTCAATTATTATTAGTGGATCCGCTTATTTCGACTATGAAAGGAAGTTTACTGCCTAGCGCAAACTCGAATAGTAGCGTACTTGAAGTGGACGTGGCACGTGCGCGACCTTACCAAATGACGTTATTTAGTAATAACTATCGCCCTCCATCCATTGGCGCAGAAGGTGGGGGGGTGAGTAGTTGGGTTCGAAATTTGACGGGTCTTGGCGATATGTTGGATTTTACCTTTCAAGGCAGTGGCGGATCCCTGCTCTATAGCGGTGGTTGGCGTGTTCCTGTTTTTGATCAAGGGACACAGGCTTACATTAATTTTACCGAAGGCGATTCGCTAGTGATTGAATCGCCGACGGATAAACTCGATATTAAAAGCCAAGTGCATAATATTGAAGCGGGGATTAGTCATCCTATTATTGAAAGTCTTAAACGAAAACTGACTATTGGTAGCAGTTTTGCGATACGCCAAAATGACACCACATTATTGGGTCGTCCTTTTTCGTTCATTGCAGGCGATGATAGCGGACATACGCAAGCGACCGTCGTGCGTTTTTACCAAGAGCATATTGAGCGCATGGACAAACAGGTTTTGGCATTGCGCTCAACATTTAGCGTTGGACTGCATGTGTTAGGTTCAACTGCTCAAACCAATCCCAATAATCCGAGCAGTGAATTTTTTGCGTGGTTAGGGCAGGGACAATATGCACATCATGTTTTAGATAATGGGGCACAGGTGGTTTTGCGGGGAAATGTTCAGCTTAGCAATGATTCCCTTTTGCCGCTGGAACGTATGGCAGTGGGTGGTGTCAATACGGTGCGCGGTTATCGTGAAAATCAACTGGTACGCGATGAGGGATTTGCAAGTAATCTGGAATTTCATTACCCATTATTGGGCGAGCCGAATGCCTCACATACGTTGACGCTAATACCTTTTGTAGATTACGGTGCGGCGTGGAATAAAAACGAGTCTGCAAATTATCTGTATTCAACAGGGGTGGGATTGAATTGGAAATTTTCTAAACTTAATACGGAATTTTATTGGGCACATAAAATAGAGTCCCCGCAAATTAACACGCATTCAAATCTGCAAGATGAAGGCATTCACTTTCAAGTTAAATTGGACGCTTTTTAATGAAAATTAATCTACTAAAAATACTCGCATTAAGTCTGGCGTTTGGCGTGATACCCCCTTTACACGCCGCAGATTTTGAAACAAATTTTCAGTATGGGCGTGAATGCAAGCAACAAGGTTTACTCTATCAAGCAGAGCAAACACTATTACAAGCTCAATTACTTGCACAAACACCGCAGCAAAAAGCCCAAGCGGCGGGTGAATTAGGGGCAATTTATGCGCGTTTGCATCGTGATACCGAAGCGAAACCGTTACTCGAAAAGGCATATCAAAATACGCAAGGCAGTCAAAAAGCCCACTATGCAAATTGGCTTGGCAATCTTTCAAGCAATCAACATGACGCAAAGCAAGCGCAAAATTATTACACCCAGGCAGCTCAGTTAGCGGGCGATGATAAAACTCTCGCGATTCGCATCGAATTAAATATAGCGCGAGGACTTGAGCCTTCAGCGCGTTTAGTGGCATTAGAAAAAATCAGCACGCAATTAGATGCGGTGACAGATAAACAAGAACAAAATCGCTTGTATCTTAATTTAGGTGAGCAAGCGCGAACACTTGGAAAAGAAGGGTTAGCGCAAGCCTACACCGCATTTGAAAAAGCTCGAACATTGAGTTTGAGTGCGTCATTGTCAACACGAATGCAAGCAGAAAGTCTTGATGCGCTCGCATCGCTTTACGAAGATCAAAAACGTTACGACGAATCCTTGCATTTGAGTTGGCAGGCACTGTCGCTGATTCAAAGCGGCGAAGAGCGCGACATTATTTTCAATTTAGAATGGCGACAAGGTCGTTTACTTCGTCAAGATGGGCAAATAGACGCGGCAAGAGCTGCCTATCAACGCGCCGTTGAACATCTTGAAGCCATTCGACAAGATATTCCTGTGGACTATCAAAATGGCAAATCCTCCTTTCGTGAAACACTCGAACCCGTTTATTTAGGACTCGCAGATTTATTACTGCAACAAGCCAAAAATGCGACAGGCGAAAATCAGCAAAAACTCTTAAAAAAGGCGCGGGATACGGTTGAACTCATCAAACAAACGGAACTGGAAGACTTTTTAGGCGGGCGATGCACGGTTGAAAGTGCGCGTCACGCAAGTATTCAGAAAATGGATGACAAAACGGCAATTATCTATCCGATTATTTTGCCTCAACGTTTAGAGTTATTGGTCGGAACCAGTACGGGGCTATTTCAATATGTTGTCCCTGTGGATGCGTTAGCGTTTAATACACAAGTGCAAAAAATGGCGCGTAATTTACGCAATAAAGTGCCAGCAAATATGCCAAAACTTTATCATTGGCTCGTGTCTCCAGCAGAAGAAATGCTCAAAAAACAAGGAATTGACACCTTGGTTTTTGTGCCAGATGGTTCGCTGCGTTTACTGCCTATGGCGGCTCTTTTTGATGGCAAACACTATCTGATTGAAAAATTTGCCGTAGCGACTTCTCCAGGATTGACGCTATTTGATCCAAAACCATTTACAGGCAAAGAATTCAAAACGCTGTTGCTGGGTATGAGCAATCCGGGTGGTGTGGTGGAAAAATTACCCGCGCCTGTGGTGAGTGGATTTATTCATCTTGACGACAGTAAAGAGGCTGATGCGAAAGCGGAGAGTAGTCCACCCGCAGCGTCTGAAAATTCACGCGGTGTTTCAGAAAAAGGGCGTGGTTTACGTGAATTGGTGAGAAAAAATCACGGCAATATCGCAGAGTTAATGCGTTCTACCGAATTTATTGCTGGCGTGAGAGAACAGCTCAAATTGCCAGGCGTTAAACAAGAAGTGACCGCATTAAGTCAGCAATTAGCCGGAAATACGCTTCTTTTGGATAATGATTTTACGCTCGCCCATTTTCAACAAGAAGTGATGCGCTCGCCTTATTCTATTATCCATATTGCATCACATGGGGTATTTGGCTCAAATGCGGAAAATAGTTTTTTGATGTCTTATGATGATTTGCTGCACATCAACGAATTGGAGTCGTTACTTCAATCAGAAAAATTCCAAAAAGAACCTGTCGAACTTCTGACCCTAAGTGCGTGTCAAACTGCTGAAGGTGATGATCGTGCGCCACTCGGGTTTGCGGGCGTTGCGCTCAAAGCGCATGCGCGAAGTGCTTTAGGAACGCTTTGGCCTATTTCAGATGAAGCGGCATTTAATTTAATGACGCATTTCTATAAAAATTTGACTGAAGACAAAATGACCAAAGTTAAAGCGTTGCAACAAGCACAGCTTGGGTTACTCAAACAAGCCGATATGAAAAATCCTTTTTATTGGTCGCCTTTTATTTTAGTTGGGAATTGGCTATGAACATGGTTCGTAATTTTTTTACCGTTACGATTTTATTGTCGCCTAATCTACTTTATGCACAAGCCATTACGGACGGTTCGATGGGAGCGGTGCAAAATTTAAGCGGTAATTTTATGGTACCAGAAACATTAGGGTCTGTTCAGGGTGCAAATCTATTCCACAGCTTTAAATCCTTTTCTATCAACAGCGGTGAAAGTGCGACATTTACGGGATCGAGTAATATTTTGAATGTGATTAGTCGTGTAACGGGTGGCGAACTTTCCACCTTTAACGGTACGCTTAATTCGCAGGTGGGTAAGGCAAATTTTTATTTCGTCAATCCCGCTGGCATCGTGTTTGGCTCAGAAGCAAAAATTGATGTTCCAGCGGCATTTCATGCGTCTACTGTTGATGGGTTACATTTTGCTGATGGTTCAAATTATAACGTAAATACCGCTGCGAATACTTTGAGTATCAGCGCACCTGAAAGTTTCGGCTTAACAACCATATCTGCCGCAAATAACAGTTTACTCAGCGTGAATGGCGCGACGTTAAATGTAAAAAATACGCAGATTTTAGATTTAACCGCAGGCGAAATTAACATTTCCAATGCGGTAATTTCCGCAAATGAAGGAGCAGTGCGTTTAACGGCATCAAAGCTCAATATGAATCAAGCTAATGTATCTGTAAATACTAATGGGGCAGAGGATGCGGGTAATGTGGATATATACGCAACAACTATGAACTTAACGGATGGCACGCAAATTACGGCGGATTCAAATGGTGCGGGTAAAGGTGGCACGGTATCTATCCATGACGCAGACACACTCACTGTGCAAAAGGGGAGTTTATTGTCATCGCATAGCAATGAGACGGGTGATGGTGGCGCGGTAAATATCAATGCACGCACGGTAAATTTGAATGGCAATAATCTGGGTGACTTTACAGGGATTGCGACGAATGCAATGAGTACTGGGGATGCTGGAAAAATTAACATACAGGCGACGTCAGTGAATATGGAAGGTGGCGCTGAAATAAATTCGAGTACGTTTGGTGATGGAAATGCGAATTCAGTGACACTCAGTGTAGACGATTTAACCATTGATGGTAAAAACACACCGTTTGGCGCAACGGGTCTGGGTTCTCGCGCCAATCCGAGCAGTAGCGGTCATGCAGGAATGGTTCTGGTTGCTGCTGCAAATTCAATAAAACTCCTCAATGGCGGTCAAATTAGTTCTGCAACGTCTAGCTCAGGTAACGCGGGCAATGTAAACGTGAGTGCGAATGCAATGCGTATTGATGGTCAAAATAATCAAAATACGCTGACAGGGATTGATTCCAGTACGAATGCTTCTGCGACGGGCAATGCCGGTATCGTGAATGTAAATGTTCATGATTTAGCTATCATGAATGCTGGGTCGATTGCATCCAACAGTTCTGGATCGGGACGTGGCGGTACGGTTCAAATACAAACGGATACATTAAATATCAATGGTCAAGGCAGTGCGTCAGACGTATTCACGGGAATTTCATCCAATGCGTTTGGTCAAGGAAATGCAGGAAATGTCAGTGTAATCTCAAGTAATATATCGCTCTTTGAAAAAGGACGTATTGCTTCAAATGCCTATCAAGACAGTACAGGTAATGCTGGGAATGTCAGTGTTGTGGCAAATCACTTAACGATTGATGGCAACAATAGTGAGGTATATACCGGTATTGCCTCAAACACTTATGAAGGCAGTAAAGGCAATGCAGGAACGATAAATGTTCAGGCGGCACAAATAAAAATTGAAAATGCGGGGCGTATTACCAGTAATACACGCGGACAAGGGGAAGCGGGTAATTTAACGATTGAAGCAGAGGATATTATTATTGATGCAAAAAATAGTCTGTATTTAGCGGGAATTGCGTCTGCGGCAAGTCCAACGAGTACAGGGAAAGTGGGAAATATTATCCTTACCGCTACGCATGGCATCAATTTAAGTAATGCCGCTCAAATTAGCATTCAAAATAATGCCGTCGTCCCAAATACTGACACGTTAACGGTTGGCAAAATTGAGATTACAACGCCAGCACTTACCCTTAATTCAAATTCTTATATCAACGCGCAATCTACCAAAAATGCCGATGCGAGCAATATCAATTTACACATTTCTAATGCGCTGGAAATGCATTTGAGTTCAATTAGTACCCGCGCAAATTCAGGAAATGGGGGCGAGATTCGCATTGACGATGGCAATATTATGGATTTGAAACAATCGTCTGTTACGACGTCAGTGGATACCGCATTGGGTAATGGTGGAAATATTACGGTGAGTTCACCCGCACTCGTACTCGATAACGGCATGATTCAAGCTAATACGTACAGTGGACGAGGCGGTGATGTTTTTATTCAAGTCGATTCACTAATTGGCAGCCAAGGTAAATTGTATCAAGGCTTGGCAGAACCGATTACATGGAAGGATAACGTACCTAATGTCCCAGGATTTAATGTCATCCAAGCGGCATCAAAGTTCGGTTTAAGTGGAACAGTAAACGTAACGTCCCCTCAAATAAATTTGAGTGGCGTGTTAGCGGGATTGAGTACATCTGCTTTTGGACGAGATTTACTCAGCCAAGATTATTGCGCGATTGGGGTAGGAAGTTCACTTACTGTGCGAGGCTATGGCGCGTTACCGGTCAAAGCCTCGGATTTACTGTATTAATTTTTCGCGATGACGTTATAAATTTTTAATAAATCGGTTTTTCCTTTTACCAAGCACTCACCCACTATTTCCGTTTGATAATTAGCGCAAACATAATTGTGGGTTGAATGACCAATCAAAACACGACAAGGGTGTTCCAAGGTTGGTGGTACTACCGTTTTATCATAACTTTCAAGACGTGATGCCGTGTTGACCGTATCACCAATTACTGTGTATTCCATACGTTTTGAACTGCCAAAACTGCCAGCAACCACTGAACCTGTAAAAATACCTGCTCGCATTGTTACAGTGGGAAGTCCTTTTGCTTCCCATTTTTGATTAAGTTCATGCAGCTTCTGACCAAATTCAATCGCACAAGCAACAGCTTGTTGAGCATCTTTTGCTATGGCACTCTCTGTTTCGCGTTTCACGGGCACGCCAAAAATAGCCATAATCGCATCGCCAATAAACTTATCAATCATTCCACCATGCGCCATCACAATTTGGCTCATCTCTTCCATATATTCATTGAGCCAAGTCATCAAAACCAAAGGCTCCATGTGTTCTGATATGGTAGTGAAATTGGATAAATCGGTAAATAATACCGTTGCGGTAACAGTTTCTGGGCGAATACCATTTTCATTAAAGAATTGTTCACGCACTTCCCATAAATGCGAGGCAACTTCTGGAGAAACGTGACGCTCAAACAATTGCATCAACTGACCACGCTCTGCCCGAGATTGTGTAAAGAAATAAAACATACTTACAAACAGCGCACAAATCCAGCCAAGCAGTGGTGCGATAAGTGGTATCCACCAGCCTTTATTGAGTAAAACAATATTGCTAGCAATAAGAACGAACAACTCGCCAATCATCAAGGCAAAAAAGAGCAGACCACCACGATAGAGTCCAGCAAAAGAACCAACTAAACACCAAAGCAGTAACCACGACCATTCAATATGATCAGGAAATGCGCGTATGGGTTGTTTTTGTTGGGTCGCAATATTTAGAATTTGACTGATAAAGTATGCGTGATATTCAATCCCAAATCGCGTGACTTCATTGGGTAGTAGCCAATAATCTTGAAGACTTGGTGCAGTTGCGCCAAATAAAACCACCTTGCCTTGTAGTGCATGGGGTGGGATTTTGTCATCCATTAAATCTGAAAGCGTAAAGTAGCTAAACGCCTGTGGTAATGCAGGGTAATCGAGCATTACTTGATATCCACCCATATCTGCCTGATGGTAAGCCCCAAAATCGGAATCAATTTTAGGGACACTTATGCCGTTAATAATGAGGTTTTGTTTTTCATCTAATTGAACGGAAATATTATCATTTGCAAGATAATACACAGAGAGGAGGAGGGGAAAAGAATAATAACTATTTTCACCAACGTCAGAAAATAAAAGTCCACGCCGTGCTACACCATCACGATCTTCAATAATATTATTAAAGGCGGTTCTTCCAACATCACCTGCAATAGCCGAAGGTGCGGCAATAAAATCTTGTTTTTTATTACCTGCAAAAAAAATCCAGACAATATTTTCGTTTTTGGTGAGTACGTTTTTGAGATTCTCCGTGCCGGGTGCTACGGGAATATCTCGATATTTATCTACACCAATAACACGAGCGCCAGCATCTTCCGCTTTCTGTAGGGCATCTGCCAAAAGTTGATCTGAAAGCGGATGTCCAAAGCGACGAATGTCAGGTTCTGTTTCGCCAATGATGACAATGCGCTGATCAATACTTTCTGCAGGACGCTGGGCAAGTAACCGATCAAAGGAACGTAATTCTAAGTCTTGTAAAATATTGACCGATTGCATACCCAATATCAGTAAAAACGCACCGATTCCTAGCAGAATACAAATAAGATAGGGATTAGCTAGCCATTTTTTTTTAGTGACCGCCAAGAGTTATTCCTGCTTGCTTTAAGAGTTCATTGATTTGTGCGGGGTTTTTTTCTGTTAAATAGTGCAGTGTATCGTACCAAAAACCAGCTTGCGCTAATTGAGCCACATCATTTAAATCAATGGGCGTAGTTTCTCTACGAATAGCCGTACTAATTAAAATATCTTTAGCACGATTAGCTGGATCAATAACCAGTGCAATAGACCAGAGGTAAACTTTACCTACTTCTAATTGTGCATTTAAGTCTGTGAGTTTAATCGTTTGGATACCAGCTTTTGTGACAGTAGGTAAGGTTTGCTCAATAATGATTTCACCTGTCGTTTCAGCAGAAAGTGAAAATTCAATGCTGTTAGGGGCTGCTTGCGAGATATACCAATACAAATCTGGTGATGCTTGTGACGTTAAACTTAATTGAGTAGGTGCTAATGCTTGAATATCAATCGAGGAATTACCTAGTCCACGTGTTCCGCCACCCATTTGTGTTGATGGTGCACCAGATGTGGGTGGTTTGAATAAAATAGGTGGGTTGGCAAGTACAAATGATGGCAAAAGCATTAAAGGTAGTACACGTATAATTTTTAACATAATTTTTTGGGTTGTTTTAAGGTTAATGAAAAAACTAATGAAAAAACTGAAGTAAAGTTAATACGTAAATAAATAATTTTTCTTAAATATCAATTTGTTCAGGGTTTAAAAATACCTCTGCATATTTTTTGTGAACATTATGGGCAATGAAGGCATCATATAAATCGGGATCAATATGCCCTTCCTGACGCATTTTTTCTAAAATAAATAAGGCCTCTGAAAGTTTTTTACCTGATTTATAGGGGCGATCTGAGGCGGTGAGTGCTTCGAATATATCTGCAATTGCCATAGCACGTGCTTGAATAGGCATTTCTTCACGGGTTAATCCCAATGGATAGCCTTTCCCATCCATTCTTTCGTGGTGTCCGCCAGCGTAAGCCGCGACATTTTTTAAGTGTTTTGGCCATTGAATGGAATTTAGCATAGTGATGGTGACGCTAATGTGATTGTTGATGATTTTCCGTTCATCATCGTTTAGTGTTCCACGTGAAATACTCAAATTATCAAATTCGTTTGCGCTTATAAAGGGTAGTGTTTCACCGTGCAATTGCCATGTTTTTTGCTGTAGTTGTTTTAATCGATCAATTTTATCTTGTGACATGAATTCCCCACCTGTATTGCATACTTTAATGAATTCTAAATCGTCATCAATTTGATCCATTTGCTGTTTTAGAATGACAGTATTAGTGTTTTTTATTATAGGGTTATCTTGTTTTAATGCATCTATTTCTGCTTTGAGTAACGTAATTTCAGCATCACGTTTTAAGATCTCAAAACGTGTTTCAATAAGCGCAATTCGATCGAAAATAGTTTCTAGTTTTTTAGCTTTATCTACGACATATTCAGGGGTCGTTATTTTTCCACAATCATGGAGCCAGCCAGCAATTTTTAATTCATAACGATCGGCATCGCTTAGGGAAAAATCTTTTAAATATCCATCACCAGTATTGTGTGCGGCTTCGGCAATCATCATCGTAAGGTCGGGGACTCGACGACAGTGTCCGCCATTGTAAGGCGACTTTTCATCTAGCGCATGAGCAATCAATGAAATCATTGACTCAAACATTTGCTCTAAAGTGATGATTAATTCCTGTTTTGTAAGTACTGTAGCGGCTTGGCAGGCAAGGGATTCACAAAAACGTTGGGCAATAGGGTCAAAAGGAATAATTTCTTGTGTTTTTGGATCGATGGCATTGATAAGTTGCAACATGGCAACGGTATCATGGGCATGATTTTTGAGTGGGACGGTAAGAAACGAAATTGAGCGATAATTATTTTTTTCGTCAAAAGACTTGGTACCATGAAAATCGAATTCTTGGGTGTCGTATGCGTCAGTAATATTCAGTGTTTTGTCTTTGTGGTAAGAGTAACTCACCACATTTTTTAGATTTTGTGAGCCAGTGGAGTCAAACAATGCGACATGAGGAAGACTTGTGGTGTGTTCAGCATCGCCATTTAGGTGAATTCCTAAACTGTTGGAGTGAATGATTTCAATTTTAATTGAATCCTCAAGTACGCGATAAATTGTGCCTCCATCTGCATTTGTGAGTGAAATGGCACCTAACAAAATTTTCTCTAATAATAATGTCGTACTATGTTCAGAGGACAGTGCAATTTCAATGTCAGTTAATTTTTCAAACTGACTGATTATATGCTGCATCTCGTTATATTTTTGAAGATGAATTTCAATTACATTTTGTGTAGTCATAAGTCACTTTATTAGATGGTGATTAGGTTTTTCTACAGATTCGAATAAATCAACTTTTGCTTCTACAGGATTTTGTACACCAATTATTTTGAAAGGGAATCGAGGTGTTGTACTTTTTGATTTCTGATTACTTATCCCTAAATTTCAAATTTGTTGCAGTCTTTTTACATCTTTTCTGCTATTAATAAATCTTTTTCTATCAATAAATCGTTCGCTATAGCTAATCGGTTTCCCATAATTACCATCATTTTTCCAGCAAAACTAGGATTTTCCGTAATAAATTGCTGAAGCTGTAGCTGATTTTTGATCAGGACTAATTTGCAATCAGTAAGTACTTTTGCAAATGCGCTACGCGGGCGATTCCGATAAAGAGCCATTTCACCAAAAAAGTCGAATTTATTAATCACTGCAAGCTCGAGTTCTGAACCGTTACGTTCAACATAAATTTTTACACTACCATCGAGAACGACGAACATTGATTTATCTAAAGATCCTTCTTTAAAAATTATCGTATCCGCAGGGAAATTAACAGTAAGTAGCATAATAAAAACTCTTTGGTTTATAAGTCATTTTTTGAATAGTTATAAGGTTTTTTAGCAAATCGGAATTAAATAAACTTTCTTTTCTGCAGACCTTTGCCACATGAAGCATTCCAGCGTAAAATGTACTTAAGTTATTGTACTTTTGATTTTTACTGTCTCGCCATTAAATTCCGTAGCCTTTTTACAGCTTTTTTTTCTTTCAATAATTTTTTTTCTACAAATGAACCTTTTTCTGTCAAAAAATTGGCTAATTGATTTTTCATAATCAACATCATTTTATCTTTTTCTATCATTAAATCGTTCGCTATAGCTAATCGATTCCCCATAATCACCATCATTTTTCCAGCAAAGCTAGGATTCTCAATAATAAATTGTTGAAGTTCACTCTGATTTTTAATGACGACTAATTTGCAATCGGTAAGTACTTTTGCAAATGCGCTACGTGGGCGATTCCGATAAAGAGCCATTTCACCAAAAAAGTCGAATTTATTAATCACTGCAAGCTCGAGTTCAGTCCCTTTACGCTCAACATAAATTTTTACACTACCATCGAGAACGATAAACATTGATTTATCTAAAGATCCTTCTTGGAAAATTACGGTGTTAGCGGGGAAATTAACAGTAGGTAACATAATAAAATCTCTTGATTATAATGGTTAATATGGCGTATTGATGACAACGTATATTACGAAGTTATTCACAGTGATTGTTTCAATTCAAATCGTTAATAGCGACTCAATCGATGGGTCCAAATATAATCCGCCGATTGATAATAACCCATCACATCATTGACCAAATTAGGTTGTGTTTCGGGTTTTAAAATATGATATTCGCCTAGCGGATCGTCGACCATATCGACTTTTTGTTGCGGCGATAAATACACCAATTTATTGTCTTTGAACAAGCCCAATTTCTGATAATTGCTCACCAACGCACGTCCTTTTTCAGGTGACATTTTAAAAATATCCTGCCCATAAAATTGGCTTTCATAATTCAAATTGAGCAAACCCAAAACCGTTGGCGCAACGTCGATTTGACTTGAAAGCGTCGCATTTTCAACGGCTGGAACGTGTTTTGGTGCGTAAATAAACAGCGGAATATGGTATTTATCAACAGGCAATTCGGTTTTCCGCGCACTGCCCGCGCAATGATCGGCAACCATCACAAAAATCGTGTCATTAAACCACGGTTTCGTTTTTGCCGTTTTGATAAATTCTTGAATCGCGTAATCTGTGTATTTCACCGCGCCTTCACGACTTTGACCTGACGGAATATCGATTTTTCCTTCGGGATACGAATACGGACGATGATTTGTCGTGGTCATAATTTGAAAGAAAAAAGGTTTATTTTTGGCAAAATCGTTATCTGCTTCTTTCATAGTGCGATTAAAAATCACGTCATCCGACACGCCCCACGCATTTTTAAACGTCATTTCTTCGTTGGTAAATTCGGTTTGATCAACAATGCGATAACCGTTGCCCGAATAAAATTCGTTCATGTTGTCGAAATAGCCGCGTCCACCGTATAAAAATGCCGTATCGTAGCCGCGCTCTTGTAAAACATGACCCAAATTAAATAATTTTCCATTGTCAGGACGCTTCACAATCGATTGTCCCGCTGTTGGTGGAATGGATAATGTTAAGGCTTCCAAGCCTCGAATGGTACGGGTTCCCGTTGCGTAAAAGTTAGTGAATAACGCGCCTTCTTTGAACCAATTATCCATAAACGGCGTAATTTTTTGCGTATTGCCGAATTTAGTTAAATAATCCGCGCTCAAACTTTCAACGGTAATCAAAATAATATTCAGGCGTTTTTCTACGCCATTGCCTTTGATTTGATGCTTGATATTGTACAAATCATTATTTTCCGCACCGAGTGCCATTTTAATTTTTGCCGACAATTGTGCGTCATCTGCCAAACGATAAAACCGATGATAATCCAGTTCATTATTGCGAAACGCCGAGAAAAACTGATACGCGCCATTTGCCGCAACTTCGTTTAAATAGGTATTTTGCGAGAATTGATAGGTCGTGCGACCAATCGCAAAATAACTGGCTATCGGCAATAAAAATAAAATGCCCGCAATTTTTGCCCGACGTTTAAAATTTTCGGTCGCATAAAACGTGACGACTAACGTGCTTTTCACCAGCCAAAAACAGCCAATCGTAATAATTAAAATCCCCGTCAACAACTTGCCGAGCGGGTACGATTCGATAATGTTTTGCACGACTTCGTGGGTGTAAATTAAATAATCGACCGCGATAAAATTGAAACGCACGCCGAATTCATCCCAGAATGTCCATTCCGAAAGAATCAGAAAAAATAAGCCATATAAATTCAGCAAAAAGCCTGAAAAGACAAACCATTTATGCAGTTTACTTTGATACCAACGATTCGGAATGACCAATAAATAGAGCGTGAACGGAATCAGAAAGTAACTGTAAAACGCCAAATCGTGAATCGCGCCCATGACAAAAGCGAATGTAATTTGATAAAACGGTGTGTCGATGTCTGCCCATTGTTTTGCCAATAATGCCAAGCGCAAGATTGCAAAAGTGATTAAATTGATGACTAAAAACAACCCTAAAATGCTGAAGCGTGATTTTGAAAATATGCCTAAACGCATGATTTAAATATCCATAAACAGCATCGGAATGCCGTAGGTTGAAATGAAATAGCTAAACGCCAAGGTTAAACTTCTACTCACGTTATACTTAAAAAAACGGCGCAAAATATAGGCAACAATCGCCAAATACCAACTCACTAAAAACACAGCTAAACCAATGCCGACGTATTCGTGATATTCATAGTGCATTTTAATCAGCACAATATCTAAAACTTCACACAAAATTGCCAGCGTCATAATGAAATTTTCACAAACGAAAATGGCTGTAAAAACACGCTGAAAGATCAGAATGTTTTTATGAAAAAGCAAAAGCGTTGCCACTGACGAAAACGCCATAAACGTACGCAACGAAACTTCAAGGGTGCCATCCGCAGGATCTGTAATTAAACTTTCAACAATAATGCCTGAGATAAAATAAAAAATAATAGTGTTGCGCGAAAAATTACGACTGGGTATTAAGTTTGTTGGATCGCTTTTGAACCAACAGAGTTTGAGATAAGAAATAAGTAGCGACATAGCGACAGAATTATTTTGATTGTTGTAAGAGAGTGATTAAACGGGTCGCGATAACTTCGCTCATTTGCGTCAAAAACAAATGCCCCATATTCGTAGAAAAACGATTTTCATCGCGGCTTCCAATGGCTAACAAGCCTTCCAATTCAGTAAATAACATTGGCACAATTGCACAGGATTTAACTTCGTTTGCCTGAAAGCCAAATAACATTCGCGCTTGTGTCGGTGTTGGTTTTCCACAGCTGGGCTTTCCAGTTCGTAATTCCTCAGCGAACGGTTTTAATTCTTTACTATCTTGTTCAACGAAAATCTTGTTTAAATTAGGCTCTGGTGGGCTCTGGATTAAGCGAATCGTGACAAAATCGGTCAAAAAATATTCCGATAACACGATATTTAAATTTGTCACCACATCCTCTAACGTTGTCGCATCGAGTAATGCCAAATTTAATTTGTGCATTCGTGTCACGCAGGTATCGTTGCCTCGTGCAATTTCAATCAATTCAATTAGTTGATTTTCCATTTCTTGTGAACGTGAACGGAACAAATCGAGCTGTTTTGAAATTAACGAAACCGTAACACCACTCGAATTTGGAATACTTAAATGTTCAAGTAAGTGTGCGTGTTCAATAAAAAAATCTGGGTGCGATTTTAAATAATTAGTGACGTGTGTTGCAGTTATTTCAATTTTTTTTTCGGTTTTAGCTTTAATCGCTTTAGATTTAGTAATTTTTCCGACCATTTTTTTGGGTTTTACTGTACGCGAAACAGCTATTTTTTTTGTTTTAATTTCTTCACTCATAACGTAATAAATCCTTCAAAGACAGAAATTGCGGCGCCAGTCATAAAAACAGGTTCGCCACGTCCCGCCCAACTAATATTTAATTCGCCACCAGGTAATTCAACACGCACGGTGTTATTTAATAAATTTTGTTCAATACCAATGACAACCGCGGCACACGCGCCACTTCCACAGGCTTGTGTTTCACCTGCACCACGTTCAAAAACCCGCAATTTAATCGCATTTTTATCGACAACTTGCATAAAGCCAATGTTTGCACGTTCGGGAAAAATGATGTGACTTTCAAGCGTTGCGCCAATCGTTTCAACAGGCGCTGTTTTTATGTCATTGACTTGCAAAACTGCGTGAGGATTACCCATAGAAACTGCGCCAAAGGCTTTTTCAACGCCATTCACATCGACAGTATAAAAACGTACTTCTTGCTCCATAATCATGGGGATTTCAGTGGGAAAATGTTTTGGAATTCCCATGTTAACCGTGATTAAATCTTCGTCTGTAAAACTCAAAATCAACTGTCCCGATTTTGTTTCAACAATTATTTCATCTTTATCTGTTAATTTTTTATCACGCACAAATCGTGCAAAACACCGTGCACCGTTGCCACACTGTCCAACTTCTGAGCCATCCGCGTTGAAAATGCGGTATTTAAAATCCGCATGTTCTTGGCTTGTTTTTTCAACAACTAAAAGTTGGTCAAAGCCAATTCCTGTGTGGCGATTTGCCATAAAACGAATTTTCTTTGGCGTTAGTGCAATACGCTGATTAATAGCATCGACCACGACAAAATCGTTACCAAGTCCGTGCATTTTAGTAAATTTCATAAGTATTTCAGATAAAAAATTGGGCGTTAATTTTCATTGTTGTTTGCACAATTCAGGAATTGCGGGCGGTTTTTCAGGCTGTTCATTTTTGGGTGATTTAGGATTTAAAGCATCCGCAGAAAACCACCACGCCAAATCATTGCCGCACCCATCACCCAACGGCAAAGGCTCTTGATGTTCACAATGTATACTGTCTTTTGGACAACTTAAACGCACATGAAAATGATCATCGTGTTTCCACCACGGGCGAATTTTACGCAATGCCTCGTGATGATTGGGTTGTGTGTGTTTGCATAATTCACGTTTTATAATGGGATTCACGAAAATACGTTCCACGTCTGGGGATTGCGCGGCAGATAATAAAACCTGTTCATGCGCGGTCGTCCAACGATTTAGTTCGATTTTTTCGGAATTTGCCAACATTGACGGTGCACTTAAGGTTTCACGTTCGTGATTAGTCAACGTGTTCACGGTAGATAACGAAAACCAAATATCCACATCCAACCCATTTTGATGACTACGATGTCCGCTCCGTGTCCGTCCGCCGTGACGTTGTCCCAAATCACCAATCAACAAATTGCTCGCGTGTTCGTTTGCCACAGTTTGTCCAAGATTTTGAATAAATTGAATCAGGTTCGTATGCCCATAAATTCGTTCGCGCGACAAACGCATCACTTGATAACCCGTGCCATCAATCGGCAATGCAACCGAATTACTCAAACAACCGTTTGTGTAAGTTCCTATACTTTGCGCGGTCGCGCCATATACGCCAATTGATAAGAAACTCAAACAAGCCGCAAGGCAAATTTTAAACATGATGTTGGATGTTTAGTCGCCATTCCAATTTAAAAAATTCTGCAATAATTGCAGTCCGACGGTTTGGCTTTTTTCAGGATGAAATTGAACTGCAAATACATTTTTTCTCATCAATACACAAGCAAACGCATTCGGATAATCGCTCGTTCCCGCAATCAGCGATTCGTTTTGTACTGCGGCGTAATAACTGTGAACAAAATAAAAACGGCTTTCGTCGGGAATGTCGCGCCACAAAGGATGCGCGTGTTGTTTCACTTGATTCCAACCCATGTGCGGGACTTTCAAAATCTCGCCATTTTCATCGAGTAATGGGTCGGAAAATTTTAAAACGTGACCGTCTAAAACTCCTAAACAATCGGTGTGTTCATTTTCTTGGCTATCAATTAGCAACGCCTGCATTCCCAAACAAATTCCCAAAAATGGTTTCGTTTCAGCAACTTTTTTAATTACAGCAACTAAATTCAAATCGTGCAACGCTTTCATGCAATCACGCATCGCGCCAACGCCGGGAAAAACTACGCGATCGGCATTTAAAATCGTCACGGCATCTGAAGTCACAATAACATTAACGTTGGGCGCCGCGTGTTGTAAGGCTTTTGAAATGGAATGTAAATTGCCCATACCATAATCAATCACCGCGACCGTAGACATTACAAAACTCCTTTCGTCGAAGGCATAATGCCACTCATTCGTTCGTCAAACGTTATAGCATTTCGCACCGCGCGACCAAAGGCTTTGAAAATTGTTTCCGCAATATGATGTGCGTTGCCGCCTTTCAAATTATCAATGTGCAATGTGACGCCCGCATGATTAACAAAACCTTGAAAAAATTCACGCAGCAAATCGACATCAAAATTACCGATAAACGCGCGATTAAATGTCACTTCGTAGTACAAACTCGGGCGACCTGAAAAATCAATCACTACACGCGACAACGATTCATCGAGCGGAACGTAAGCGTGACCGTAACGTGAAATACCTTTTTTATCGCCCAACGCTTTGGCAAATGCTTGACCTAAAGTAATGCCGATATCTTCGACCGTGTGATGTGCGTCAATATCCAAATCGCCTTTAGCATCGACGACGATGTCAATCATGCCGTGTCGGGCAATTTGATCTAGCATGTGATTCAAAAACGGTACACCCGTTTGAAAATCGGTTTTACCTGTACCGTCTAAATTGACGGTAATGGTTATTTTAGTTTCAAGCGTGTTGCGATCTATCGTTGCTATGCGTGTCATGATTTTTTCGAAGTTAACTAAAACAAAAAACGCGATAACACCGTTTGAAACAATGTTATCGCGACTATTTTTTATGAATAGATTTAACGCAGTAATTCTAAAATATCTTCCAATTCACCAATCATTTGATGAATTAGTTGTTTCGTAATGGTGGCATCATTTTTTGAATCAGCACTTGATAGATGGGCTTTCGCACCATTAATGGTATAGCCTTGCTCATAAAGTAATGACCGAATTTGTCGAATAATTAACACGTCGTGATTTTGATAGTAACGGCGATTCCCCTGTCGTTTGACGGGCTTTATTTCACTAAATTCCTGTTCCCAGTAACGTAAAACGTGCGGTTTTACGCCACACAATTCACTGACTTCACCAATGCTAAAATAGCATTTTGCCGGAATAACGGGCAATTCGTTGTTGTTACTCGGCTCCAGCATACGCTTCTACTCGTGCTTTAAGTTTTTGACCCGATCTAAATGTCACCACACGGCGAGCTGTAATCGGAATTTCTTTGCCTGTTTTTGGATTACGTCCAGGGCGACCTTTTTTATCACGTAATTCAAATTTACCAAAACCAGAAAGTTTGACTTGTTCGCCATGATCTAAAGAATGTTTAATTTCTTCAAAAAAAAGATCCACCATGTCTTTGGCTTCGCGTTTATTCAAACCCAATACATTAAATAAATTTTCTGCGAAATCCGCTTTTGTTAATGCCATATTTAATCTCTTAATTTTGCGCCGGTTTTCACGGTTAAAGTCTTTAGGAATGTGCTAACTATAGCATCAATTTCAATATCTGTAAGCGTTTGTGCTTGATTTTGAAGTACTAAACGCAAGGCGACACTTTTAAAACCATCATCTACGCCTTTGCCGCGATACACATCAAAAATCACTGCTTCTTGTAATAACGGTTCAGGACATGATTGAATTGCTGCGATTATATCGTCCGCTGTGGTTTCTTCTTTAACCAACAACGCTAAATCGCGACGCACGGAAGGGAATTTTGACAGCGCTTTGAAACTCGCATTGCGTTTTTGCAAAAGCAAGTCTTGCGCCAATTCAAACAAAAATACGGGTGTTTCAAAACCTAATTGTTGTTCTAACGTCGGATGTAACATCCCTAACCAGCCAACAACGTCGCCGTTTTCGTTGAGAATTTTCGCACTTTGACCCGAATGCAAAGTTTCGTGCGAATCCGCGACAAATTGCACGTTGCAACCCGTCAACGCAAACATCGCTTCAACGTCGGCTTTCACATCGTAAAAATCCAACGGGCGTTCTTGTTCGCCCCATTGTTCAGCGGTGACATTGCCCAACGCCAAACCAGCGAGCATTTTTTCTTGTAACGTTTCGCCGTCTTGTTGCACGAAGCGCAAACCTGATTCAAATAAACGCACGCGCGTTTGTTGACGATTTGTATTGTGTAACGCAGCGTTTAATAATCCGCCCCACAACGTGGTTCGCATCACCGCTAAATCAGCAGAAATTGGGTTTTTCAAACGAATAAATTCCGCACTGGGCGCAATCGTTTTTTGCAAATTTTCATCAACAAAACTGTAAGTAATCGCTTCTTGATAACCGCAATCAACCAACAAATCTTTGACGCGATCTAAATCTAAAACCGTTTCGGTGGCTTGATTCAGCGATGAACGCACCAAAATTTGGTTATTTGGCAAATTGTTGTAACCGTGAATTCGCGCAATTTCTTCAATCAAATCGGCTTCAATCGCAATATCGAAACGGAAACTCGGTGGCGTAACCAACCAACCGTCAGTTTGCGCGACGACTTTCATGCCCAAACTTTCTAAAATTCTGCAAACGTTTTCAGGAGCAAATGACATGCCTAAAATTTTGTTTAATTTGGTTTCACGAAAGCGAATCGGCTCACGTTTTGGCAATTCAGAAACGGTTGTGACTTCGGTAATTTCGCCCGCTTGTCCGCCACAAATTTCTAAAATCAATTGTGACGCACGTTCAATGGCACGGTTTTGTAATTCAAAATCTACGCCGCGTTCAAAACGGTGTGAGGAATCAGTGTGTAAACCGAATTGACGCGCTTTGCCTGCAATCGAAAGTGGCGCGAAAAACGCACATTCTAAAAAGACGCTGGTTGTATCTTCGTGAACCGCCGAATAACTTCCGCCCATCACGCCCGCAAACGCTAACGCGCTTTCGTCGTCAGAAATGACTAAACATTTTTCGTCAAACATCACTGATTGATTGTTTAATAATTCTAACGTTTCAAGATTTTTAGCATAACGAACGGTGATGCTGCCTGCTAATTTTGCCGCATCGAAAACGTGTAACGGTTGACCCAATTCGAGCAACACATAATTCGTCACATCGACCAACGGACTAAGCGAGCGCAAACCTGAACGGCGCAAACGTTCCGCAATCCAAAGTGGTGTTTCGGCTTGATTATTTACACCCGAAATGACGCGACCTAAATAACGTGGACACGCCGTCGTTGCTTCAACGGAAACGGATAATTTTTCAGAATTTGTAATCGCAACGGGTTCAAATGCGGGAATGTTTAACGGCATTTGATTTAAAACAGCGACTTCACGCGCCACGCCTTCAACGCTCAAACAATCGGCGCGATTCGGTGTTAAATCGACTTCAATGCTGTGGTCGTTGAGTTGTAAATACGCGCGAATATCGGTGCCGATTGGCGCGTCAGCGGGTAATTCCATTAAGCCTTCCGCTTCGGCGACTAAGCCTAATTCTTTTGCCGAACACAGCATTCCGAACGATTCAACGCTGCGTAATTTTGATTTTTTGATTTTGAAATCGCCAGGCAAAATTGCGCCACATAATGCCGCTGGAATTTTCAAACCCACGCGCACATTTGCCGCGCCACAGACGATTTGCAACAGTTCAGTTTCGCCCACATTCACGCGGCAAACGTTCAATTTGTCTGCGTCGGGATGTTTTTCCATTTCGACAACTTCGCCGACCACCACGCCGCTAAATTCTGCCGCGACGGGTTCAACGGCATCGACTTCTAAACCTGCCATTGTGATTTGCGCGACGAGTTCTTCTGTGCTGAGTGCGGGATTGACGTAGGTTCTTAACCAAGTTTCACTGATTTTCATACGCTTAACGTCCTTGTCTTAGTTAAATTGTTGTAAAAATTTGAGGTCATTTTCAAAAAATAAACGCAAATCGTTAATGCCATAACGCAACATGGCTAAACGTTCTACGCCCATTCCGAACGCAAAACCGCTGTATTTTTCGCTGTCGATGTTGACTGATTTGAATACTTCGGGATGAATCATGCCGCAACCCATCACTTCGAGCCAGCCGGTGTGACTGCAAACGCGACAGCCTTCGCCGCCACAGATGACGCATTCGATATCGACTTCGGCGGACGGTTCGGTGAACGGAAAATAAGACGGACGAAAACGAACTTGAATATCTTTTTCAAAAAAGGCGCGTAAAAATTCATAAACAACGCCTTTCAAATCTGCAAAACTCACGTTGGTATCAACTAAAAAGCCTTCGACTTGGTGAAACATTGGCGTGTGCGTAATATCGGAATCGCAACGATAAACCCGACCAGGTGCAATCACTTTCAATGGTGGCGTTTGGGATTCCATGACACGAATTTGCACAGGTGACGTGTGGGTCCGTAAAACACGGTGCGCGTCAAAATAAAATGTGTCGTGCATGGCGCGGGCGGGATGATGCGCGGGAATGTTTAATGCTTCAAAATTGTGATAATCATCTTCAATTTCAGGGCCTTCAACCACTTGAAAACCGACGCTTGCGAAAATTTTATTGATTCGACGCAACGTGGTTGTCACGGGATGCAATCCGCCTACTTTTTGTCCACGACCGGCAAGCGTTACGTCAATGCGTTCATTTGCCAAACGGGCAGCGAGCGCAGTGTGTTCGAGTTCAATTTTTTTTGCGTCGAGATTTTCTTGAAACACATCTTTCGCTTGATTGATCACTTGACCCGCTTCACGGCGTTCTTCAGGCGGTAATGTGCCAAGCTCTTTCATTTGTGCGGTAAAAATGCCTTTTTTACCTAAATACTGAACACGAATCGCGTCGAGGCTAGTTAAATCTGTGGTTGTTGCAAGCTCATCTAAGGCTTGCTTGAGAATATCATCTGTAGGAGTAGACACGGTTTAATTTTCGGGTTGATTTAAAAAGTTGTAATTCTACCATTGGTTGCAACTATCGTAATCAACCAACGACCTAAAGTTAAAAATGTAGCAACGAATGCACGTTATAGCCGGCTAATTTTTCACGTCCGTTCAAAAAATCCAATTCGACTACAAACGCCAAGGCTTCAACGGTTGCCCCCAATTTTTCAATGAGTTCACAACTTGCTTTTGCTGTACCACCCGTCGCCAATAAATCGTCAATCAATAAGACTTTATCGCCTTTTTCAAACGCATCAATATGTACTTCGAGTGTCGCACTGCCATATTCTAAATCGTAAGAAACGCTTTGCACGTCATACGGTAATTTGCCAGGTTTTCGCAAAGGCACAAACGGTAAACCCATTTCCCAGGCAACCAAACTGCCAAAAATAAAGCCACGCGCCTCCATTCCTGCAATCACGTTAATGTGACCGCCTAAAAATGGGTGAATCAATTGATGCACAGTGAGTTTCAACGCAGCAGGATCTTTCACAAGTGGCGTGATGTCTTTGAAAATAATACCTTCTTTCGGAAAATCAGGAATATCGCGGATTTTTGATTTTAATCTGTTCATTTTTGTCCTTTTTTAATTTAAGCGCACACGTGGATCAACTAAAGTGTAGGAGATATCCGTTAATAATAAGCCAAAAATGTACAGTACCGAACCTAAAAAAACCATCGCACGAACAATCGCAAAATCTTGGCTGTTAATTGCATCAATCGTGTAACTGCCCAAACCTGGAATACTGAAAAACGATTCCATAATTAAACTGCCCATAAACAATAACGGCAAAATCACGACTACGCCTGTCAAAATCGGAATCATCGCATTTGGCAAAACGTGACGGAATAACGTTTGTGTTTCGGTAAGGCCTTTTGCGCGAGCTGTGCGAACGTAATCCTTTTCAGCCTCTTCTAAAAATAGGGTTTGATACCAACGTACACCCGAACCAATGCCCGTAAAAACACCGATGATAACGGGTAAAATCAAAAATTTAACCATCGCAAAACCGTCGTCATAACCTGAAATAGGGACAAGTTTTAATACTTTTGCGACCAAAAATTGCCCGCTAATAATGTAAAACAAGGATGAAATTGACATCAATATCACACATAAAATAATCCCAAATTTTTCAATCGAACGTCGGCGAAATAAAACCATTATCAACGCAAACACGATATTGACAACCAACCCAATTAATAACGTCGGCAATGCGAGCGCTAAACTTGGCACCGCACGTTCTGAAATGTCTGCCCCAATATTTCGCCCGCTGTCGGACATGCCAAAATTAAACATCATCAAGCCTATCGATTTTGTGTAAAAAATAGTGTGGGTAAATTTTTCACTGCCTTCAACATTTGAATTCCACAGTAACGGTTTTTCATAACCGTGTTGTTGCTTCCAATTTTGAATTGCTTGTTCAGTAACGTGTTTTTGCCCTAATTGCATTCGTGCCATATCGTCTGGGCTATTCACAATGAAAAATAGTGTAAAAGTCAGCACATTTACCGCAAATAATAAGGGCAGGGCATATAATAAACGTCGAATAATATAGCTAATCATGAGTTTAATCTCTTTCGTGAAGTCAATAAATTCTAACACGCCGCTCATTTTGTGATTTGCGTTAAAGCACTTTATCGCATAGCATTCCTGTTATGATTTTAAAAATCCGCCTCTTTTTAATTTTTCTGTTGGTGCTACTGCAATGTGCGGCACCGCTGATTCATGCTCATATAAAAAGTGTGGCATATTTGGGTGCGTCAGTGCATTTGCCCGAATTTGAACAAGTTAATTCACTGTTAAAACACGCGCCACAATTTATTGCTCAAACAAATCATGAAGGTGAAATTGTTGCGATTAGCGCAGGCATCAAAAACAAAAAAAACCAGTTTTTGCAAGCTGAGAATACAATTTTTAGTTTGTTCGTCAGCGTTTTTGTAATAACAAAAATACAGCAATCTCTCACTTGTTTTTCGCTGCAAACAGAGCTCATTCCAAAGCCACTTTTTTTCAATTTAGCCTCGCCTCGCGCACCGCCATTTTTCTACACCTGTTAATTATTTAGTCACACAATGCTGTTAGATTTTGTGTCATTTTTACTGACAATGTGGAATTTTCATGTTTTTACCGCTTTTAATATCGTTACTTTTAACGTCTCTTTTCGCACGCGCTGAAAATTTACCGTATGTTGAACATCACGATCCAATGGTGATTGACGCGCAACTTTCATTGCCACAACTTGTGGACTTAACTCTCGAAAAATATCCTGACGCGCAATGGCTTTTGTCTTTAGAAAATGAAGCCAATGCTATTAAACAACGCGGCGATAGCTGGACATCGGCTGCGTCACAGGCTTTTTATCGTTTTCAAGAAGCGAGCAGCTTACATTTACATTACAACGATGCCACGGTGCAAATATCGCTTTGGAATATCGGTCAACGTGATGCAAATCAACGCATTGGTGATAAAGCGCAAGTCGATAGTACTATGCAAGCTGCCGCCACAAAATGGCGGGTTGCAGGTTTAGTTCGTGGCGCATTGTGGGATATTTCGTTGCAGGAATTACGTTTACAGCAAGTCAAAATGGAACTTGCCGTAACCGAGCAACTCGCTAAAGATGTGAAACGTCGTGTTCAAGCAGGCGATTTAGCGGAAACGGATTCGTTATTGGCACAAACTGAAGTGTTACAAAAACGCTCTGTGTTGACACTTGCAGAAGCGGAAGTGATGCATGCTCGCAAACGTTTTAGCTCTATCACACAATCTGTAAACATCCCCGCGAATTTTCATGAAGTCTTAACCGCACAAAAAGAAATCGAGCCAACACATCCTGCCTTACAAGCTATTAACAGCCAAATCGAACGTAAATACGCCGAATTAGAAGCTTTACAGCTCGTTGGTTCTGGGCAGTCTAGTGTTGTCATCGGGATTAGCAGTGATCGTTACTCAAAAGGAAAAGGCGGCGTTGAAGTCAGTAATAATATGGAAAGTTTAAATATTGGTGTCACCGTTCCATTTGGCGGTGAGGCGCATCTTGCTCCACAAGTCGCGGCGATGAATGTTGAACTGAGCAAATTACGCACTGAGCGTGACCAGCTTGTTCGTGATTTGGAACAGGCGCACCACGAAGCCGAACACAATTTACAGGTCAATCAAGCTGAATTAATCATTACCAACGAATTAAAAACCGTTGCGGAAAAACATTTGAAAATGACACAACTGAGTTTTTCAGTCGGGGAAATTGATTTAATCGACTTGTTAAAAATTCAATCTCAAACGCAACTGGCGATTTTAAACGCCAAAGAACGCACTGTTATCGTGCAACGCGATTTTGCGCTCTACAATCAAGCGGTCGGAGTTCTGCCATGAAACGTTTTTTATTTTTATTCCTTTTAAATACGCCCATTTTTGCCGCTGAACAAACAGTGCCATTAACCGCCGAACACATTGAGAATTTAGGTATTGTGCAAGGGAAACTTACGCGAATTACCGAAATCCCCGTTTTATTTGCGCCCGCCAATGTTCTTATTCCACCGAATAACGAATACGTTGTCAGTGCGTCACAATCAGGAATTATTAACCAGCTTAACGCCGCGCTCGGTGATGAAGTGAAAAAAGGGGATGTATTAGCGCAAATTGATAGCCCAAATTTACTCAGTTTGCAGAGTAATTATTTAAAAGCGAATAGTGCATTACAGCTCGCTAATTCAGCATATAAACGTGATAAAACGCTCTCAAAAGAAGGCATTATTGCGGATCGGCGTGTTCAAGAAACCCAAAGTGAATTCAATGCCGCCTCACTTAATCTAGAAGAAGCAAAACACTTGCTCGAAATTTCAGGTGGTAGTGTGAGTGGTCAATTAAGCAGTCATTTAACGATTCGCTCACCCATTTCTGGCGTGGTGATTGAACGGATGGCGGTCGCGGGAACGCGGATTGATAACACACAACCGCTATATCGCGTTGCCGATTTACATACGTTGTGGCTAGAAATTGAAATTCCACAAGAACGCATTACTGATGTAAAAATAGGGGATTTGGTCACGATAACCGACACGCGATTGAATGCTGAAATTAGTTTGCTCGGGCAAAGTGTCAACGTTCAAAATCAAACGGTTTTAGCGCGGGCTGTGGTGAAAAATGCTACTAAACTTATCCGAGCTGGGCAAAAATTAAACGTACAAATTAGCCAAGTAAGCAAACAAATCGCTTACAAAATTCCCAATACCGCGATGGCACAAAACGATGGAAAAGCATTTGTATTTGTCCGAAATGCAAACGGCTTTTTTGTCAAACCCGTGACGCAAATTAGCAAAAAAGACGATGAATCCATAATTAGCGGTGATTTCACGGGTGACGAAATCATTGCATTAAAAGGTTCTGCCGTTCTGAAATCAAGCTGGTTGGGCTTAGGGAGTGCCGAAGAATGAGCGGTTTAATTCGTTTTGCACTGAGTCAACGTTTGTTGATGATGGTTTTTGTGGTAATGCTTTCAGGTGTTGGTTTTTATGCGTTTAAGCATTTGGCAATTGATGCGTTTCCCGAAGTGTCGCCGACACAAGTAAAAATTATTATCAAAGCGGCAGGCATGACTCCTGAAGAAGTCGAAGCGCGAATTACCGCACCGATTGAAGTCGAGTTACTTGGTATTCCGTATCAAAGTATGTTGCGCTCGCGCTCGCAATACGCGCTCACCGACATTACGATTGATTTCGAGGAAGGTACTGATATTTATTGGGCGCGACAACAAATCGCGGAACGCTTAAATGGGATTTGGACGAATTTACCAGTGGGCGTAGAAGGTGGTCTTGCACCAATGACCACACCGCTTGGTGAAATGTTTATGTTTTCAATTGATGGCGGTGATTTAACATTAATGCAACGGCGGGATCTACTCGATTGGGTCATTCGACCTGCATTACGCACAGTTTCTGGCGTAGCAGATTTGAATGCTTTGGGCGGTGAAGTTCGTAGTTTTGAAGTCATTCCCGATAACATGAAAATGTCAGCGCGAGGCATTACGATTGCGGATTTAATCAAAGCCTTAGAAAGTAACAATCGAAACGACGGGGCAGGGCGTTTAATCGATGGCGAAGAAGCGTTAATTGTTCGTGCAGAAGGGCGAATTAAAACACTTGATGATGTCCGTGAAATTATCGTGAGTGGCGCAGGAAAAACGCCTGTCAAAGTAAGCGATGTCGCAGTGGATGTGCGAATTGGTGCATTAACACGTTACGGTGCAACTACAAAAAATGGGAGCGGCGAAGCGGTAACGGGCATTGTTTTAAGTTTGCGTGGTGCGAATGCACGGCAAACTGTCGAAGGTATTGAAGAAAAAATTGCTGAATTGTCGCCAAGTTTGCCAAAAGGTGTGCATTTAGACGTGTTTTACAATCGTGGTAATTTGGTGAATAAAGCCGTTGACACCGTGATTCAAGCGCTTGGTGAAGCGATTGTGTTGGTGCTAGCTTTATTGCTATTGTTTTTGGGGAATTTACGGGCGGCGATTGTCGTCGCAATTGTTTTACCACTGTCGGCATTATTTACGTTTATTTTGATGAGCGTGATGGATATGTCGGCGAATTTAATGAGTTTGGGTGGGTTGGCAATTGCGATTGGAATGCTAGTTGATGCGGCAGTGGTTGTCGTTGAAAATTTAATTACCCATTTAGCACATGCAAAAACGGCAAATCGTTTGCCACGTTTACACGTTATTTATCGCGCCACAACGGAAGTCGCAAGCTCAGTGACTTCTGGGATTTTAATTATTATCATCGTGTTTTTGCCGTTGTTAACGTTACAGGGTTTGGAGGGGAAATTATTCACGCCTGTGGCATTGACGATTGTATTTGCGTTAAGTGGTTCGTTGATTTTATCGCTGACTGTCATTCCTGTGGTTGCATCCTATTTAATGACCACCGTTTCACATTACGAACCGTGGTTGCCGCGAAAATTACAGCAGCTTTATCAACCGTCACTGGCGTGGTGTTTGGATAATAGTAACAAAGTGTTTGTCCTCGTTGGTGGAATGTTGGCGGTGACGGTGTTGGTTTTTGGACAAATCGGCAGCACATTTATGCCAAATATGGATGAGGGTGACATTATTATTCAGGTTGAAAAATTGCCATCCATTACGCTCAATCAATCTGTAATGCTTGATGAGCAAATTCAAAAAAATCTGCTCAAAAATATCCCGGAAATTGAAACCCTTGTCGGGCGTGTTGGTGCGGATGAATTGGGATTGGATCCAATGGGATTTAATGACACGGATATGTTTTTGGTTTTAAAACCGAAAGAACAATGGAGCGTTTCAAGTAAAGTGGCATTGATTGAAAAAATTCGCACTGTTATGGCGAAAACACCAGGATTGGCGTTTAGTTTTACGCAACCGATTGAAATGCGTGTTTCAGAAATGCTGACGGGAACACGCGGTGATGTCGCAGTGAAATTATTTGGTTCAGATTTGGCGGTTTTAAATGAAAAAGCAATTGAAATCGCCGAGGTTTTGAAACAAATTCAAGGTTCAAGCGATGTAGTAGCGAAGAAAAATGACGGTATGAAATTTTTACAACTGAAAATTGATAAAACAGCTGCGGGGCGTTTTGGTTTGGATAGTGACAGCATTGAAACGTTGTTGCGTTCCGAAATCGAAGGACTGAAATTAGGTGTAGTACAAGAAGGTATTCGCCGCACGCCATTAATTTTACGCGGTGACAGTACCAGTTCGGATTTTGATAGCTTACAGATTTCGTTGCCCAATAATGCAGGGCGAATTCCTGTTACTGAAATTGCTAAAATCGAACAAGTGCAAGGTGTGGTGGCGATTGGGCGTGAAAAAGGTCAGCGTTTTACCGTGATTCGTAGCAATGTTGAGGGACGTGACCTGGTCGGATTTGTCGATGAAGCTCGAAAATCTGTCGCGGAAAAAGTCAAATTGCCGACCGGTTACATGGTGCAATTTGGGGGGCAATTTGAAAATCAACAACGTGCCGCTAAAACACTTTCTGTGGTTATTCCTATTTCGTTAAGTTTGATTTTTTTACTTTTATTTTCAACATTTGGCTCGGTGAAACAAGCGATTTTGGTATTATCGAATATTCCACTTGCCATGATTGGTGGTGTGTTTGCATTGTGGATGTCAGGTGAATATCTTTCTGTTCCTGCGTCAGTTGGTTTTATTGCATTGTTGGGAATCGCGGTTTTGAATGGTGTGGTCATGGTGAGTTATTTTAACCAATTATTAGCGACGGGAATGGACGTGGCGAAAGTTGTGATGATTGGTTCATCACGGCGATTACGTCCTGTTTTAATGACGGCAAGTATCGCGGCATTTGGGCTTATACCTTTATTGTTCGCAACGGGACCTGGTTCTGAAATTCAACGCCCACTCGCTATTGTTGTCATTGGCGGTTTGGTTTCGTCCACATTTTTGACATTGTTTTTATTGCCGATTTTGTTTCAGTTATTTGGTCAAACAAAGGACGTTAAATCATGAGTAAAGAGTATTTAGTGACATTAAATGTGCCTCCCGCGTTAGATGAAATGGTGGCAGATTGTTTATTGGTATTTGAATTTGAACAGGGTTTTAGTAGTTTGCCCGTATCGGCACATCATCATGAAAATAAAGGCTTGTCTATCGCTGAACAAGTGACAGGACGGCAAAAAAAAATTCAGTTTCAAATGTATGTTAATGGTGAAGATTTGGCTAAATTATTACTAGATTTGAATGAAAATTTTTCAGGTTCTGGGATTCAATACTGGGTTATGCCCGTATTGCAAAATGGTGTGTTTTAATCTGAGAGAGCGAAGATCTACGTCAATTGATAACGCTTTATCTCTACGTTTGCAAGCATTAGTAGATGGCTTGCTTCGGAGTGACAATGAAATACAAAAAACTTAAGGAAAGATAATGAAAAAATTAATATTCAATTCATCAGCGATATTCTGTATCGACTGACCATTTCTTCGATTATAAACTTTTAACAACGCTTGTTCTTTAAACTCTGAAGTATATCTTTTTGTATAAGCTCTCATCTCAATTCTCAAATATTATTTAATAAAAATATTTGAGGCGACAACTATCCTGATTCAGGGGGCTACAGCCTTATCAGCTATTGCATTTGATAAATTACCAGTTATGGGCTTTTCATCATGAACTAATCGTATATATAAACTGGAAGATCTATCGAAAGAAATTAAACCCTCACCATTAAAATTGAGATAGTACCCACCATTTTTATTACTTAGGATACAGTCAAAAATAACATCCCGAATTAGCAATGATTTAAAACGACACGATAATTCCATTTTGCAAGATGAGCATCAAAAGCAATGTCCGAGTTTTTAATGAAATCAATAGTACATTT
>BJHG01000019.1 GCA_014191975.1 Methylococcaceae bacterium | reverse complement strand
TATCAGTTGTGAGTGGGAACAAACGATCCGTTTTGCGGTCAACGCTTGAGGTATAAATGTTCATTGCTGAATACTTATTTTTACCTGCGAGAATCCATCCGAATAATTCACGCGCACGGCCTTCTTGCAAAGCCGAAACTTGCAAATGGTATGTACCCAAATAATCAAACGCGCCATGCGCTTCGTGTCCAAATAAAACTGAACCTGAAATCACGCGACTTTCTAAATCATTAATTAGTTCACCAGCAGTCAAATCAGTCAAATTCGCACCGACGTGAGTACGTACTAAACGAGGATTTTTAACCGTTGGACCTGAAAGTGCTACAACGCGTTCAACGTTTAATTTACCTGTAGTAAATAATGCACCGATGGCAATGACCGCTTGATAATCCAAATGCCAAACAAATTTATGAATGCTTACTGCATCAATAAAATGAATGTGAGTACTTGGTAAGCCCGCTGGATGCAGACCGCCGAATTCGGCAATCGTCACAGGCGCGTTGCCTGTTGGAATTGCTGCACCCGGGGCTTTACAAACGTAGACTTTACCTTCGATGAGTTTAGAAATAATTTCTAAACCGTTGGCAAAATCCGTCGCACGGTCAGCAATAATAACTGCTGGATCAGCCGCTAATGGGCGGGTATCGATTGCAGTAACGAAAATAGAATGTGCGTGCGAATCAATCGCTGGCACTTTGCCATAAGGACGTGTGCGGAATGTTGCCCACAAACCTGATGCAACTAAATTGTCTTTGATTTGCTGTGCAGAAATATTTTCTAACTCAGCTGTGTCGTATTTAGCAAAGGTAACTTCGTCCTTGCCGCTAATTTCGATGACAACCGATTGCAAAACCCTTTTATCACCTCGATTGATTGCTTTGACAACGCCAGAAGTGGGTGAAGTAAAATGAACGCCAGGATTTTTCTTGTCACTAAAAAGAGGTTGACCAAGTTTTACCTTGTCTCCTTCGGCGACGAGCATGGTGGGTTTCATCCCAACATAATCTGACCCTAAAACGGCAACTGATTTAAGCTTGTTCCCGTTTTCAATGATTTGTTTAGGACTTCCTGTAATCGGAATATCTAAACCTTTTGTTATTGTAAATTGCATAGTTGAAGGAAACTCCAAACAAGTTGCAGAGGAATCTTCTGTTTAAACTTTTAATTACAAAAACAGAAGGATGTAAAGACATAAAACTAACATATTACACCATAAAAACAGTGTCTACTCAACTTAGGAAAATGGCTTAATACATGGATAATAAACAAAAATAAAGCGCATTCACTTTCGTAAACACGCTTTATTTGACATAGCATTAATTTAGATGATTTTAATCAGTATTTTCGGAATGTGATACCTTAACAAAATCAGCGTTATCACTTTCAGACTTTTTATAATCAGGATTACGTGGTCTGCGTCGATTGGGTCCTCGACGTAAATTATTACGATTACTGTTCTTTTGCGGTGCTGCTTCAGAATCTGTTGCCACTTCTTGAGCTGTAAACACAATCGGCACAATACTTTCATTCTCTGGAGATGTAATCGCTATTTCAGAACCCTCTACAACAGTTTTAGCAGCACGTTGTTTTTTATTTCGTTGATTTTTGTTGCGATTTCTATTTTTTGATGTTTTGGGTAATGGTAATTCAGACGATGATTCAGTCACTTCAAAATCACCGTCTACAGCCACAAAATCATCAATAATTTCAATATCATTTCCTGAAGCTGCTTTTGACAATTTACCCCAAAAACGTTTAATCAAAATCGCGGCTTCATTTTTATTAAGCATTGGTGCAGGAGAATCATGCATAAATTCTGTTACAGCCGCAGGTTTCGTCGCATTAGCCTGATGTTTAACGTGTTGAGCAAACTCTGGAATATTAATTACTTCTGTTTTAATTTGAGCATAACTGCTTTTTTCTTCGTGATAATCA
This sequence comes from Methylococcaceae bacterium, assembly GCA_014191975.1. GTDB lineage: Bacteria > Pseudomonadota > Gammaproteobacteria > Methylococcales > Methylomonadaceae > UBA10906. Next base: position 30,583 of record BJHG01000019.1, on the reverse strand, counting down.
CGTTCTCGAATCACTTCAATCTCATAAGACGGTGTTTCTAAATGCCGACTTGGCAAAATTACAATTCCCACTTTTAATCGATTTTCGATGCGATCAATCACGCTACGCTTCTCATTGAGCAGAAATGCAGCGCATTCAATTGGCAAATGGGCAATGATTTTTTCAACGTCCTTCTTCATAGCATCCTCTTCAATGATTCGTAATACCGATAATGCGACAGACTCAACGTTACGAATCGTACCTTGACCTTTACAACGCGGACACGCTAATTGCGTTGAATCTCCAAGGGATGGACGCATTCTTTGACGTGACATTTCAAGTAAACCAAAACGTGAAATACGTCCCGTTTGAATTCGAGCACGATCGATTTTAATGGCTTCACGCAAATGATTTTCAACTTGCCTTTGATGCTTTGTTGAACCCATATCAATATAATCAATGACAAACAAACCGCCCAAATCACGTAAACGCAATTGACGTGCAATTTCATCTGTCGCTTCGATATTTGTATTAAAAGCCGTTTCTTCGATGTCACTACCTTTCGTCGCACGCGCTGAGTTAATGTCAATTGAGGTTAAGGCTTCGGTGTGATCAATCACAATTGAGCCACCAGAAGGCAATGAAACTTCACGATTATATGCAACTTCGATTTGAGATTCGATGTGATATTTATTAAACAATGGTACAGCGTCTTTATAAAGACGAATTTTAGTCAAAAAATCAGGAATGACTTGCTTTAAGAAACTTTTAACCAAATTGAAGGCTTCTAAATCATCAATCAAAATTTCGTCAATATTGTTTCGCAAATGATCGCGTAAAGCGCGAATAATGACATTGCTTTCTTGAAAAACAAGAAATGGCGCGGCTTGTTGTTGCGTCGAACGATCGATTGCTTCCCAAAGTTGCAATAAATAATTTAAATCCCACTGCAATTCTTCTACGTTTTTACCGCAACCAGCGGTTCGCACAATTAAACCCATATTTTCAGGAATTTCCAACGCGTGCATTGCGTCGCGTAATTCATTTCGAGTTTCACCTTCGATACGACGTGAAATGCCGCCTGCTTTGGGATTATTAGGCATCAAAACCAAATACGTGCCTGCCAAACTAACATAAGTTGTCAACGCAGCACCTTTATTGCCACGTTCTTCTTTTTCGATTTGAACAATCACTTCTTGTCCAATGCGAATTAAATCCTTAACGGCGGGGCGACGCGGTTTTACACCGTCTTCTGATGCAACAGTTTGAACAGGACGGCGATAATGTGGCGCGATTTCTTTGAAGGGTAAAAAACCGTGTTTTTCAGCGCCATAATTAACAAAAGCCGCTTCTAAACTGGCTTCAACATGGGTGATAATCCCTTTGTAAATATTCGATTTTTTTTGTTCTTTCGAGGGGATTTCAATATCAAAATCGTAAAGTTTATTCCCGTCAACTAACGCGACGCGCAGTTCTTCTACTTGCGAGGCGTTGATTAGCATTCTTTTCATGTTGTGTATCCTTTTTATTTGTAACCTGCGCTGTATTGGCGCGTGGTGACTAAACACATTCGTGAATTAAAACGATATTATCTAGGCGGCTTTTATGAGACGTTTGTATGAAAAACGAAAGTGTGCGGACAGATAGTCGTTTAAGGTGATTAGTCAAGTGAAAGGTCAGGCAGGTTTTTTTAAAACGTTCGTCTTGGGTCGAACGAAAAACCCGAAATTCGGTTTGAGCTTTAAAGCGTCTCAAAGTCGCTATTTCAATCATCGCCAATTAGAGTTACCTTTAGTTTTAGCGGACGGCGATTTATTAAGATTGATTAAAACCGTACCACTATAACAATCTTACGGTTTCACTTCAATTTACAGTTAGAATAACGCCCATACAATTTAATCAAACCTTACATTTTAACGAGTTCATATGAAAAAAATTGCCAACCGTCTCAATGTGCATCATTTATTTGTTTTAATTCTGTTTTCTTTTTTTCCTACTTTAAGTTTCGCTACAGAAAAAACAAGCAATATACCGCTTAATTTAACAACACATTGGGTTGGTTATGCTGCGTTAGTTTTATTTGTTGGCGCATATTTATTGGCCATGTCAGAAGAAATAACGGAACTTCGTAAATCAAAACCGATGGTTTTTGCGGCTAGCGGCATTTGGATTTTAATTGCATTTATTTATGTTCAGGGTGGAATGACTGAACAAGCAGGTGCAGCGTTTCGAGCTTCATTAGAAAGTTACGTCGAATTATTTTTGTTTATCATGGTTTCAATGACCTATTTAAACGCAATGGAAGATCGAGGTGTTTTTGAAAGTTTGCGTATTTGGTTGCTAAGTAAAAATTTTACTTATCGCCAATTGTTTTGGATTACAGGCATTCAAGCATTTTTCATTTCTTCAGTTTGCAATAATTTAACAACGGCGTTGTTAATGGGGTCTGTTATTTTGGCAATGGGTAAAAATAATCGTCAATTTGTAACAATTGCCTGTATTAACGTGGTGGTTGCATCAAATGCAGGTGGGTCATTTAGCCCATTTGGTGATATTACGACGTTACTTGTTTGGCAAAAAGGCGTTGTGCCATTCGCGGATTTCTTTTCATTATTAATTCCTGCCATTATCAATTTCACATTGCCAGCAGCGGTCATGCACTTTTGGATTCCAGCTGAAACACCAGATGCCGTTTCAGAAGTTAAAGATATGAAACGTGGTGGTTTTGTGATTATTGCTTTGTTTTTGCTGACAATTATTACGGCAACATGCTTTGAAAACTTTCTACATCTACCACCTGCTGCGGGAATGATGCTGGGTTTAACATATCTACAGTTTTTTAGTTTTTATCTGCAAAAAACTGAAAAAATGACTGACGTTTTAGATATACACTTGGATGAAGCGATACAAACCCAGATACATCAAGTGCCAGCATCTCCTCTTGGCGTGCTTTTGGTTCAAGAACATATTATTACATCAGACCAATTACAAGAAGCCTTAGCTATTCAAGTATCTGAGCAATCTGAAAGTAAATCATCACGTCTTGGTGACGTATTGGTGCAAGAACATATCATCACTTCTCACCAATTAACAGAAGCGTTAGACATTCAAGAACACCAAAAATCTGGACAATCGTTTGACGTTTTTCAAAAAGTTGCAAATTTGGAATGGGACACGCTACTCTTTTTCTATGGTGTTATGTTAAGTGTTAGTGGATTGAGTTTTATTGGATATTTAACTCTAACTTCAAATTATTTATACGGTGAAATTGATCCGACAGTTGCAAACATTATGGTTGGTATTGCGTCAGCATTTGTGGATAACGGCACTATTATGTTGGCAGTTTTAACGATGATGCCGAATATTTCTGAAGGTCAATGGCTTCTAGTGACTTTAACGGCCGGAGTTGGTGGCAGTTTGTTAGCGGTTGGTTCAGCGGCAGGTGTCGGGTTAATGGGGCAGGCAAAAGGCATTTACACCTTTACAAACCATTTAAAATGGACACCCGTTATTGCTCTTGGTTATGTTGGTAGTATCGTGGCGCACTTTTTAATTAATGGGCGTTATTTTTAGTTGGAATGGCGTGTCGTATTTTTTGAAGTGCATTCAAATCTAATTGTGCTACACGATTATTTTGATTGCACAACGCGCCACGAAAACCCAAATAATCTACGTCAAAAGTCAACAATTCCCCAATATTTTCTAATCGCAACGAACCCGCTAAACCACAAATTAATGCTTCTTTTTTAGCAAGTTCAACAAATTCAGCAATTGTTTCGTGCGACATTATTTGGGTCAATGAACCATTTTTTTTGTGCATTGTGTCGAGCATTACGCCGGCAAAACTCGCCTTTTTCAATTCTGAAATAATAGCAAAACCAGGCTTTTCATCGGCAAATAATACCGCAATCAAACGTGTATTTTCTGTTAAATCGCCCAGTTTTTGCACAATCGACAGCCAATCGCCATCAGGAAAAAAGCCGATTTTGACAAAATCCACACCCGTTTTTGCCATTTCTGAAACAGCTTTAAAAATCACATCTGCGTCCATTGGCAGATCGCCCACCGTCGCGCTAACCGGACAACGGCTGTTGATTTTTTGAACAATTTCTGCGACCAATTCGACGGGCAATGCGCCTAACGCACCAAATTCGGGTTGCTTCAAATCGATAATATCGACGTTGGCGTTTAAAACGAATTCTGCTTCGCGTAAATTTTTAATACTGGCTAACATTCCTGTCATTTTGAATTTTCCCTTTTGAACGTTTCAATCACGTCCATTAAACACAGCCACGCTTCTAATTCACGTTCACCAGCGGTTTTGTCTAAACCAATTTTTAAATAGGCAATTTCGCTGTCGATTTTTTCTAGCGGCAACATGTGCAAACGACTGACCAAAATCGCCGCTTCCAAAACGGCGAATTGAGCGCGATTAAATCCCATAAATGGCGCGTGATTGACGGTGTTTAAAATTTTACAAATCAAGGTCGGGCGGGTGTCATCGTCAATAATTCGCACTAATTGAAGTTCGCTATGCGCCAACGCGCCATCCAAAACTAAACCGTTTAAAATCCAATCACGCCGCCCTGTTAAACAGCCTGCAAAAATTCGCACGTCGTCGCAATAATTTAAAACGGCGGATTTGGTTTCGAGTAAATTCGCTAAAGTGGTTGACGGTCGAAATGGCAAAATGTGGATTTCGTCGCCGTGAACGTGAACGCCCATCGGTGCGAGATGTGGAACGCCAGCGGCATTTTGGGTGGTAACAATAAGTTCTTGAATCATGATAATAAAGTTAGAAGTGGTAACGGTCGTCGTGCCATTTTAACGGATTGGTTTGAACATATTCGGCAATTTTTAGGTAAGAGGCTTCGTTGCGAATAACGTGTTCATGGTAATTACGTTGCCAGATTTTTTGACCTGTAACACCACACAGCAAATTGATTTGTTTTGTGACAGCGGCTTTATAACCTTGAATCACAAAACCCAGCGCAGGGGCGCACTGCGTGCGCCCACCAATAACAGAATTTGGATAATAGACGGAATTGTCGTCGTCGTGAATGCTGTCGTTATGCGGGCGCACGCAGTGCGCCCCTACATTTGGATAATTGGCGGAGGTTATATCGTTTAAATTCACAATTTCGATAATTCCATGAACATGATTTGGCATCACCACAAAATCATGCAAAATAATTTTTTCACGCATCAACCCCGTTTTATGCCATTCCGATTGTGCAATGATTCCCGCAAGGTTTAAACGCATTTCCCCAGTGATAATTTCACCAAATAACGCCTGTTTTTCGTGCGTACAAATCGTAACAAAATAGAAACCCGCCTGCGAATAATCATAATGACGTAAACGTATTGAACTGCGTTGCGGTAGCGTATTCATTTTTTTAATGTAGTTCCAGCGGGTTTGAAGGTGTGCAAATCGATTTCAGATTCTGTTGAATCCACCGCGCAACCCCAATCCAACGATTGATCTTGATTAAAACGCTTGCCTAATTTTTGGGCAATTTCAGCACGTGCCAATTCCACACCCAAATAAAACGCATGACCGCCATCGTTTTCAACGCCTAACTTTGGGAATAATTCAAACGGATCGGTCGCGCTGTGAAAACCGTCACGATTAAAAATATGCACGGCGTTTTCACTGATTTGAATGCGATAACTCGGATCTTTTATTTGCGCCGCGAGTTCTTGAATTTCATCCAACGAATATGGAAAAGCGGCGGGTTCGTGCAACGCCATCAAACCCGAATTGATATGTTTTGGCAACGTGTCATGTTCTTTGGCGGCAAACATAATGCGCCGCGCTAAATCCGCTTCTTTTATCGCTCGCGCCGCATGATTGCTGACTTCAGTCGCTAAAATATGATTGATATTCAACTCCGAACACATTCCCATCAATATCGCATTCATGCCAGCGGTGTCGGCGTGTGTCAATTCAGTAATATTGCCCACACCCATCATCATTTCTACGTCGGGATGATTTTTTCGAACTTCGTGATAACGCACAATCGACGCGGTAAAACCAAAATGAATCGGGTCTAAAATTGGGTCAACGACAAATGGACGGTTTTTCGCCTGCATGATTTTAATCGCCCGATCGAGCGAGTCTAAATCGGTATGCGTTTCGGGAATAATAATCGGCGTGGCGTTCACTTCGTCCGCAATCCACATCGTAGATTCATGCAAACTCAACAAATAATCCGCGCCAGCCTTGCCGCCTCGCAATAAATCCACAGTGTCGAGCGAATCCAAACTCACCAAAAAACCCGCTTGTTTTAACGCAGAAATCGCGTCTTCCATGTGCGGAAATGGCGTACTCGGTAAACACCCCAAATCAATCACATCCGCGCCATTCCTTCGATAATAGGCGGCACGATTCAAAATTTCAAGCACGGTTAAATTTGGCGCGTCGGTAATTTCAGCAAAGATTTTCACGCTGTAATTATCTAAATTCACAATCTGGATTTTCTTACCAAAAAATAACGGCAAATCTTTCACTTCTTCCGTGCCACGTTCGACAGGAATGCCCAATTTTTCAGAAAGCGCGATTATATCGCCACGACACCGACCCGGAAGAATGATTTTTGTCGCGCCGAATGTATCGGTGAGCCGACGCGCAATCATGTCTGTAGTCATTAACGCCGAGACTTTCAGACCTAATTGATGCACCGTGTAAGTAAATTCGGGCTGCATTTTTTCTAAAATACTTCGCAACTGTTTTTCAGCGAGTGAACCCGTTAAAAATAAAATGTGTTCTGTCATGAAATCCTTTTGTTTAATTTTTCACCTTCTCAACCACCAACGGCGCAACCAAGTTCTGATATTTCTCAAACGCAGTCACAACCGAAATACTGACAAAATAATCGATGATACTTTTCAAAATCGCTTTGATTGAGTGAACCGTATTTTTTAATCACCACATTTTTTGAAATCACAAACGGCTTCCGAATAATTATTTTCGATTTTTTTGGAATACCACCAAATTGAAACATCGAATTATCAATCTCAACTTCGCCTTCGTGCAACTTGTCCAGCTGGCTACTAATCGGCAAACCGACGAAATCATCGTAAGGCAAATTATTTTTTAATACCAAAACAGGACGATTTTTACTCGCTTTCAAATCGCTAAAATAAAACTCGCACAACACAACGTCTGCGGTTTTTATGTCCATATTTCGTCCTCTTTTTCACTCGCCCATTCTTCAACAAGATTCGCACTGTGATTTGAAAAAGCCGTTAATTCGCTTAGTTCATTTTCGGGTTGGGTTGGCGTTGCATAACGTTGTTTTATGAACAGAAAAAAATCATAAATTTCACGTTGTGCGTGTTCTGGCAAATTTTGCCATTCTTGTTGCTCAATTGCGTAGCTCATTTTTTCACCTTCGATTTTTTAGTTTTTGTAATTTGCTCAACCTCCACCAACGGCGCAACCAACGTCCATTTCATAACTAGCGATTTCAAATTGTTTGGCGAATTTTGTGGCACGGTTGCGTTGAGTGTCGAGGCTGATTGTGGTCATACGCTAAGGGATTTTTTTTCAGCTTCCCAACCTTTACAAGCAAGCGCAATATAACGCGGAACTGGGCGTTGTCCTGTTCCATAAGCACTCATCGTGCGTGAAGTCATGCCTAACGCTTTCGCCGCCTCAGCAAGCGATAAACCGTTACGCGCCCGCCACGTTGCAAAAATTTTCGTATTTTCATCAGTTGCATTTTGTGCTTGTGCGTCTAACCAAAGTGTATCCGCGCCAATTTGAATATCTAAATCTTGCCATTCCACCGCCCAACCTTCGCCTTCAATGATTGCCGCTTTTTCAAATACGGTTTGTTTGCCAAGCAATTCACGTAATCGCGGCGATTCTGCAAAAAATGGTTTGAAATCAATGGTAAAAATACTGTCATTGATAAATGTTGCTCGAATTTTAAAATCCTCTAATACCTCAACTGATTTAAATCGAGGACGTTTCATTTCGTGTGCCATAGATACCATTCCTTAAAAAGTTCATTTTGATTTTCACCAACCCATGCCATCACTTCGTTTTGAATTGTATTTGATGGAAAATTTCCACTAAATTCAAGTGATTCAAGGAGAATTATTACGTCATAACCCGCACCATAAAAATGAACATGTGGCGGATTGTGGTCGCGTTCTCTAACTTGGAGTGTGTATTTATTACGGAAGCGTTGTTTTGTTGTCATTGGTGAATGATATAGAAAAATTTTCCATATTTAAAGAATAAAAAAACCGCCAGATGAATGACAGTTTGATTGATTAGCTTGTTTAAATCACCGAACTTTTCCGTCCCATTTTTTTCACCTTCTCAACCTCCACCAACGGCGCAACCAATTCCTGATATTTCTCAAACAAAAACGCCACCCGTGTCGCGTCGTCCTTTTTCATTTCCAACTTTCGTTAGTCAGTTTGTCATAACCACGTTTTTCGATAAATTGCAGAAATTCTTTTTTGTCGGTTGTTGGGAATTCAACTTGTATTTCGTCTGATAGTTTTTTCAACACAGCATTACCAACCGAATTAGAAAATTTGCCTCGCAAGGATTTTTCGTACCATCTCAACAAATCACTTTCAGTAACGATGCTTTGAATTTTTGATTTCCAGCCCATTTGATTTAACAACGAAACGATTATTTTTTGTTCTGTATCTTTACAAACAATGACAATACGGTCAGTTGACACTGACGAAACAATGTTTTCAGCTAATTCTTCAGTTAAAGAAAGATGTTTAATTTGAATCGCTAAACCAAAATTTGCCCACATATCAAGCCCACGATCAGCCGCATTCGTCACGCCAACACGGTTTATTCTGGCTTTAAGATTTATTGTGGTTTGTTCAGGTGTAAGTTGAATAACGCTTTTCGCAAAATCAGCAAATTCGTTGAGAATATCGGTTTTATTAGGATTCATACTGACTTCAACAGAAACTTCAAGAGCTTCAACCAAAACGGCAAATAACACATAAACAATGATTTCATAAACTTTATCTATGCTTCGGCGCAATCCAGGTTCATGCCAGAACATCGCCAAAAATTCGTCTAGCTGAAAATTTGTTTTGTCGTGTGTGACGCAATAATCTAACCCTGTAGACATTTGGCTAAAACGTTGTAAAAATTTTCGATAAACATAGGCTTCAACAATCCCATTTGTATCTCTATTTTCTTGACCTAGGATTGCTAAAACAGCTGGTGGCACGGCATTATCGTTAAAAATATCATCTTGATAACGTGCCGACGATGTACTTGTACGACCTAAAAATTGAATACAAATTACATCCCGCCACTTTTTTGATTTTGTGCGATAAGTCGTCAAATCTGAAAGCATAGTTTCAGGCTTCATCTGTAATTTCCAAAATTTTTACTTCTGAATCAATTGCTTCTGCTTCAAAATAGCGAATTGCATTCGAGGAAATAAACACTCCATTTTCATCTTCAATTGTCGCTACAATTTTATTTGCCCAATTCATTGCTTCAACTTCTGAACCACATTCAACCCATAATGTTGTTATTATCGGCTTACTAATTTTATATATTTTCATTTGTTAAATTTTTGCGCTGTAATTTATCTGAATTATTTTGCTTTCCGTTTTTTCAAATTTTAAAGTGCAATTTAGAGGATCTTGAAAATAAATATGCTCTGGTTTATCAACAAAATTCTTTACAACGAAAACGTAGTAATTATCTTTTAGATAATTTACAATTTTAAGTTCTTTTTCAGTTAGCATAATATTGCCAGACGAACCATTTATGCCTTTTACCTCAATGGCAAGGAATTTATCACTTGCATTTGAATGTAACTTAAAGTCAAACCCGCATCCAAGTTTAGTTGTATCTTCCAAAATAAAATCTTCAAAAATGGGAATTTTATTATAGACATCTCTAAAGTATTGTTCTGCGGCTTGCCCTGTTGCTAATCTTTTTGCAAATGTAGTTTGTTCTATTTTTTCGTGATCATAAAAAATTCTTTCAGCAAATATTTGGGTTTCGTAGTGAGGATAAACAATACATTTAATAAATTCAGAAAAAGTATTTAGCTGCCAGTCTTTATATTTGTGGTAACAACTTTTACAATAATCTCTAATTTCTCTTTTATGCCAACCTTTTCTTGGATTTGGAAACAAAGGATCAAATTCATCTCGATAATTCTTCAATGATGCAGGCTTAACTCCAATAGCATAGCCAAATGTATTGAATGCTTCGGTAAAACTAGAAAAACCAAAATTTTTAAGCCCTTCAATGTCAAATTTTGAAAGATATAAACCAATAAGAACAGCCTTATCTCTATTAGTAATTTCCATAAAAGCCTGCTAATAAAATATCGTGATCTGGGATGTCGTTAGGTTCAATAAAATTGATGTCGCCGTGTGGCATTTCACCAAAATTTTCTTGGTACATTTTTTGAGTGTCTTTGTCCCACTCGGAAGAAAAAACGTTTTTACAGCGTTGAGATTCAAAACCTAAACGAATGCCGCCAATGCCTGCAAACAAATCAATTGTCGTACAAATTATTTTCTGCTGGTTTTCAATCGCAATCCGTTCGTAGCCTGCTAAAAATTGAAAATGGTCAATTTTCTGGGCTAAGTCTGCGAGTTTGATTTTTACGGGTTCGGTGTGAGTTTCGAGGTTATAAAGATGCAAGTTTTGAAAGTCGCTCACCAACACGGAGCGCGGCAATTCTTCATTTTTCAAGCCGTGAAAATACTCGGTTGCCTGCGCGTAGGCTTTGTCTAAATCTTCGCCTGCTGATTTCATTTCAACCAGTAACAAGCTCGGAATAAATGCGTCGATTCGTCCGCGTTTGCCGCCTGATTTTTTTACCCGTGTTTCAAAATCTAACAAACGGCGGTGGTCAATCCCGAAAATTTCACAAAAATCGGTGACAAATCGTTGTGCCTGTCCCATTTCATAACTGGCGGTTTCAAATTGTTTTGCGAATTTTGCGGCGCGGTCGCGTTGGGTGTCGATGCTGATTGTAGTCATTGGTTTTTTAAAGTGGTTAAGCGTTCCTGAACAGTTGAAATCAGGGCGTCAACGCTTTCGACAACGGTGGTATATTCAAATTGACGAATTTTTTCTGTGCCATCTAAATCAATTTTTCGGGGATAAACCATGACTTTCCCACTCGGAGCGGTGGTTTCCATTTCGGGCGCAATGTCGCACGGATAAACGATGCTTGGCACGCGGCATTTTCCAGCTTGTGAATATAGATTGGTAACGAGAGAATCGGCGATGCCTAACACGCATTTTGCAATCGTGTTAGAAGTCGCGGGCGCGAGAACAAACGTGTGGTAATAGCCTTTGTAAAAGTGTCCAACGGGTGGACAGGAGGCGGTTTTGTCGCGATAAACAGGCATTTTTTCGCGCAAATCACTGAGTGAAACGCCGTACATTTTTAGAACTTCTTCGCCTGCTTGGCTGATGTATAAATCGACGTTTTCAAGCGTCAATAAAAATTCAACGCATTCGGTAATGTAATGTCCTGAGCCAGTCATCGCCCAAGCTAATCGGGGAGTTTTCATGTGAAATTGTTATAATTTTTTTTTTGATATTGAATAATGAATTGCCGCAATTGATCAATCATCATTCGTTGTTTTTGAATTAAACTCTTTCTCAATAACCTTAAAGATCATGAAAACGTAATTTTGTTCGAAAAATTGTTTATGTCGAATTTTTTAGAATGATTCGTACCATCCGACCATCCGATATTTTGAATAATTGGTGCGCCCGAGCGGATTCGAACCTCTGACCTCAGCCTCCGGAGGGCTGCGCTCTATCCAGCTGAGCTACGGGCGCGTCTTTGAAGTTGCATATTTTAAACGAAGCGTGTGTTAATTACGACTAGAATGTGCAGTTACACAACTTTGATTTCCTACTTTAAACCTTCTACAAAAAATACCTATGAGTAATCCAACGTCTTACACCGCCGCAGCCATCGAAGTTTTGACGGGCTTAGAACCTGTCCGAAAACGCCCTGGCATGTACACCGACACCACGCGACCTAATCATTTGGCGCAAGAAGTTATCGACAATAGTGTCGATGAAGCATTGGCGGGTCACGCTTCACAAATAGACGTAATCTTACACAAAGATGGCGGTATTTCAGTCAGTGATAACGGTCGAGGCATGCCTATAGATATGCACCCCGAACAAGGTATGACTGGTGTAGAAGTGATTTTGACGCAATTGCACGCAGGCGGAAAATTCTCTAATAAAAATTACCAATTTTCGGGCGGTTTACACGGCGTGGGAATTTCGGTAGTGAATGCGTTGTCGCGCGAATTAGAAGTCACCGTCAAACGCGGCGGCAAAATCTATTCAATGCGTTTTGCAGATGGCGAAAAACAAACTGAATTGCTCGAAACTGGCACGGTCGGCAAAAATAACACCGGAACAACAGTTTATTTCATGCCGAACGAACGCTATTTTGATTCACCCAAAGTGTCAGTTTCAAAACTCAAACATGTTTTACGTGCCAAAGCGGTTTTGTGTGCGGGTTTGAAAATTACCTTAAAAATCGAACAAGCCGACGAAAATTTAGAATGGTGTTATCAAAACGGATTGCAGGATTATTTGCGCGACCGCATTGGCGATTTGGAATTTTTTCCCGAAACACCATTTATGGGCAACATGAGCGCAGACCACGAAGCGGTTGAATGGGGCGTTTTGTGGGCAGTCGAAAATCCGTCTGAAATGGTCACTGAAAGTTACGTCAATCTCGTTCCAACGGCGCAAGGCGGGACGCACGTCAACGGTTTACGCGCGGGATTAACCGAAGCAATTCGGGAATTTTGCAACATTCGCGATTTATTGCCGCGCGGTGTAAAAATCGCGCCAGAAGACGTTTGGGAACATTGCCATTTTGTATTGTCGGTGAAACTCGAAGATCCACAATTTTCAGGACAAACCAAAGAGCGATTAAGTTCGCGGGAATGTGTGGCATTTATTTCAGGCGTGGTGAAAGACAATTTTAGTTTATGGCTCAATTCACATACCAACGAAGGCGAAAAAATCGCTGATTTGATCATTAACAGCGCACAAAAACGCCTGCGCTCAAACAAAAAAATCATCCGTAAACGCATCACGGCTGGACCTGCGTTGCCAGGAAAATTAGCGGATTGTTCCGCTCAAGATATTAACCGCACCGAATTATTTTTGGTCGAAGGTGATTCAGCGGGCGGTTCGGCGAAACAAGCACGCGAGCGCGATTTTCAAGCAATTATGCCGTTACGTGGCAAAATTTTGAATACATGGGAAGTCGAATCGTCGCAAGTCATGGCTTCACAAGAAATTCACGATATTGCCGTCGCGTTAGGAATTGAGCCGGATTCGGACGATTTGCAGGCGTTGCGTTATGGAAAGGTGTGTATTTTGGCGGACGCGGATTCGGACGGAAATCATATTGCGACGTTGATTTGCGCGTTATTTTATAAACATTTCAACGCGCTGGTGCGAAATGGTCACGTTTTTGTCGCGATGCCGCCGTTGTATCGTGTTGATGTGGGCAAACGAGTTTTTTACGCACTCGATGAATCGGAACGCCAAGGAATTTTAGACAGGATTAAAGCCGAAAAAATCAAAGGACAAATCAACATACAACGTTTCAAAGGATTGGGCGAAATGAATCCGAGTCAATTGCGCGAAACCACCATGAATCCCGATACACGCCGATTGGTGCAACTGACGGTGGATGATTTCGATGCAACGGCAGGAATGTTAGATTTATTGCTCAATAAAAAACGGGCAAGCGATAGAAAAACGTGGTTAGAAGCAAGTGGTCATCTAGCAGCAATCATATAATTTACGTTCGCCAAATCAACGTCGCCATTCGTCCCGTTTGTTTTTCGCGACGATAAGAATAAAATCTTTCTGCATCGGTCACGGTGCAGAATTCACCACCAGAAACAGCGGTGATTCCTAAATGTGCTAATTCGATTCGTGCCAATTGATAAATGTTAGCAAGCCAATCATTTTCATGCGCTTTGAATGCGACAGAATAATCTGCCGATTTTTGCAAAAACGTGTCGCGCACATCGTCACCCACTTCAAAACGTTCCACACCAATTGCCGCACCTAACCAAACGATTAAATCTTTCGTTTTCAACGCGGCAACGGTATTTGAAATAATTCCATTCGCTAACCCACGCCAACCTGCATGAACGGCGGCGATTTGTGTGCCGTCAGTCGAACAGATCAGAACAGGTAAACAATCTGCTGTCAGCACAACACAAACCACGTCTTTTTGCGTTGAAAAACTCGCGTCCGCTTGTAATAAAGTCCAATCGTGCCCTGCTTCAATCACTTTATCACTGTGAATTTGCTCAAGCCAAAATGGTTCTGTTGGCAAAGATAATTCTGTTTTAAGCAAACGACGATTTTCTAAAACACGCTCTAAATCATCATTAACATGAGTCGCTAAATTGAAATCGGCATAACATTCCCCATTTTTTGAAGGGAATCGGGCATTTTCTTTAATGCGCGTTGTCATCACCGCATGAACATTCGGTGGCACATTCCAATTCGGAAAAATAAAATTATTGCTCTTCTTCAGCATCATTTTTTGCTAACGCAGTTAATAAATCCAACATATCAACGGGTAAAGGTTGTTCCCATTCTATATATTCGCTCGTTGTCGGATGCACTAATCCCAATTTTACTGCGTGCAAAGCCTGACGCTTAAAACTACGCAAAACCTCTTCTAATGCTTCGGCACACTTTGCGGGTAATTTAAAACGACCACTATAAAGTGGATCGCCTAACAACGGAAAACGAACATGTCCCATGTGAACACGAATTTGATGTGTACGTCCCGTTTCAAGTTTCACTTGAATGTGCGTGTGGCGTTTAAAGCGTGTAATTACCCGATAGTGCGTCACGGCTTCTTTGCCATTGTCACGCACGGCATAACGCAAACGGTCAGTTGGATGTCGCCCAATTGGATCATCAATCGTGCCACCCGCAATCATACGATTGTGAGTAATTGCTTGATATTCACGGTGAATAGTTCGAGCTTGTAATTGTTCGGTTAAATGATTGTGTGCTTGTAATGTTTTCGCGACCATTAACAATCCACTGGTATCTTTGTCGATGCGATGCACGATACCTGCACGTGGCAACGTTTCTAACTGCGGCAAATGATATAACAACGCATTTAACAACGTACCTGTCCAATTTCCAATCGCAGGATGAACCACTAACCCTGCTGGTTTATTTAAAATTAAAATATCGTCATCTTCAAAAATAATATCAAGTGGAATGTTCTCCGCTTCATAAACAATAACGACTTCAGGTTCTGCATCGAGGCTAATAAATTCGCCACCGACTAATTTGTCACGCGGTTTTAAATCCTCGCCATTCACTTTTACACGCCCTGCTCTCACCCATATTTGTAATTTACTACGCGAATAATCATCAAATAATTCAGCAAGCACTGCATCTAAACGCATTCCTGCCATTTCATGCGGGACTTCTGTGGTTAATATCGTCATATTTTTAATTCATTAGTTGTTAAGTTATACTCACACCACTAAATACGCTGATTTACAGGCTTTTGATTAGCGCAAATTCATTTCTAAATCCTACAATTTATGCACACCATTCTAATTAAATTTTTAACCGTTTGTTGTTTAATTCTCTCTTTAACCGTTTTGACTGGGTGCGCAACGCTGCAAAGCTTGGCTGGAGGTGGCGGTTCAACCGATGAGGAAACTTATGCAGGTTGGAATGCGGACAAATTTCGCTCCGAAGCCAAAATCACAATGGAAGCAAGTAATTACGACAAAGCGATTAAGTTATACGAGGCGTTAGAGACCCGTTATCCATTTGATAATGCCGCGCCACAAACACAACTTGATAGCGCGTATGCATATTATAAAAATAATGATGCCGAATCGGCGATTAACGCGGCTGACCGTTTTATCAAAACGTATCCGCGTGATAATCACGTCGATTATGCGTATTACTTAAAAGGGCTAGTTAATTACAATCGAGGAATTACCTTTGTAGATCGTTTTTTGCCGACCGATACGTCGCAACGTGATCAAGTTCACGCAAATGACGCGCTGGAAAATTTCGCGGAATTGATGCGCCGCTATCCAAAAAGTCATTACGTTGCCGATGCTCAACAACGCACGGTCGCGATTAAAAATAATTTAGCGATGCACGAAATAAACATTGCCCGTTATTACATGAAACGTAAGGCTTATATTGCAGCAGTAAATCGCGCCAAAACCGTGATAGAAAAATATCCGCGTTCGATTGCGGTGCCATTTGCGTTAGAAATCCTGCAAGATGCTTATTCACAGTTAAATATGATTGATTTAGCTAACGATGCGAAACGTATTTATACGTTAAATTATCCAAACGGTGCACCTGTTCCTGAGAATAGTGGTGCAACAATGTCACATCAAGTTTGGGATTTTGTCGGACTGGATAAATAGAAAATTATTGTACTAACACTAACGTCAAAATACATTTACAGGAAAAACGTGAAAACCAAACAACTCAATAAACCCGTCGCATTGCGCGATAAAAAACAACCTAATAAATCGGCGAGCCAAATGCGCCGTGAAAATGTACGTCCAAATACCCTTGCTCGAAAAGAACCCGTTGAAAAGCGACTCGTTGACGTTGAAATCTCAAAAGATGGTGAGAGGATTCAAAAAGTTTTAGCACGCGGCGGAGTTGCTTCACGACGTGAAATTGAACGTTGGATTACCGAAGGGCGCTTAAAAATTAACGGCGTGCTAGTCAAGCAAGGCGCACATCTCAAAGCAGGTGATTATTTACAACTTAACGATCGCGTGCTGCATTGGGAAAAATTTGCGGTGCAACCAACACGGGTTTTGATTTACCACAAACCAACGGGCGAAATTGTGACGCGCAATGATCCACAAGGTCGTCCAACGATTTTTGCATCTTTACCAAAATTAGACACCTCGCGCTGGATTGCGGTAGGACGTTTAGACGTGAACACATCAGGCTTGTTGCTGATTACAAATAACGGTGAGTTAGCCAACAAATTGATGCACCCCTCTACTGAAGTCGAACGTGAATATGCGGTGCGAATTTTGGGCGAAGTACCTGCTGAAAAAATAGAATTACTCCGAAAAGGCGTGCAACTTGAAGACGGCGAAGCCAAATTTGATCAAATCTATTTCATGGGTGGCGAAGGTGCGAATAAGTGGTATCACGTTATCGTAAGCGAAGGTCGAAATCGTTTAGTTCGTCGATTATGGGAAGCACAAAATGTTGTGGTCAGTCGATTAATGCGTGTACGTTATGGACCCGTTGTGTTATCAGACGGTTTACGTACAGGAAAATGTCAGGAATTAAACAGCAAAGAATTAGATTTATTATTTGAATTTGCGGGCTTGCCTGTGGAAACATCGCACGTTGTTAGAACGGAGAAAAAAGATGTCAAAACAAAGCATTCTTCAAGTCGCTAAAAGCGTTTTCGCAGCAGCAATCGGTATTCAAAGTAATAAAAATCGTGAGCAAGATTTTGAACACGGTTCATTGTCTGCGTATGTGATTGGCGGTGTGCTGTTTACGCTAACGTTTATTGTTGTGATTATGTTGGTCGTCTCGATGGTGTTGTAATCGATTAAAACTATGAATTTAGTTATCATTTCAACACAGTTAATTTTACAAACTGGAGAATAAAAACCATGAAATCAAAATTAATTATTGCAGCACTTTTATTGGCATTACCTTTCATGGCGAATGCCCACAGATATGGACATCGTGGCGGACATCATCGTGGCGGTGGTAATCAATGGATTGCACCAGCGATTATTGGTGGCGCGATTGTCGGTTCGACAATCTACGGCATCACTCGCGATGATGACCCGCAATATGAAAATAATGACAGAAATTATCGTCGAGAATTAACGCAGCGAGACATTCGAGAAGATCAATTAAGACAGCGTGAAATGGAACTCGAACGCCGTGAATACGAGTATTACGAACGACAAACTCGCGCCCGTGGTTATAACCGCGAGAATTGTAAAGAGTATTATCGCGATGACGGTAATTCAAATTATTACTCGAAAAATTGCTGGTAATTTAGTAGGCGGATTCAAGTAGCAAGTGCAATTTATTTCGGATTGGTAAGATTTCGGCCTATAAGGGGCATTGTTGCCTGGATGTTCATTTTTCCAGTACACCGGATTTTCACGTAGGGCAGCTTTTATATGGCTTTCAACATCAATAGGAAGAGTGTTATTTCCGATTTACGCTTCGTAAAATTTTACTTTTCCAGTTTCAATATCGTACATTCCACCGACAATTCCGATTTTTCTTGCTTGTAATAAATCGTTAAGAACTTGACTACGTTGCTTAATTTTCTCAACCATTATCTGCACATTTTTATCCGCGACTTCTTGAATTAAATCGTCACGGCATCCAATTTCTGTAACGTTATTTTTTGAGCAAATACAATTCACAGCAGGCTGAATCTTATCGAGCAAACCTGTTAAATGATCAAGTTTTACTTGAGCGCACGCGCCTTTAATAGCGCCACAATGTGTGTGTCCTAAAACAACAATTAGCTTTGACCCCGCGACTTGGCAAGCGTATTCCATACTTCCCAAAATGTCATTATTCACAACATTTCCAGCAACACGTGTGCTAAATATATCACCCAGCCCTTGATCAAAAACCAATTCCGTCGAGGTACGTGAATCCATGCAGCTCAAAATAATCGCAATCGGAAATTGACCATCGCTAGTGTCATTGACTTGTTCTAGAAAATTGCGATTTGATTCCAAATTATTCACAAAATTCGCGTTGCCGTCTTTGAGAACCTGCAACACTTCGGCAGACGTAAGTGCTTGCTGGCTTTCATAAGTGTGAGCTTGAACATTTTCAACGGGCTTCAAAATTCCAAAACCGCGCACATTTTGCAGCGTGAGTTGAATGTTTTTAAGTGGAGCTTCTTTTTTGAAATCTCGAATTACCTCAAAAACATCGTAATCAAGATATTTCGAGCGTGTTGCATCAATTACAATTTCAGAATTCGCAGGCAATTGATCAAAGGTTTGTTTCAATATCGCTTTGTTTAAAAACGAAACGTGTTCCGATAAGCGAAAAATGATTTTGTTGCCGATGTGGGTTTCTCGAAAATACTGTACGGTTTTGTAATTTTCTAACACAATCGACAACAAAGCCGCCGCCATGCCAATTAAAATGCCAATCATTAAATTGGTCAAAATCAGCCCGACAATCGTGGCAATAAACGGAATGAAATGATAAAAACCCGCGTTGTACATTTTTTTGAAAACTCGTGGGTGCGTTAATTTATAACTCACAACCAACAAAATACTCGCCAAACTCGCTAACGGAATTTTGTTCAGATATTCGGGAATTAAACAGACCGTCACCAACAAAAATGCACCTGAAATAACGCCTGACGCTTTTGTTTTTGCACCCGATTGAACGTTGATGGAACTGCGAATAATAACTTGCGTAATTGGCAAACCGCCCAATAAACCTGACGCGATATTGCCAATGCCTTGGACGACTAACTCACGATTCGGCGGTGTAACGCGCTTGAAAACATCCAAGCGATCAACCGCTTCAACTGCAAGCAAGGTTTCTAAACTTGCCAAAAATGCCAACATCAATGCCGCAACATAAACAGCGGGATTCGTAAATTGCGAAAAATCGGGGCTGTGCATTTGTGACAATAATTCACCCGTATTTTCGGCAACGGGCAAATTCACCAAATGTGATTCTTTTAACGCCAAATCAGGATAATGATTTTGTAAAAATTCGTTAATCAAAATGCCAACGACAATCGTGATTAACGTACCATGCAACACTTGAAAAAAGTTACTTTTTTTGAAAGCGGGGCGTTCCCATAAAATCAAAATCCCTAACGAAATAAGCGCGATAAAAATTGCTGTCGGTGACGAAAATTTCAACATTTCGACTAATTCACTAAATGAAGAATAATTATCGGGTTGAAAAAAAGATAAATCGCCTTCGTAATCGCTATCGTAACCGACCGCGTGGGGAATTTGTTTGAGAAAAATAACGATGCCAATGCCAGACAACATTCCTTTGATCACAGAACTAGGGAAGTAATGAGCAATCGAACCCATTTTTACCAAGCCCATTAAAATTTGAAACACGCCAGCTAAAATCACCGCTAACAAAAAGGCAGCAAAACCGAGTGCTTGAATTTCACTCAACATTAAAATAACTAATCCTGCCGCCGCGCCACTAATGCCTAATGCTGAACCGCTTAATGGCGCAACAATCAAACCACCGATAATACTGGCAATAAGTCCCGAAAATAGCGGTGCGCCAGAGGCTAATGCAATACCAAGTGATAATGGAATGGCAATCAGAAAAATCGAAATACCCGCTGGAATATCACAGTTTAGATGTTGACGCATTTAAGTTGTTCTCCTTAGAAAATAAGCCGACTCAGCCAAAATTGCGCCGCATGTTTGGTCGTATCCAAAATAATTTGTGGAAACAAACCAAAAATTATCACCAGCAAAATTGGTACACCTAAAACCAGCCATTCACGCGGACGTAAATCGCTAGTTTGTTTTAGATTTTCATAAATAATCGCGCCTAAAAATGAACCACGAATAAAAGTCAGTAATGCTGCCGCACCTAAAATTGCGCCACATAATGCCGCAATGCCTAAACCAAGATGATTTTTCATCACGCCGATAATCAGCAATATTTCAGCAGGAAAACCGCTAGTTAACGGCATTCCAATACTGGCAAGACTAAACAAGAAAAAGAAGGCTGTCATTTTCGGCATCACTTTTGCCAATCCTCCCAAATGAATCAGTTCAGTTGAACCAAATCGTTGTTGCATAAAACCTGCAAGCAACATCAAACCACTAGCAATCAAACTAAAATTGAGCAGTTGAAAAATCACACCTTGCAAACTTTGTTCATTCAAACTCGCAATACCCAACACAACTAAACCAACGTGACTAATGCTCAAATACGCTAACAATTCGCGCAAATTGGTTTGTTTCAACGCAATCAACGCGGCATAAACCAACGTCACGGCACCCAATAACGCCACAATCCAAGCGTGATGCGCCGCTGCGTGTGGGGCAAGTGGAAAAGCAAAACGTAATAAACCAAATGCGCCTAATTTTAAACCCATTAATAACGCGCTAATTTGTGTCGGTGCTTGCATGGCAACCGTTGGCAACCAAGTATGAAACGGTGCGAGCGGGGCTTTTACCGCAAAGCCTAAAACCAGCAGTAAAAATACAATTAGCTGTAAATTGTCTGCCATTGGTGTTTGTAATAATTGCAAAAAACTAAACGATAATTCGCCCGTTTGCGTCGCGTGATTTGTCGCCAAAACTATGATTGCAAACAACAACGGCACGCCGCCAAACAACATAAATAACGTGTATTTCAACGCGGCTTCTCGACGTTGCGCTCCAATTCCCCACAAACCGATAAGAAAAAAAATCGGCGGCAATGTCGCTTCCCAAAATAAGAAAAACAACAACATATCCAGTGCAGTAAAAACGCCTAGCGTGACGCTTTCTAAAATCAGCAACAAGGCAAAATGTAACCGCGACAAATGATTAACGTTATTCCACGACGCAAGAATTGTTATCAGTGTTAGCAATGCCGAAGCGGGTAAAAATAAAACTGAAATTCCATCAACACCGAGCAAAAACTCCGCGTTTAGATTCGGAATCCAGCGATAACGTTCGACTTGTGAAAATCCAGCGACTTCTGCATCAAATGAAAACGTAACAATTAACGTGGCAATCAGTTCAATAATTGCTGTCATCAACGCAATTTTTTTTGCGATTTCAACAGAATTTATAACCGCAATCGCTAATACACCAACAAAGGGGAAAAAAAGAATCAAACTTAACATTGGAAAAGTTGCGACGTTCATGGTTGATGTGTGAGTTTTGGATAAGAACTACTAATGCTAGCGGCTTTTTTATCAATAAAATCAAGTAGCGGTGTGGTGTCAAAACCTGTTCCAATTAACAGCAAACTAATCGCTAAAACAATCACACTTTCGCTAAAAACAGGATGATGCAAACTGCCATAAGGTTGAATCGTTCGATTACAATTCGCAATAAATAGCCGTTGAAATGTCCATAATAAAAACGCGGTTGCTAAAACATTACCGATTAAAATCGTAATTGCCACCCACCAGCCGTGTTGTTCAATTGAGCCTTCTAAAAGCAAATGCGCGGCATCAAATCCAGGTGTGCCAGGCATGACCATTGTGCTTAACGCGCTGATTAAAAACAGCAAACCAATCGGTGTATTTGAATCAAACAAACCGCCTAAACGTGGAATAAAAGCCGTTCGTGTACGTTCGTAAATTAAGCCTACGCAAAATAGCATTCCCGCTGTAGCTAAACCGTAAGTGAGTGACAATAAAATCGTGCCTTCCAAACCGTGTTCGTCAAATGAAAAAATACCAATAATCAGCATTCCTGTGTGGCTAATCACCGCGAATGCTAACAAACGACGAATGTTAATTTGCATCAATGCGAGCAATGCGCCGTAAAAAATACTGATTAAACCAAGTAATACTACAAAGTTTGCCCAATGTTCGGCGACCAGCGGCACTAAAGGTAAAATGAAACGAATCACGGCATAAATTCCCAATTTCAAGCCAACGATAAAAATCGCTGCGCTGGCAACCGTGCCGTGTTCAGCTAAAATCGGTAGCCAACCGTGAAATGGAAACAGCGGCATTCGCACCGCAAAGCCATAAAATAGCAACACAAAAATTAAAATATGATGGTGCAAATGGTCATTATTTTGAACTAACGTGAGCCAGTCAAAACTTGTCTGATTATCATCCACGCCAAGCCCTAAAACCAAAAAGCCAATAAACGTCATCAGCAGTCCGCTACCCCAGTATTGCACCAAAAGCGTGACCAGTTTTTTGCGATTTTGCCCCGTTCCTGCATGAAGCGTTAAGTAAATCACAGGCGCGAGTTCCATTGCAGACCACAACCAAAATTGCATTACATTCAACGCTGAAAATGCACCAATTAAAATAGCTTGATAACCTAGCAACGCTGAAATAAAACATTTATCTTCAGCGTGGCGCGTAATCGAACTATAAATTAACGCCAGCAATGTCAAAATTGCTGTCAACGGGATAAACAAAACATTTACGCCGTCCAAACCCACACGATAATGCAAGCCGAATAAATCAAATTGTTCGGCAAGCTGAATGCCTTGTTTATTGTCATCAAATAGCCAAAGTAAATAACCACTCAAAAGTACGTTAATGCTTGCGCCAAAATACGCAAAAATCCAGGCTTGTTTTTTAGAATTCGCGTACCAGACGGCAATCATCGCAATTAACGGTACAAGGGTGAGAGTAGTCAGCAGCGGAAATTGTGCAACGTCTGACCAAGAACTAACGGAAATATCCAACGCCATTTTAGAAAGCAACCAGCAAAGTAATGAAAACAAATAAGGCTAAATAGCGCGGTTTGAGCAACATCAATTCACAAGATTGGCAAATCCGTCCTAAACGCTTACCGTAATCAATCGCGTCTTTTGAAACACCTCGCAAAATGAAACGACTTTCAAACCAATCTAATATATCTGCTGTCCATTGGGTAATTTTCCCCGCAAAACCACTGCCTTGAGCAAATGAATTCTCGTTGTTATTAAGATGTGCGCCAATTTGTTGTTCTTTGGCTTGCGCTAAACTTGAAATTGCACGAATGGCTGGCGCAGGTGAACCCATTAGATTATCCAGAATGTGTCTGTCAAAATAATTCAAATCACTTGCAAGGTTTTGAATGGGTTTAACAATGATTAAATCCGTTAACGGTTCAAGCCAAAAACGTTGCAAAGCGTAAGTATAAAAACGGGTATTTTTTGCCAAATAAGCATTAACAGGTTTTATCGGATTATTTGCGACATTGACCAGCAACGATGGCGCAGTAAGTAATTGATAAGCTCGAACTGTGGCATGAGCGCACAAATGCCAAATCGCCAATTCCCAAAAACCTAAACCACATTCCAAAAACAATAATCCGAGTTGCCCTGACGTTGCAAAAATTAGTGAACTTTTTATATCGGTTTGCGTTAGCCCAACAACCGTCGCATAAATCGCGGTAAATAATCCGACAATGGCAATCAACATTGAAACGAGTGGCGCGTGAGCTAATAAAGGTTGAATCAAAAATAACAAATAAACGCCAGCGTGAATCATCACCGAGCCGTAAAAAATAGCACTCGACGGCGTAGGACCTTCCATTGCACGCGCCAGCCAAGGCGTAAAAGGCAATTGAGCAGATTTCACAAATGCCGCTAAGGCAAAACAAAATGCACATAATTCTGCTTGTTGATTAGAAAGTGGATTTGCCAATTCGCCCATTTCAAGCCAATTTGTGTTGCCTAACCAAAGATAACCCAAACCAATGCCCGCGACAAAACCCGCATCACCAATGCGATTTGTAATAAAAACTCGTGTGGCATTTTGGGTTGCAGTTTGTCTATCGTACATATAACCAATCAGCAAATACGAACAAAGCCCCGCAATTTCCCAACCGATAAATGTGCCGACAGTGTTAGCAGATAAAACGAGCATTAGCATTGCCGCTGAAAATAAACTCAACACAAAAAAGAAGCGGTGAAAACCTGCCTCGCGGTGCATATAATTCACGGCAAAGCGCGTCACAATGAATAATAAAATCGAAAATAAAGCGGCAAGTTTTAGGCTAAATCCATGCGTAAAAAAACGGAGTTGAATGGATAAATCATTGACATTTAGCCATTCGCCAACGATTAAAACATCGTTATTTTGAGAAAATAAATCTGTTCCCAAAAGTGCTAAAGCCAACAAACAAGAAAGTCCAATTGCATAATTTGCCATTCGGGCGGTGATTCGTTCACTTTTTTCACCGTCGAGAACGCTAAATAAATGCAAAACCCCAATGTAACTGGCTGCAAGTAAAGGAATTAGAGGAATAAAGACGACTAAATTTTTCATAATTATTCAGGTTGTTTAATTAACACAGGTGGTAACGGTTCACTGTGATTTGGATAATAATCCGATGATTTTTCATAAATCGGCAAATTTTGTTTTTCAGCTTGCCAACGTACAAAACCAACGCCGCGTTCAAATACAAAAATGTCTTCTGAATCGGGATCTTTCGCACTCAAATGTACCCAACCACCACCAATTAACTCACTTAAACTCGGTTGCCTTGCATAAATTTGTTCTAAAACACTCGTTTTGGCTTCAACAATAATTTGCAAACGCATCGCCTCATGAATTTCAATCATTTGCCTTGGTAAACCCGTTCGTAAATCACTACTTGCACCTTCCATGACGGCAAATAAACCCGTGATGTTATGAGGTATTTTGGTGCTGCAACCAAAACGCTCATTGTTCACGGTTGAAAAATAGTATTCCAAGTTAATCCCCGCACCCACAGGCCCAACCGCAAGTAAAATACCTTCAAGTGTTTTACCTTCTGGGTCTTGCGTTGGGTCGTAAGAAATCAAAAAAGCACGTCTATCAAAAAAAGCACCTTGTGTTAACGCTCTACGTCCAACAACAGCAAAGGCATTCGTTGCATGACCTAATTCTGGGCGTGCTTGAGAAAAATCAGTGGCGCGTTCTTGAATGTGGAACAAGGCTTTAGAAGGTGTGGGATTTTTTGGTGCAGACGCTAAACGACGGCAACGTTCATGCGCTGACATTTTTTGAGCGTGTTGTAATTGTTGTTGTAATTCTTTGAATGCGTTTGCCCTTTCGATTGATATTTCATTTACGTCGTACCAATCAATAATTTCGTTACAAGTATTGTGTTCTGAACCTACAAACCAAGTATCGGTTGGAATTTCAATGCCACGCTCTGCCAGTAGAATCCTAATTTCAGGACGATTTGCCATTGCGGCAAATACTCGTGCATTTGGACCACCGTGCCTTCCACTACACGCGCCACAATCGTAAGCGGCTAAATGTGGATTATTTTGGCTAATCGAACCATGACCCATTAAAACCACAATCTCAGCAAAACCATAAGTTAAGCCCGTATTGCGTAAAAATCCTGCCACGCGATCAGCTTGTTCGATGTCAGTAAAACCTAAACGCGGCAATTCGGGCGTTGCAACTCGACTATTATTTTCAGCTGAAAAATGCAATTTTGTTTCAGGTTCAGGCATAAAAAATCGTGTAAGCCCATTCATCAAACTATTTTGTGGTTTTGGAATTAACGATTTTCCAAGCAAATTCGCCAGCGTAAAAGGTGCGAAAACATCAATCAACGGATAAGATAAGACCGTGTTGCGACGCAAACTTTGATGCAAAACATTCGCCGCTTGCAATAATTTTTTACGTCCACTTTGATGCGTGGGCAAAACAGACAAACCTTGTTCTGTTGGGATTTCTTGCACTTCATGACTTGGCACAACGACGACTGGACAAAGTGGCGTGACTTTTTCATCGTCCAAACCTTTGTAATTCATCGGAACACCAAAAAATCCCGCTGCACCCAGCGTTTCAATTTCTGGATTTAATTCTTCTAAATGCCGACGAATCGCTTCTTCTCTGTCATCCATGCAAAAAATCAATTGAGCAGACGGGCGTTTTTCACGTTTATACCAACGTCCACGCTGATAATTTTCGGTTAATCCATGAAAAATTTGATTTCGATAATGCCGTTCATAAGCAACTAACCAAATTTTATTGCGTTCTTCATCGTTAAAATCATCAAGTAATTTCAACATTTCACGCAATAAATCACTTGATAACGCTTCGATTTTCGCAGCGTTTAAATCCAAATGCTGACACAAGCAAAATAATCGCCAACCTTCGTCATAAATGGATTCTTTAGTTTTAGCTAAAGGACTGTTTTGCCACGTCGAAATTAAATCGGCGAGTTGTTCAAAATTATTTTTGATAGAGGGTTTATTCAATACATCTTGCGCTTGTTGACTGAGATATTCAGGCAAATTCCCAGCATAAAACTCACTGCGAACGCTAAACTCTGCTAAATTTCTCTCAAAATACGTTTGTAATTTGTCTAGCCGTGCGTCGCATTGCCAAAAATCACGGCAAATTTGATTCAAATATAGTCTATCGAGCGTTAAACGAATCGCTAAAAAATCTGCAAGTTTGGGTTTTATATCGTTTTCAGTTGTGTATTCAAGATGTTGTTCGCGCCAATTTATCATTCCCGCCCAACCTGGAATTTCTAACGCAAGTCGCTGTAAATAACCGTCCCATTTTTCTTGTGGAATGTGTTGCGCTTCAAGATGAAAAATAATCGTATCAATCACATCATCAGGAAGTTGCGCGAGTAATTCAGGTGCATTCGGCAATTCTGCCAAAAAAGCATTGGCATCATAATCAAGCATTGCTCGCCACATTCCATACAAACCCGTGTCACTTCGATTTGGCACAGACCATGCTGCTACGCCCTCATCTAAGGCACTGGCACAAAGTCGAATAAGTTGCGGACGCACAAAATTAAGACAATCCATACCAGTTAAATTAGCAATAAATCCGCGTAAAGTGACGGTATTTCCAATTTCAGAAAATGATTTAGTGAGCGATTCTTCAACGTGTTGCTTTGAATTTGAATTTTGCCAATTTGCTACTTGCTCAGGCGTTAAATCGAATAAATCTTCAACGTGTAATTCGGTTTCTGTCAAATCCAGTTTGTCTAAAATGTGTTGCCACAAGGATTCATTTGGCTTTAAAACGTTTGATTCTTGTATTTTCCAAGTAAATTGACTGGCAGAAATCGCTGAAAAATCAAACAACATTGCCAAACGATAAAGCTCTTTGCGATAAATTTTTCTATTCGGTAATTCACAGAAAATTTGCTCACTTTGCAAATTCGCATTTGCAGACAAAGCGGCAAATAAATCACTGTCATCAATTCGCCCTTTTTCGTAAAAGGTGCGATGTTGCGCTTCAGGCAAATAACCTTCAATTCCCGTCAATTTTTCAAATTCGGCTAAGGCTTCTTCAAACGGCAAATGCTGAAAACCGTGAATCGTATTGTGATGCACGAAATTTAAAATCGGAGCTTGTGCGGGCAGAATGTGGTCTAGGTGATGCAAAGCATGCAAAATTTGCTCACGCGCAGAATGGGAATGTGTTGATTTCATATTTAGGTCAAAGGCTTAATTTGCAATTGAATAACGTCATTCATTTTGGTGATAGTTGCTAGCGATAAATCAATCATCGACGCGGGCAATAAACCAAAAAATACAATGCCCAAAACTAAAAATCCTGCGGCGAGCGTGTCATGTGTATTCAAATCGGCAATTTTTTCCATTGCGGGTTTGGTGGTACCAGTAAATAACAATCCAATGGTTCGCATCGAATATGCCGCGCTGATAAGAATACTCAAACTGAAAAATACCATCAATGCGCCCCATTTCTCAAAACCACCTAGCAATGCATAAAATTCGGCGATAAATCCAACCGAACCAGGTAATCCCATTGCGGCAAGTAAAACGATGGTTGTTAAAAATGTAAAACGTGGCATGACTTTGATTAACGCGCTGTAATCTTGAATATCGCGGGTGTGCGTGCGTTCATAAAGCAAACCAACCAGTAAAAATAACGCGCCTGCAATCAAGCCGTGAGCAGTCATTTGTAACACTGCTCCTGTTAATCCCCTTTGATTTAAGCAAGCAATGCCAAGCAAAACAATTCCCAAATGACTAACCGATGAATATGCGACCATGGCTTTTAAATCGCTTTGTCGCCACGCAAGCAAACCACCGTAAATCATGCCAAATAATGCGAGAAAAATCAGTAACGGTTGCAGAGTTTGTGCCGCTGCTGGCAACATCACAATCGCACGAATTAAGCCATAAGCCCCCATTTTGAGTAACACACCTGAAAGCAAAATACTGACAGGACTCGGGGCTTCAACGTGTGCAAGCGGCAACCAACCATGCAATGGAAAAATTGGCATTTTCACACCAAAACCAATCAGAAAACCCAATAAAACCCAAACTTGTTCATCTTTTGGCATGTTCTCAGAAACAGCGGTCATCGCTTGCATTAACGAAACGTGTTCTGGCACATATTCATAAGCGGCAATTAGGCTAATTAACATGAAAATCGAACCGCCCATCGTGTAAAGCACGAAGTTAAGGCTGGCAGCGTGACGACGTTTTCCACCCCATCGGTCGATAAGAAAAAACAGGGGTATGAGAGTGACTTCCCAAAAAATATAAAAAACTGCCCAATCTTGCGCCAAAAATACACCCAACATGCCAAATTCAAGCATCAATAAACAGATGTGATAACCTTTCACACGCTCGTTTATGGTGTATGAAGCAATCAAAGAAATACAAGTGAGTAATGTTGCCAAAACAACCATAGGCAAAGACAAACCATCTACACCTAAAGCGTAACTGCTACCCATTTTAGGGTTGAGCGACTGATACTCAAAAAACTGTAAATCGACATTCGACGAATCAAAATCAAGCAATAACTTACAACTCAACAAAAAAGCAAAAATCGTCGAAAGGTAAGCAATTGAACGAATTAAACGGATGTTTTTATACGAAATAAAGGCAAGTAATAACGCGCCAAATGCCGGTGTCCAAAGTAACGTACTGAGTATATTCATGAATATCTAAAGTTGGTGAATTCAAATAACACGTTTTGTACAAATATCACGTTTTAGATTTTGACGCATCAAGCAAACCTTTCAGATTTGCAAACGGATTATGTGAACCAAGTGGCACATTTGTTGAACCATTTGAACCTGAACCAAAACGTGTTTCTTCAAAACGTTGATGCTCATTATCGTGACAATACACACACAAAAGCTCCCAATTGCTACCATCAGCAGGATTATCATCGTGATTATGATTGCGGTGATGAACTGTTAACTCCGTTAAATTTGCATTCGTAAATTCTCGTGTACAACGTCCGCAAATATGCGGATACATTTTTAAGGCTTGTCCTCGATACGATTTTTCATGCTCGGTTTGATTTTTACGGGCATCTGTGACGATTTGATTTAGTTTATCTTGGTTTAATGCGACTTTTTTAATGGTCATACGTCCTCCGTATTTGATTTATTTTTGTAATTCACTGTTGTGCATTATTCCATAATCACACACAAGCTGACATTTTGTTAATTTTAACTTTGCTTATGTAACGCATTTGTTGAAATCTCCAGTTTGTGAAATCACGGTTTGTGCTACTTATTCTGAAAGCAAAAGCCTATTGGTTTCATATTATTTCATGAGAAATCGATGACACAGCACCACAAAAAAATTCCAATAGTACTAATTCTATTGGAATTAGACGACATTCTAAAATAATAGTAATATGGAGGCTCTTGCAAAACTAATGTGTTTTAATAGTGTGTGTTGGGATTAACCCATGCTAAACCATAATTTTTTAAAAATGTTGTTCATTCACAGGAGAATTGTCGCGAATAACTTGGTTTTTCTCAAATTTAGAGCATAGTCGTCCTATAAACTCAAAAAATCGCATTTTCAATCGATCAGTTGAATAGTCAGGTGACTAACATCAGCATCTGATTCGCTGTGAGCGCCAAAATACCAAACATCAAGTGACACATGACTTTTGCATGGCCACGCACA